>JADGGZ010000133.1 GCA_019689675.1 Rhodospirillales bacterium | reverse complement strand
CCGCGCGGACTGCGGTCGGTATCGCCCATGACGACGTCGATCCGCTCGACATCGACGCCGAGACGGTCGGAGACGAGCTGCTTGTACGAAGTGACGAGGCCGGTGCCGTATTCCTGGTTCCCCATGACCAGCTCGATCCGATCGCCCTTGAACTCGATCGACGCCGTCTCGGGAAAGCCGCCGCCGCAGCGCTCCGTATAGGTCGCCATGCCGATGCCGCGCAGCAGGCCGCGCGCCTCGCTCGCCGCGCGGCGGGCCTCGAAGCCCTTCCAGTCCGCCTTCTCCATGGCGAGGTCCATGAGCTTCTCGAACTCGCCGGAATCGAAAGTGACCTTGGTCGCGGTCGTGTAGGGCATCGCCGAAGGCGGGATGAAGTTCTTCCGGCGGATCGCGTCGGGGGTCATCCCCAGCTCGCGCGCGGCGGCATCGACGAGACGCTCGATCATATAGGCCGCTTCCGGCCGCCCGGCGCCGCGATAGGCGCAGACCGGCACGGTATTGGTGCAGACGCCCTTCACGTTGATAGCGATCGCCGGCGTCGTGTAGAGGCCGCAGCAGAGATCGGAGGAGCGCGTCGGGATGAACGCGCCCATCGGCGAGAGATAGGCGCCGATATTGGCGAGGATCTCGACGCGCAAGCCCAGGAACTTGCCGTCGCGGTCGAGCGCCAGCTCCGCCCTCGTCACGTGATCCCGCCCCTGGTTGTCGGAGATGAAGCCTTCCGAGCGGTCGGCCTGCCACTTCACCGGGCGCTTCAGCTTGCCGGCCGCCCAGACGACGAGCGCCTGCTCGGGATAGACGAAGGCCTTCATTCCGAAGCCGCCGCCGACATTGGGCGGGGTGACGACGCGGAGCTGCTCCTTCTGCGGCAGCTTCAGCACGTTCTCGGCGAGCGGGTCGCGCACGAAATGCGAGCCTTGCGTCCCGGTGTAGAGGACCGGACGCCCGCTCGCCGCGTCCCAGTCGCCGATCGCGTTGCGCGGCTCCATCGAGTTGGCGACGACGCGGTTGTTGACCAGCTCGATGCGCGTCACGTGCGCCGCCGCCTTGAAGGCCGCCTCCGTGGCGGCGAAGTCGCACATGTCGTTGTCCCAGTCGAAGACGACGTTGCCGGGGATCTCGTCGAAGAGCTGCGGCGCGCTGGGCGCGATCGCCGCGCGCGCGTCGGTGACGGCGGGCAGCACGTCGTAGTCGACCACGATCGCCTCCGCGGCGTCTCGCGCCTCGTTGAGCGTCTCCGCCACGACGAGCGCGACGGGCTGGCCGACATGACGCACCTTGCCGACCGCGAGCACAGGGCGCGGCGTATCGTGGCGCGGGCTGCCGTCGCGGTTCGACAGCGGGGCGACGCACGGCACGTCGCCGAGCCCGTCCCTGACGACGTCCTCGCCGGTAAGCACCAGGAGAACGCCCGGCATCGCGCGCGCCGCCGAAGCATCGACCTTGGTGATCCTGGCGTGCGCGACCGGCGAGCGCAGGACGCAGGCATGCGCCATCCTCGGCAGAACGATATCGTCGGTGTAGCGTCCCTTGCCGGTGATGAGCGTCTGATCCTCGAACCGCTTCACCGGCTGACCGACGCCGAATTTCATGGGACCTCCGTTTCGCGTTTTTCGCCCGCCCCGAGCCGCGCGGGACCGAGGCGGTCTCGATGATACCGCGCGTACGATCGTGACCGTAACGGGGTTCCCGCGCCGGCGCTCGAAGCTTATCGCGGACCAGCTCTTCGGCGAGCTCGTCGCGGCACCTGCGTTCTCATCCGGCGTCGATCGCGCCCGGCCGCGTCGCTGCGCTTCGGCTTTCGTACGCGAGCCAACGAGACAAAAAAAACTCCCGCCGGGCGCCTTCCGCGGCGGGAGTTTTCCGGCAAACCGCCCTTACCCCTTGCGGAAGGGACGCGTCACTTCCTGGAACTTTTCCCAGACGTCCGGGTAACGCCGAATGAAATCCTCGTTCGCCTTCTGCGCCGCCTTTCGGAAGGCCTCGCGCGCCTCCGGGCTCACTTCCTGGAACTGGCCGCCGGCCTTCACCATGTTTTCGAGCGTCTCCTTGTCGAGCTTCATGGCGACCTCCCAGTTCGTCCGCACGAATTCGAGAGTCGTGCCTTCGACGACCTGTCGGAGGTCCTCCGGCAGATTCTTCAGCCACGCATTGTCGACGAGGACGGCGTAGGTCACGAGGCTGAGCCCCGGCACCGAGCTCGCCCTCGGCGCGGCGCTCGTCCCGACCATCTCCCATCCGCCTGCGGAGGTGAAGATCCCGTCGATCGCGCCTTGCATCATCGCGGTGGCCATTTCCGTTGCCGCCATCGAGACGGGGCTCGTGCCGAACTCGCGCATCAGCTGCTGCAAGATGCGCCCGCCCGTCACGCGGACCTTCTTGCCGCGCAGGTCTTTCATGTCCGTGATGAACTCGTTGCGGAACAGGAAGAACAAGTCGGCGGTGCGCGCGAGCCCCATCACGCGAATGCCTTTGGGCTCGACATACTGCGACAGGAACTTGCCGATCGCCTCGGGCGCGCCCTCCTGCAGCATCATCTCGTCGGTGATGGCGAACGGCAGGCTGACGATACCGGTCTGCGGCGCGATGGGCTCGAGGCGGACCGCCACCGGCCAGACCATGTGAACGGAGCCGCTTCCGAGCGCGGCGACCGCGTCCTGATCCTTGTAGAGCGTCCCGGCGTGGAACACCTTCGGCGTGATCCGACCCTTGGACCTTTCCTCGATCGTCTTCGCGAACTGGTCGATGATCTTCGTCGACCAATGCGAGGTGGCGAGCTCGTCGGTCATGATCATTTCGATCGGCTGCGCAGCGGCATGCGCGCCGGCCATCAGCAGGCCGCCCCCTATTCCCAGAGCGACGGCCCAGGTGAAGAATCTCCGCATCGCGTCCCCCTTCATCTCGTATGTTCGGACATGACGGCGCAATTGTTACCCGGGTCGCGGCGCCGGGACCAGCATTAAGTACGTACTTATTCTAGATCGCGGGCCGCCCGCCTTTCGGTACGACTGCCCTGCCACACCACGAAACTCCCCAGGAGCGGTGAAAGAGCGAAGATCGCGTACGTGTCGGCGTAGGAGCCGATGAGCTCGTACGCGAAGGCGAAGAGCGCCGGGCCCAGCACGACGCCGAGAAAGGTCAGCATCAGTACGCCGCCCGCCACGGGGCCGACGCGTCCCTCGGGGCTGAGCCGGGCGGCCTCGGCCAGCATGACGCCGTTCCAGCCGATCGAGGCCGCGCCGAACGCGCAGAGAACCGCGATCACGAGCCACGGGGCGAGCCCGCCGACGAAAGGCATCAGCGCAGCCGCCGCACCCGAAAGGCATCCGATAACGGCGAGCACGAGGAGGCCGGCACGCGTGCGGTCGGCGATCACGCCCCAGAACACGCGGCCGACGGCTCCCGAAGCCTGTACCGCCGCGGCCGCCGCGCCGGCCTCCACCGTTCGCCAGCCGAATTCCTCGACGAGCATGACGACGGCGAAGGAGACGAGCGACAGCTGGATCGCCGAGAACAGCAATCCCATGAACGCCAGCGCGCGCAGGCTCGGTCGACGCAAGACGAGCTCGAGCCCCTCGAGCATATTGGCCCGGAGCGGCAGCCGAGGGTCTTTCTCGACGTCCCATGTCGCTCGCACTGCCTCGAGCGCCACCGTTACGACCAGCACCAGAATCGCCGAAAGCAAGAGTGCCGGCTGCCAACCCAATGCGATCGCCGCGCTCGGCAGAACCAGCCCGGCCAAAATGCCGCCGAGAGGAACACCCGTCTGCTTGAGGGAGAAGATCAGGTTTCGCTTCTCGGGAGGCGCAAGCCGGTTCAAGAGCTCCGACGCCGCCGGATTGGTCAATGCGTAGCCCGAGCCGATCAGCACCGACCCGATCAGCACCACGCCGGCGCTTCCGGAAGCGAACCCCGCGAGACCGAGCGCCGCGGCGAGAAGCGCGAGCTGGCTGACCCGCGCCGGGCCGTATTTGCGGACGAAGCGGCCGGAAAAGATCGAGACCAGCGTCGCGAAGACGTAGACGACGCTCACCTGATAGCCGATCACGTGCGGCGGAACGCCCATCGCATCGGCGACGATCGGCGCGATCGCCGTGAGCGCGAGAACCGCGGCGCTCGCGAGGGCTTGGATCGCGATCGCCGCCGAAACCGCGAGCGGCAGCCCGCCTCTTGCCGGATCGCTCACGCGGCCGCTTCCGCGATTCGCGCACGGGCCAGCACGCGCCGGCTGTGCTCTATCGTGGGCCGTTCGACCAGCCGTCCATCCAGCAGACAAGCGGCCCCGCGCGCCGCCTCGTAGGCCGCCAACACACGCTGCGCCTGCGCGACCGCCTCGGGATCCGGTTTCAGCAAGGCGTGAATTCGTCCCACTTGCCGTGGATGGATGGCAGCTCGCCCGGAGAAGCCGAGCGCAAAGCTCCGCCTCATCTCGGCCAATTCACCCTCCTCGTCATCGAGCGCGACCCAAGGCATATCGATCGCGAGGCGCCCCGCCGAGGCCGCCGCCTGCACCAGCCTGGCGCGCGCCGCGAAAAGCGGGTCCCACGCGAGCTCCACGCCGAGCTCGGCTGCGAGGTCGGCGCCTCCGAACATCAGAAAGGTAAGCCTCGGCGAGGCCTTCGCAATCGAAAACGCGTCCTCGATCCCGGCACATGTCTCGACCAGCGCTCCGAGCTCGATCGCGATGCCCGCATCGACGATGACGTCGCCGACGAGCGCGATGTCCGCCGCGCTCGCTTTGGGGACAAGAATGCCGCCGGGAGCCGCACCGCGCCGCGCTTCCGTCATGAGTGCGGCAAGATCGGCAAGCCCGGTGATCGTGCGGGGCGAGTTGATGCGCACGAAAGTCGGCACGCCACTCCGCTCCGCGTTGCGGAGATGCGTGACGACGTGGTCGCGCGCGGCGTCCTTCTCGTGCGGCGGAACCGCATCTTCGAGATCGATGATCACGGCGTCGGCGCCGGAGCCGACAGCCTTCGCGAACCGCTCCGGCCGATTGCCGGGCACGAACAGATAGGAGCGCCGCCCTGCGGCTTCTGATGTCATCGACTCGTCCACGCTTCCCTCTGCTGCTTCTTCCGTACCGCCGCGAAAGATGCCTTGACCACACCATGTACGTACTTTTACATACCGCGCCTGTCCACAGATTTGACGCCGCTGCCGGCGTCGCCACGTTCGGAAGGGCATATGAGCGAGCATCGGACCATCGTTGCCAGCTACGGGCGGTATCTCGAAGACTTCGTGGTCGGAGACGTGTACGAGCACCGCCCGGGCAGGACGATCACGGAATCCGACAATATCCAGTTCAGCCTGCTGACGATGAACGCCCATCCGATGCACTGCGATGCCGCCTTCGCAAGCAAGTCGGAGTTCGGCAAGCCCCTTGTCAATTCCGGGCTGACGCTCGCGATCGTGCTCGGGATGACCGTCAACGACGTGAGCTTCAAGGCGATCGCCAATCTCGGGTGGAAGGAGATCAAGCTGACCGCCCCGGTCTTCCCGGGCGACACGATCTACGCGCGCTCGCAAGTTCTCGAGGTGCGCGAGAGCAAGTCGCGTCCTACCCAAGGCATCGTCACGACGAGGACCGAGGGCTACAAGGCGGACGGTACCGTCTTCATGGAGTTCATCCGCATGAGCCTCATCCCCAAGAGAGGCCACGGAGTCGCGGACTGAGACAAGCCGGATGCCGAAGAGCGTCCGACAAGCGAGAGCCACGCCTCGAGAAGCGCGCCGCTCTCGATTCGGAACGAGAAGTTGAAGGAGGAGCCCATGAGCGCCGCTACCCGAGTGAAAGCCGTTCCGCAGAGCGACGGCCCGAAGCCTCGCGTCGAAGAGTCGCGCGTCATCGCCGAGCCGTCCCACGCCCTTGCGCGCTTCGCCGTCAATCTGCGCCACCAGGACATTCCCGAGAGTGTCCGGTCGCGGGCACGCCACCACGCGCTCGACTCGATCGGAATCGCCCTCGCCTCCACCAAGTACGACTTTGCACATCGGACGCTGAACGCCATGGCAGGGCTTGGCGGCGCGGGGCCGGTGCCGGTGATCGGCATGCCCGCCCGGCTTTCCCCGCGTGATGCCGCAGTCGTGAACGGGCTTCTCTGCCACGGCCTCGATTTCGACGACACGCATCTCGGCGGAATCGTCCATCCGACGGCGAGCGCATTTCCTGCCGCTCTTTCGGCCGCGATGCACGTCGGCGCAAGCGGCCGCGATCTCGTTACCGCTTACATCGTCGGCGTCGAGGTTACGACCCGGCTCGGCGCGGTGGTGAAAGGCGCCTTCCATCAAGTGGGCTTCCACCCGACCGGCCTCGTCGGCGCTTTCGGCTGTACGCTCACCGCCGGCGTCTTGTTCGGCCTCTCGGAGCGCGAGCTCGTGCAGGCGCAAGGCATCGCGCTCTCCCTCGCCTCCGGCAGCCTCGAATTCCTCGAGGACGGCGCGTGGAACAAGCGGATCCATCCGGGCTGGGCCGCTGCCGCGGGCATTACCGCGGCCGCTCTCGCCAAGCAGGGGTTCAAGGGCGCGAGCCACCCCTATGTCGGACGTTTCGGGCTCTACAAGTCGTACCTGGGGCCGCTCGCCGAGGGCTGCGACTATACGCTCGCGACCGCCGGCCTCGGCGAGACCTGGGAGATCGCGCGCACCTCGATCAAACCGTTTCCTGCGTGCCATTTCACCCATGGCTGCATCGACGCCGCCCTGAGACTGACGAAGGACGGGATCGACATAGGCGCCATCGAGAAGATCGAGGCTTTCGTCCCCGCCGAGGTGGTCAAGACGGTCTGCGAGCCCGAGGCGAACAAGAAGCGGCCGGCCAACAGCTACGACGCGCAGTTCTCGATTCCGTTCCTCGTCGCCGCCGCGCTCGTGCGCGGCCGCATGACCCTTGCGGAGCTCGAAGACGCGGCGCTTTCCGACCCGCAGATTCTGGCGCTCGCCGACAAGGT
This sequence comes from Rhodospirillales bacterium, assembly GCA_019689675.1. GTDB lineage: Bacteria > Pseudomonadota > Alphaproteobacteria > ATCC43930 > CGMCC-115725 > JADGGZ01. The sequence continues at coordinate 3,334 of JADGGZ010000133.1, read as the reverse complement.
CCAGTATCGGGTCGATCCCGATTCGCCGTTCCCGAAGGCCTATTCCGGCGAGGTTCGGATCGCCTTCAAGAACGGCAAGCAGATCGCCGCGCGCGAACAGATCAACCGCGGCGCGCCGGACCGTCCGCTGAGCGAGCCGGACATCGTCGAGAAGTATCGGGCGAATGCGGCGATCTCGGTGAGCCCGGCGGCGGCCGAACGCATCGAAGCCGCCGTGCTGAGCCTCGACGACGTCAGAGACCTCGGCGGGTTCGCGGCCGCCATCGCGGGCTGAGCCGAGCAGCGCAAACGACATCGAAATCCAAGGAACCCGGAATGAGCGCCTCCAAGCCGAAGATCGCCGACGACCTCGCGGAAAGCGAACGGATCATCCTCGAGAGCGTCGATCGTTTCCTCGATCGCCACGTGCGTCCGCACGTGATGCGGCTCGAGCACGGCGACATCTATCCCGAGGAGATCGTCGAGCGGATGAAGGAGCTCGGGCTGTTCGGTGCGATCATCCCGACCGAGTACGGCGGCCTCGGCCTCAGCGCTACGACCTACGCCAAGATCATCGAGCGGATCTCGAGCGTGTGGATGTCGATCAGCGGCATCATCAACTCGCACCTCATCATGGCGCACATCGTCGCCAAGATGGGCACGGAAGAGCAGCGCCGGGAGTTCCTGCCGCGCTTCGCGACCGGGGAGCTGCGCGGCGGCCTCGCGCTCACCGAGCCCGATTGCGGCACGGATCTCCAGGCGATCCGCACGACGGCCGTCCGGAACGGCGATCATTACGTCGTCAACGGCACCAAGACGTGGATCTCGAACGGCATCAAGGGTTCGTGCTTCGCGCTCCTCGTGAAGACCGACCCCTCGGCGCAGCCGCGCCACAAGGGCATGAGCATGTTCCTCGCCGTCAAGGGCGAGGGCTTCTCCGTCAGCCGCAAGCTCGAGAAGCTCGGCTACAAGGGCATCGACTCCGCCGAGCTGGTTTTCAACGACTACCGCATCCCGGCGAGCCGCCTGATCGGCGGGGTCGAGGGGCACGGAATGGCGTGCGCGATCTCGGGGCTCGAGCTCGGCCGAATCAACGTCGCCGCGCGAGGCGTCGGAATCGCGCAGGCCGCGCTCGACGAAGCCGTCCGGTACTCGCAGCAGCGCAAGACTTTCGGCAAGCCGATCTGCGAGCACCAGGCGATCGCCATGAAACTCGCCGATATGGCGACGCGTACCGCGGCATCGCGTCTCCTGGTTCGTCAAGCCGCCGAGGCCTTCGACCGCGGCGAGCGGTGCGACTACGAGGCCGGGATGGCGAAGCTCTTCGCGACCGAAACGGCCGTGGAGAACTCGCTCGAGGCGATGCGCATTCACGGCGGCTACGGATACAGCAAGGAATTCCCGGTCGAGCGCCTCTATCGCGACGCGCCGCTCCTCGTCATCGGCGAAGGCACGAACGAGATCCAGCGGATCGTGATCGCCAAGCGGCTGATCGAGCGCAACCGAATCTGAACCCGGCATGTCGAACTCGTCTGATCGTCTTCCGCTCGCCGGGGTCACGGTGATCGCCGTCGAGCAGTACGGCGCCGGCCCCTTCGGGACGATGCTTCTCGCCGATCTCGGCGCGGAAGTGATAAAGATCGAGAACCCGCACGCTGGCGGCGATGTCGGCCGGCATGTCGGCCCCTACTACTTCTCGAAGCTCGACAGCCACTTCTATCAATCCTTCAATCGCAACAAGCGGAGCCTCACGCTCGACTTGAAGCAGCCGGAAGGCATCAAGATCTTCCATGAGCTCGTCCGCAACGCGGACGCCGTTCTCGACAATTTGCGCGGCGACCTGCCGGAGAAGCTCGGTCTCACTTACAAGCACTTGAGCGGAGTCAATCCGAAGATCGTTTGCGCCCATCTCTCGGCCTATGGGCGGGAAGGCGAACGCCGCTCCTGGCCGGGCTACGACTATCTGATGCAGGCCGAGGCCGGCTATCTCAGCGTCACCGGCGAGCCGAACGGCCCGCCGACGCGCATGGGGCTCTCGATCGTGGACCTGATGAGCGGATTGATGGCGTCCTTCTCCCTCGTCTCCGGCATCCTCGGAGCCCGGGCGAGCGGCAGGGGCATGGATCTCGACGTCAGCCTCTTCGACACGGCGCTTCACAATCTCTGCTATCTCGCGACATGGTACCTGAATGAAGGGCACGTGCAGCGGCGGGAGCCACGTTCCTCCCATCCCTCGCTTACGCCCTCCCAGCTGTACCGCACCAAGGACGGCTGGCTGTTCGTGATGTGCAACAAGGAGAAGTTCTGGCCGATTTTCGCGGAGATGATCGGTCGTCCCGACCTCGCCAACGACGAACGCTTCGCGAATTTCGCCGCCCGCTTGAAGCATCGGGAGGAGCTCACCCGCCTCCTCGACGAAGCGCTCTCGGCCAGGACGAGCGCGGAATGGTGCGAAACGCTCGGCGGCCATGTCCCGGTTGCGCCCGTCTACGACGTCGGCGAGGCGCTGGAAAATCCGTTCGTGACGACGGGCGGACGGCTCGCCGACTTCGAGCGTCCCGAGGGCGGCGCTCCGGTCCGCATGCTGGCCGGTCCCATTCAGGTCGATGGCCGCCGCACGCCCACGAGGGCCGCGCCGCCGATGGGCTTCGACACCGACTCCATCCTGAAGCGGCTGGGCTTCAGCACGGACGACATCTCGGCGCTGCGTCAGAAAGGGGTCATTTGATGTCGTCGTCCGACGACGCCTTCGGGCGAGAATTGCTCCGCCTCACGCAGGGCATCGACGCGAACGACGAATGGGCCCGGCGCACGTACGCCCTCGTCCAATCGACCCATGCCGCCGTCGATCGCGCGGCCGACAAGGCGTGCTCCCGGCTCGGGAGCGAAACGCTCTTCGACGTACGGTTCGAGCGGTTCGCCAGCATCGTGGCAGGGCGAAATCCATGAAAGGCGCGCGCCACCTCACGCTCTGCGAGGCTGCCGAGGCCATCGCGCGCGGGGAGCTGACGTCGGAAAGCCTTGTGGCCGAGTGCATCGAGGCGGCCGAAGCTCTCAATCCCCGCCTCAACGCCTTCGTCGCGCTCGAGGCCGAAGAAGCGCTCGCCGTCGCGCGCGATCTCGACCGCGAGCGCGCTGCCGGCCGGTTGCGCGGGCCGCTTCACGGCGTGCCGCTCGCGCACAAGGACATGTTCTACCGCGCGGGCAAGGTCTCGGGCTGCGGCTCCAAGATCCGGCAGGACTTCGTTCCGAACGTCACATCGAGCCTCGTCGCGCGGCTCGAGTCGGCGGGCGCCGTCACGATCGGGCGCCTGCACATGTCGGAGTTCGCGATGGGGCCGACCGGCCACAACGC
>JADGGZ010000132.1 GCA_019689675.1 Rhodospirillales bacterium | reverse complement strand
CGGCCGCCGACGGGGCTGGCGCTGCCCCTCGCCGGCGGCCTTCTTCTCTTTCTCGTCCTCGCCTGGGCGCACCCGCTCATCACGGGCCTGCCCGCCTATCCCTGAACGGCGCCGCTACTCGGCGGCGGCGCGCCGCTCGTGGCGCCCCTCGCGTATCTCCTCCACCATCTTCCTGCAGAAGGCGTCGAGGTCGTCCGGCTTGCGGCTCGTGACGAGGCCGTTGTCGACGACGACTTCCTGGTCGACCCATATTCCGCCCGCGTTGCGGATGTCGGTCTTGAGCGACGGCCACGAGGTGAGGGTGCGCCCGCGGACGACGTCGGCTTCGACCAGAGTCCAGGGACCGTGGCAGATCGCCGCGACCGGCTTCTTCGCATCGAAGAAGGCGCGCACGAACCGGACCGCCTTCTCGTTCGTGCGCAGCGCGTCGGGATTGGCGACGCCGCCCGGCAGAACCAGCGCGTCGTAGTCCTCGGGGCGAACCTCGTCGAGCGTCTTGTCGACGCTCACCTTCTCGCCCTTGTCGTGATGCTGCATCCCCTGGATCGAGCCCGCGTGCGGCGCGACGACATGCACGGTGGCGCCGTTCTCGAGAAGCTTGCGCCGGGGTTCCGTCAGCTCCGACTGCTCGAACCCGTCGGTCGCGAGAATCGCGACCTTCTTTCCAGCAAGCGCTTCTGCCATTTCGCCTCTCCTTCGTTCTTCGGAAACCGACACTTCCCCAACGACAGGTGCGGAGCGTCGTTCCGGAAAGGCGTGCGTCTCGCTGCCGCGCCCCGGGCGGACCCGGAGCCGGCGTGCTATGCTTTTTTCTCGGCCAAACAGAACAGCCCAACGAGGAAGCCATGCCCGAACCCGTTCCCACTCGCACCGAGATCCTCGTCGGCGGCGATTGGCGCCCGCCCGCAAGCGGCGCCACGCTGCCCGTCATCGATCCCAGTCTCGGCGAAGAGGTCGGACGGATCGGCCGCGGCACCGCGCCCGATATCGACGCCGCGGTGGCGGCGGCGCGCGCCGCGCGGGAGGGCGCTTGGGGCCGCCTGCCGGCTGTCGAGCGCGGGCGGCTCTTGATGAAGCTCGCGCGCAAGGTCGAGGACAATCACGAACGGCTCTCGCAGGCGGAGGCGCGCGATACGGGCAAGCCGATCCGTCAGGCGCGTGCCGACATCACCGCGCTCGCCCGCTACTTCGAGTTCTATGCCGGCGCCGCCGACAAGGTGCACGGGGAGACGCTGCCCTACCTCGACGGCTACACGGTTCTCACCTTCCGCGAGCCGTTCGGCGTCACCGGCCACATCATCCCGTGGAACTATCCCGCGCAGATCTTCGGCCGTTCGGTCGCCGCGGCGCTGGCGATGGGCAACGCTTGCGTGGTGAAGCCGGCCGAGGATGCGAGCCTCTCGATACTGCTCGTCGGCGAGCTCGCGCTCGAGGTCGGCTTTCCGCCGGGCGCCCTCAACATCGTTCCGGGTCTCGGCGAGGAGGCCGGCGCGGCGCTCGCCGGCCATCCGGGCATCGACCACATCTCCTTCACCGGCTCGCCCGAGGTCGGCACGCTCGTGCAGCAGGCGGCGGCAAGGAACCATCGGCCCGTGACGCTCGAGCTCGGCGGCAAGTCGGCCCAGCTCGTCTTCGCCGACGCCGATCAGGAGGCGGCTCTCCCCGTCGTCGTCAACGCCATCATCCAGAACGCCGGCCAGACCTGCTCGGCGGGCTCGCGCCTTCTCGTCGAGGAGCGCGTCTACGACAGCTTCGTCGGCAAGGTCGCCGACCGGTTCGGCGCGCTGCAGGTCGGCGCGAGCGACATGGACCTCGACGTCGGACCGGTCATCAACATCCAGCAGAAGGAGCGTGTCTCCTCCTATGTCGAGGAGGGGCGGAAGTCGGGGCTCGAGGTGCTCGCCGAGGGCCGCATCGCCCCGAACGTGCCGAAGGCCGGATACTACGTGAAGCCGACCCTCTTCGGCGACGTTCCGCCCGAGCATCGCCTCGGGCAGGAGGAAATCTTCGGGCCCGTGCTCACCGTGATGCGCTTCAAGGACGAGGAAGATGCCGTCCGCATCGCCAACGGCACGCCCTATGGTCTCGTCGCCGGCGCCTGGACGCGCGACGGCGCGCGCCAGCTTCGGCTCGCGAAGGCGCTCCAGGCGGGGCAGGTCTTCGTCAACAACTACGGCGCCGGCGGCGGCGTCGAGCTGCCGTTCGGCGGCGTCAAGCGCTCGGGCCACGGGCGCGAGAAGGGGTTCGAGGCGCTCTACCACTTCTCGACGCTGAAGACCGTCGCGGTGCGGCACGGCTGATTCTGAAGAACGACTCGGGCGTCGCGCCCGCGCTCGCGCCGAGCCGCCCGTGACGGCGGCGCCGCACCGGGCGCGACGATCTCATCGGCTTGGAGGGAGAGAAGGAATGCGGCTCAAAGGAAAGGTGGCGCTCGTCACGGGCGGCGGCTCGGGCTTCGGCGAGGGCATCGTCAAGCGCTTCGCCGAGGAGGGCGCGAAGCTCGTGGTCGTCGACATCGCCGATGCGAACGGCCAGCGCGTCGCGGCCGAGGTCGAGAAGGCGCACGGGCAGGGGAGCGCGATCTACGTTCACGCGGACGTCTCGTCGGATGCCGAGACGAAGAAGATGATCGATGCCTGCGTCGAGCGCTTCGGCCGGCTCGACATCCTCGTCAACAACGCCGGGATCACGCATCGCCGCATGCCGATGCTCGAAGTGCCCGAGGCGATGGTCGACAAGATCCTCGCCGTCAACGTGAAGGCGATCTGGCTGGCGGCGCGCCACGCGGTGCCGGTCTTCCGGCGGCAGGGCGGCGGGGTCATCATCAATACCGCGTCGACCGCCGGTCTGAGGCCGCGGCCGGGGCTCACGGTCTACAACGCCTCGAAGGGCGCCGCGATCGTGATGACGAAGTCGATGGCGGTCGAGCTCGCGCCCGACAAGATCCGCGTCAACGCGCTCTGCCCGGTGGCCGGAGAGACGCCGCTCCTCGCCGACTTCATGGGCGGCGACACGCCGGAGAACCGCGCCGCGTTCAAGGCGACGGTGCCGCTCGGCCGCCTCTCGACGCCGCTCGATATCGCGAACGCCGCGCTCTATCTCGCCTCGGACGAGGCCGAGTTCATCACCGGCGTCGCGCTCGAGATCGACGGCGGTCGCTGCGTCTAGGCGCCGAGGCGCATAAGGCGATTCCCCCTCTCCCTCGCGCTCGCGGGAGAGGGGGCTGTCGCGCCGGTGCAGTGGTCAATGCGCCGTCACCACCTCGTAGCCGCGGCGGCGGGCGGCGCAGAGCGCGATCTCGCGGCAGCTGAAGACGCCGAGCAGCAATCCGTTCGCGGCGCGGACCTCCCACCGAGAGCTCGCTTCCGCGCGCCGCACGTAAGCGAGATGCGGGGTGCCGAGCTCGGCGAACCAGCGCCGCGCCGCGATCTCCGCTGTCGTCTCCCGTTCGATCACGGCACGACTCCGTTCACTGTCAGAATTGCCGAGAGAAACGAGCCGCCGAGCACGAGCGCAATCGCGGCGACCCGTTCGACCGGGGTCCAGCGCCGCCAATCCGATTTCAGGTCACGCATGGCCTTGCTCCTCTCGACGAGCAACTTTGCGCGCGCGGCTTCTCGCGTGCTGCGATGCACGTCACTGAAGGGGCGCGCGCTGTGATGGCCGTCGCAGCGCCTTGACACCGGGGTCCGTTTCGGGTGTTAATCTAACCCAATCAGGTTACAGTAATGTTCGCTCTTTCCATCGTGAATAGCGAGATCGAGCGCGGGGCCGAGCGTTCTGCATGTCCGGTATGCTTCAGGCCGTGAACCGGGGCGGGCGGCGCCGCCGCGCGGACGCGCCGGCGAATCGGCCTTTCCTGTTTCCATTCCTGTTTTTTCAGGAAAGGGGCTCGGCAGGCGAGCCGCGCGATTGCGGAGGACGGGCCTGCATTTTCCCTGCATTTGCAGGGAAAGCGTCGTCCCGTCAGTGGCGGAAGTGACGCATTCCGGTGAACACCATGGCGAGCCCGGCCTCGTCGGCGGCGGCGATCACCTCCGCGTCGCGCACCGAGCCGCCGGGCTGGATCACGGCGGTCGCGCCCGCGCTCGCCGCGGCGAGGAGGCCGTCGGGGAACGGGAAGAACGCGTCCGAGGCCACGACCGAGCCCTTCGCCGGGCTCGTCGGAAGGCCAGCCGCCTTGCCGGCTTCCTCCGCCTTCCACGCCGCGATGCGCGAGGAATCGACGCGGCTCATCTGCCCCGCGCCGATTCCGACGGTGGCGCCGTCCTTCGCGTAGACGATCGCATTCGACTTGACGTGCTTGGCGACGGCGAAGGCGAAGAGGAGGTCCTCGAGCTCGGCGGGGCTCGGCGCGCGCTTCGTCACAACTTTGAGGTCGTCTCGGGTAACGCGCCCGTTGTCGCGCGTCTGGAGGAGATAGCCGCCCGCGAGCGAGCGGAGCGTCATGCCCGGCGCGGCGGGGTCCGGCATCGACCCGGTGAGGAGAACGCGCAGCGCCGTCTTCTTCGAAAGGAGCGCGAGCGCGTCGGGATCCGCTTCGGGGGCGATCACCACCTCGGCGAACAGCTTGGCGATCTTCTCCGCGGTGGCGGCGTCGAGGCGGCGATTGACGGCGATGATGCCGCCGAAGGCCGAGACGGGATCGCAGGCGAGCGCGCGGTCGTAGGCCGCGGCGAGGCTGTCCGCGACCGCGACGCCGCAGGGATTGGCGTGCTTGATGATCGCCACCGCCGGGCGCTCGAACTCCGCCACGCATTCGAACGCGGCGTCGGTGTCGTTGAGGTTGTTGAACGAGAGCTCCTTGCCCTGCACCTGCCGGGCGGTCGCGACGCCCGGACGCGGCGCGCCGCCGACGTAGAACGCGGCTTCCTGGTGCGGGTTCTCGCCGTAGCGGAGGCTCTGACGCAGCCGGCCGCCGACCGTGATGACCGGCGGGAAGGTCTCGCCGCGCTCCTGTGCCATCCAGGACGCGATCGCCGCGTCGTAGGCGGCGGTGCGGGCATAGGCGAGCCCGGCGAGCCGGCGCCGCGTCTCCGGCCGGGTCGCCCCGCCGTTCGCGGCGAGCTCGGAGAGGACGAGCTCGTAGTCGGCAGGGTCGGTCACCACCGTCACCCAGTCGTGATTCTTCGCCGCGGCGCGGATGAGCGCCGGGCCGCCGATGTCGATGTTCTCGATGCACTCGGCGAAAGGCGCGCCCCGCGCGACGGTCGCCTCGAAGGGGTAGAGGTTGACGACAACGAGGTCGATCGGCCGTATGCCGTGCTCGTCGAGCGCGGCGCGGTGGCTCTCGATGTCGCGGCGGGCGAGGATGCCGCCATGGACCGCCGGGTGCAGCGTCTTGACGCGCCCGTCGAGCATCTCGGGGAAGTTCGTGAGCTGGGCGACCTCCGTCACGGCGAGCCCCGCATCGGCGAGGGCGCGGGCCGTGCCGCCCGTCGAGACGAGCTCGATGCCGTGCTGCGCGAGCGTCTTGGCGAAGGGAACGAGGCCGGTCTTGTCGTGGACCGAGAGGAGGGCGCGCTTGATCATGGCGCCGCTATAGCATGAGCGCGAGGGCGAGGAGGAAGAGGTTCAACGCGAGGATTCGCCGCACGACCGCAGCGTGACTCATCCCGCGCTGGACCGCCTTCTGGTAGAAGTGCTCGCGATGCGGCCGCCACACCTTCTCGCCGCGAAGGGCGCGGCGGCAGAGCGTCCAGGTCGCGTCCACGAGGTAGTAGCCGGGAAGGATCAGCGCCGCCTTCCAGGCGCCGGCGGCGGCGGTGGCGAGAAGGAGCCAGCCGAGGAGATAGCCGAGCGGCACGCTGCCGACGTCGCCGAGGAAGATCTTGGCCGGCTGCCAGTTCCAGCGCAGGAACCCGAGGGCCGCGGCGGCCGTCGCGAGGCCGAGCGCGACCTGCCCGGCATTGCCGAGCTCGCGATTGACGAAGACGAGGAAGGCGAGGCCGGCGCCGAGGAAGGCGGTCTCGGCCCCCGTGATCCCGTCGATCCCGTCCATGAAATTGTAGAGGTTGACGAACCAGAGCCAGAGGAGCCCCGCGAGGGCGCGGTCGATCGCCGGCGGGAGCAGGCCCTGAAAGACTTGCCCGGAATCGGGGAGCGCCGCGATGCCGCCGGCGACCGCGGCGATCTGCGCGAGGAGGCGCCAGAGCGGCGGGAGCGGCCGGAGGTCGTCGGCGAACGAGACGAGGGCGAGGAAGGCGGCGCCGAGAACGGCCGCGATCGTCGCCGCCGGCGCGCTGTCGAGCACGACGAGGAGAGCCCAGGCGGGCAGCAGCGCCGCCATGACGGCGAGCCCGCCGCCCCGCGGCGTCGGCACCGCGTGCGAGGAGCGATGGTTCGGCCGGTCGAGGACGGCGCGACGGCGCAGCGGCTCGATGAGAACGCCCGTCCCCCACCAGGTTGCTGCAAGAACGGCGACGGCGACGAGTGCGGTCAGAAGGCGACGTCCTGGAACGTCTCGGGCGCGGGGCTCACGGTGACGTTGCCGGTCCGCTGCACCTCCAGCACGGCGAGGCCACGCTGCACCAGCCCGTTGGGAAGGAAGCGGAAGATCCCGTCGACGCCGGCATACCCGCTCGGGTTCGCGATCGTCGCCGGCGAGAAGTCGCCGGGCTCGCTGCGCGCGAGCATGGCGGCGAGCGCGGCGGCGTCGTAGCCGAGTGTCGCCAGGCGGGGCGGGTTGCGCTTGTAGAGCGCCTGGAAGCGCTTCTCGAATTCTTCCCGCGCCTCGGGCGGCGGTGCCGCGAACCAGCCGCCGACGAGCGACGGCTCGCGGCCGAGGCCGGGCTCGTCCCAGAGGCCGGTGCCGAGAAGCTTCACCTTGGCGGGATCGAGGTCGTAGTAGGGGAGGAGCGGCGCGATCTGTTTCAGCTTCGGCTCCGACTCGGGGATCATCACCGCGTCGAAGTCGGGCTCGGCGAGCGTCTCGCGCCCGGCGAGGCGGCGCAGCGCCTGGCGCGATGCTTCGTCGCCCTGCGCCTCGAGCTGGCGCTTCTGCGCGTCGAGCGCGGCCTTGCGCGCGTCGAAGGCGGCAAGGCGCCGCACGACGCCGGTAAGGTCGCCGGCGCCGGGGTCGTAGAACTCGACCCGCACGAGGCTCCCGCCCGTCTCCCTCGCGGCCTCGCGCAGCTCGTCGACGACCAGCTGGCCGTAAGGGGTCTGCGGCGCCAGCGCGGCGAACCGCGCGATTCCCTTCTCGCGGGCGAAGCCGACTACCCTGCGGACCTGCTGGCGCGGCAGGAAGCTCAGGAGGAACGTGTTCTCGTCGGCGAGGGCCGCGCTCGTCGAGAAGGCGATGACGGCGACGCCCGCCTCCCGCGCCAGGGGCTTCACGGCTTCGACCTCGCCCTGCGTCAAGGGTCCGAGCACCAGCTGCGCGCCTTCCTGAAGCACGCTCTGCGCCGCCCGCTGCGCCCCGCCGGGGGTGCCGCCGGTGTCGCGCGGCAGGAGCTCGAAATTCTCGTCGGCGATGTCGAACACGGCCATCTGCGCCGCCTCGAGCATCGCGCGGCCGATCGGAGCCGAGGGGCCGCTCAGCGGCAGGAGCAGCGCGACGCGCTTCCTGCCGTCGTGGGGACGCACGGAGGCGGGCGGCGCCGCGGTGACGTTCTGCGGCGCCTCGGTGGCCGCCGGGGCGCTCACTTGCGGGCTCGGCGCGCGTCCCGCTACGTTCCCTCCGCCGCAGCCGGCGAGAAGGAGGAGCGATGCCGCGACTGCGAGGCGGCGCGAGCAACGAGCGGACTGAAGCACGCGCGCAGCCTACAGAGCCGCCGCCGCCCGGGCAACCGGACGCCGTGGCGCCCGGTCTCTATATCGTGGCGACGCCGATCGGAAACGCGCTCGACCTCTCGTTCCGCGCCGTCGCGGTGCTGCGCGCCTGCGATCTCGTCGCGTGCGAGGACACGCGCGTGACCGGGAAGCTCTTCGCCCGATACGGAATCGCGACGCGCCGCTTCGCCTATCACGAGCACAACGCCGACCGGGTCCGGCCGGTGCTGCTTGAGAAGCTGCGGGCGGGCGCTCGCATCGCGCTCGTTTCCGATGCCGGCACGCCGCTCGTCTCGGATCCCGGATACAGGCTCGTTCGCGCGGTCATAGAGGAGGGCCTGCCCGTAACGGTCGTCCCGGGACCCTCGGCCCCGCTCGCCGCGCTCGTGCTGTCCGGCCTTCCTCCCGACCGGTTCCTCTTCGCCGGATTCCTGCCGACGAAGCGCGGCGCGCGGCGGGCGGAGCTCGGCTCGCTCGCGACCGTTCCGTCGAGCCTCGTCTTCTTCGAAGCGCCGCATCGCCTTCCCGAGTCGCTGAGCGACATGGCCGAGGTGCTGGGCGACCGGCCGGCCGCGGTCGCGCGCGAGCTGACCAAGATGTTCGAGGAGGTGCGGCGCGGGTCGCTCGCCTCTCTCGCGGCGCATTACGCCTCTGCCGGGCCGCCCAAGGGCGAGGTCGTCGTCGTCGTCGGGCCGCCGTCGGCCGAGCCGCTCGGGGAGGCGGATCTCGACGAGCGGCTGCGCGCCGCGCTCGCCAGGATGAGCCTGCGCGACGCGGCGAACGCGGTCGCCGAGGCGAGCGGGCGACCGCGCCGGGAGGTCTATGCACGCGCGCTCGAGCTGCTCGAGCAGGACAAGCGACGATGAGCCTCCTTGCGCGGCGGATCGCCGAGCGTCGCGGACGCAAGGCCGAGGCGCTCTGCGTGTGGATCCTTCGTCTCAAGGGCTGGCGCATCCTCGCGCGCGACCTCAGGCTGCCGGTCGGCGAGATCGACATCGTCGCGCGCCGCGGCAACGTCTTGGCCGCGATCGAGGTGAAGGCGCGCGATGACCGGGACGCCGCGGCACACGCCGTTACCCCTCGACAACGGCGGCGAATCGCGCGAGCGCTGGCGGCCTACATCGCGCGGCGCCCAGATCTCGCCAGACTTTCGCCACGCTTCGACGTCATGCTTCTCGTCCGGGGGCGCCTTCCGCAGCACATTCCGGCGGCTTGGCGGGAGGACGAGTAGGAAGGGGGGTTTACGGGTGAAGAAGATCGTCCTCTTGGGCCTCGCGGCACTTCTCGTCGAGGGCTGCGTCCCGGTCGTCGTCGGCGGTACGGCGGCGGGGGTCGGCTACGCCGCCGGGCAGGAGCGCGGCCCGGTTCAGCAGGCGAAGGATCTGGGGATCAAGGCCCAGATCGTCGACAACTGGCGCCGGTTCAACGAGGAAATGGCATCGGGCCTTTCCTGCAACGTTTATGACGGGAAGGTTCTCATCGCCGGCACCGTCCGGGACCCCGAATGGCGCGTCGACGCCGTGCGCCTCGCCTGGCAGGTCGACGGCGTGAAGGAAGTGCACAGCGAGGCGCAGGTGAGCGACAAGACGAGCCTCATGGACGATGCCCGCGATACCTGGATCACGACGCGGCTGCGCAGCGCGCTCACCTTCGATCCCGAAGTGCGCTCGCTCAACTACACGATCGAGACCGTGAACGGCACGGTCTACCTCATCGGCTCGGCGCGGACCCGCGCGGAGCTCGACCGGGTCACCAACCATGCGCGCAACATCCCGAACGTGCGCAAGGTGGTGACGTATGTCGACATCCGTCCCGGCGAGCCGCCGAGCTCGATGCCGGCTTCGGCGCCGCCGCCCGCAGACGCCGTACCGGCCCCGGCCGCTGCGCCGGAGCCGATGCCCGCGACGGCCCCGTCGGGCCCGCCCGCGCCGGTCGAGGTCCGCCCGCTGTCGTGATCGAGGAGCGCGCCGCGCACGAGGCATGGCTCGGCCGGCTCGCCGCCGCCGGCGACGCGCCGATCGACATCGCCGAAGCGGCGCTGCGCCTTGCGGCGCTCGACAGGCCGCGTGTCGATCTCGCGCGCTATCGCGATCATCTCGCCGAGCTTGCTGCCGCCGTCGCCGCGGAGAAGGCAGCCGAGCCGGCGACCGCGCTCGCCGAGGCGATGCGGCGACAGGGTTACGCGGGCGACGTCCTCACCTACGACGATCTCCAGAACGCCAATCTCATCCGCGTCATCGATCGGCGAAAGGGCTTGCCGGTCGCGCTCGGCATTCTGTGGATACATGCGGCGCGGGCGCAGGGCTGGCATGCCGACGGGCTCGCCTTTCCGGGCCATTTTCTCGTTCGCCTCGAGCATCGCGTCATCGTCGACCCGTTCAACGAGGGCCGGCTCTGCGATGCGGCCTTCCTGCGCCGGCTCCTCCGCGCGACGGCAGGGGGCGCGGAGCTCGCGCCCGAGCACTACGCCTCGGTAAGCGACCGGACCATCCTTCTGCGCCTCCAGAACAACATCAAGCTGCGGGTCTGGA
>JADGGZ010000131.1 GCA_019689675.1 Rhodospirillales bacterium | reverse complement strand
GGCGCGTTCCGACCGGCAGGCACCGAGTGAGCGAGGCAGTCAGGATCGACGTTGTCGACAGGAGTGCGGCGCGCGCGGAGCCGGAAGCACCGATGGCGGTTCTCGCCGAGCTGACGCATCGCTGTCCGCTCCAGTGCCCCTACTGCTCGAACCCGCTCGAGCTCGAACGGGCGTCGGCCGAGCTCGACACGGAGACCTGGTGTCGGATCCTCGACGAGGCGGCGGCATTGGGCGCTCTGCAGGTGCATTTCTCGGGCGGCGAGCCGACCGTGCGGCGCGACCTCGAGACGCTCGTGCGTCACGCGGCGCGGGCCGGCCTCTACTCGAACCTCATCACCTCGGGGGTGATGCTCGACGAGGCGCGCATCGCGGCGCTCGTGGAGGCGGGGCTCGACCATGTTCAGATCAGCTTTCAGGACGTCGACGACGCCGCGGGCGACCGCGTCGCCGGATTCCGCGATGCGCAGCGCCTCAAGCGTCGTGCCGCGGCGCTCGTTCGTGCCGCCGGGCTGCCGCTCACGGTCAACGCGGTCGTGCACCGGCAGAACCTTTCGCGCCTGCCCGAGATGATCGAGCTCGCGCTCGAGCTCGGCGCCGGGCGGCTCGAAGTCGCGCACGTCCAGTACTACGGCTGGGCGCTGCGCAACCGCGCCGCGCTCCTCCCAAGCCGCGCGCAGCTCGAGGCGGCGACGCGGGTCGTCGACGAGGCGCGGGCGCGGCTCAAAGGGCGGCTCCTCATCGACTACGTCGTCCCCGATTATCACGCCGCGCTGCCGAAGGCGTGCATGGGCGGCTGGGCGAGACGCTTCTTCAACGTGACGCCGTCGGGGAAAATGCTGCCCTGCCATGCCGCCGAGACGCTTCCCGGCTTTCGCTTCCTGTCGGTGAAGGACGCGAGCCTCGCCGAGATCTGGCGGCATTCCGAGGCGTTCAACCGCTTCCGCGGCACCGCGTGGATGCCGGAGCCCTGCCGCTCCTGCGACAGGCGGGAGATCGACTGGGGCGGCTGCCGCTGCCAGGCCTTCGCCCTCACCGGCGACGCCGCGGCGACGGATCCTGTCTGCTTCCGCTCGCCTCATCGCGAGGAGGTCGTCACGGCTGTCCGCGAAGCGGAGGAGGAACCGCAGGAATTCGTCTACCGCCGTATCGGCGGCGCCGGGTGATAGCCGAATGTCGGGGCGACGCAGCTTTTTCAGGCTCGTCGTCGCGCTCATCGCCGCGGCTCCCTGTCTTGGCGCTGAGCCGCTTCCGGTCACGGAAGTGGCGCCGGGCCTCTACGTCCATGTCGGAGCTCATGCCGAGGCGACGGCGGAGAACGAGGGAGCGATCGCGAATGTCGGCTTCATGGTCGGCGATAGCGCCGTCATGGTGGTCGATACCGGCGGAACCGCAGCCGAGGGCGCACGGCTGCGTGCCGCGATCCGGAGCGTCACCGAGCTGCCGATCCGCTATGTCGTGCTGACCCATGTGCATCCCGACCACATCTTCGGGACGACGGCCTTCGAGCCCGATGCGCCCGAGATCATCGGGCACGCTATGCTCCGTGGCGCGCTCGCCCAGCGCGCCGCCTACTATCTGCGCAATCTGAGGCGCGACGTCGGCGCCCGATCCGAAGGGACCGCGGCCGTGCTGCCGAGCCGTCTCGTCGCCGAGCGGGATGAGGTCGATCTCGGCAACCGCCGCATCGTCATCCAGGCGCACGGCCCTGCGCACACCGACAACGATCTCTCGCTGTTCGATGAGGCGACCGGAACGCTGTGGCTCGGCGATCTCCTCTTCGTCGACCGGATCCCGGCGATCGACGGAAGCCTTGTCGGCTGGTTGCGCGAGCTCGAGGTACTCGAGCGTCTTCCGGCGATGCGCGCGGTGCCGGGCCACGGCCCTGCCGTAGTCGAGTGGCCGCTCGCCGCCGCGCCGCAGAAGCGCTATCTCTCGGCGGTGCTCTTCGGCACCAGGGCAGCGATCGCCGCCGGCATCGATATCGGCGATGCATGGCGCAGCGTGGCGCAGGAGGAGAAGGGACGATGGCTTCTCTTCGACGACTATCACCCGCGCAACGTCACCGCCGCCTACAAGGAGCTCGAATGGGAATGAGCCTGGCCGCAAGTACGGCGCGACCGGTGCGCCACGCTTTGTTCTTCCTCGCTCTTTCGATGGCTCTCGGCGCGGCGCCCTTCGAAGCCGCGGCCGAAGTCGGCGAAGCGGAGCGCGCAGCCCGCTGGGAAGAGCTGCGCGGTGCGATCTTCGGCGAGCGCGCGGTCGAGGACGGCGCCGGCCTCGTCACGATCGAGGCTCCGTCGCGGGCGGAGGACGCGGCCGTCGTGCCGATCAGGATCGGGATCGACGAGAAGCTGCGGGGCGACATCGATGCCCTCTATCTCGTGATCGACGAAAATCCCTCGCCGCTTGCCGCACGATTTTCGTTCGGGCCCGCAGCCGACCCGCGCGTGGTCGCGACGCGGGTCCGCGTCGACGACTACACCTACCTTCACGCCGTTGCGGAGACGAAGGACGGCAGACTTTACGGCGTTGCGCGATTCATCAAGGCGTCCGGCGGCTGCTCGGCGCCGGCGAGCAAGGATCAAGCGCTCGCGCAGGCGCGGCTCGGCAAGATGAAGATGCGGCTCCCGGAACGGGTCGAGGCTCAAAAGCGGACCGAAGCGCAACTCCTCGTCAGCCATCCGAACAGCTCCGGGATGCAGATGGATCAGCTGACGCGGAACTACGTGCCCGCCGACTTCGTGCGCAGAATCCGCGTCAGCTACAATGGCACAGACGTGCTGACGCTCGAATCCGACATCTCGATCAGCGAGGATCCGAGCCTCGCCTTCACGTTCCTGCCCCGCGCCGGCGGAGGCGAGCTCAGGGTCGAGGTCGACGATAGCAGCAACCGGCACTTCGAGCAGAGCTGGAAGGTGAGGGTCGCGCCGGGGAGCTGAGCCAGCTTATCGGAAGCACTGAAGATCCGCCTCGGCCTGCGCCTCGCGCAGATGCTGGAGCACCAGCTTCACCTCGGGTGGATCGCGGAAGAGGGCGGCACGGTCGCCGCCCATCCCGCCGCCCGCCTGCATGCTGAGCGCGGTTTCCGCCATCTCGTACTCGGAGTACGGCATGAGCTGCGCGATCGTGTCGATTGCGCATGAGCATTGGACGAGGCTTTGCCGCGTGTTGTTGTTCGCGGCCATGCAGCCGAGCACGTAGTCGGCGCGCGCGGTGGTCGGATAGTCGTTGTCGGCCTGCGCTGCTCTCTCGGTCTGCGCCGCGACGGCGCCCGTCGCGAGCGCCGTTACGGCGAACGCGAGCGCGGCGGCGCACAGGCGCTTCATCAGGGTGTCGGCGCTGTGCATGGTCCCTCGCTCCTCTCGCAGGATGCTTCGGCAAGGAAGGTCAACGTCTCCACCAGCCGCGGTTCTTCCCCGGGTTTGCCCGGTACTTCGACGCCGATCTCGTAGATGCCGCCCGGCACCGTGTCCGAGACGACGAACCGATACCGCTTCTCCTCGAGGCCCGGAAACGCGGCAATCCGAAGGTCGCCGCGGAACGGCACGACCGTGATCTCGGTCGCGCGAGCCGTCTTGCCGTCGCGCTGCAGCTCGACTTCGCGCAGCTCCGCCCGGTCGGCGAAGGCATGGCGGATCCGGTTGCGGAAATACGTGGCCGCGCCGCCGGTCTGGGCGCGCATCGCCTCGACGTCGCGCTCGAGGAAGTACATCAGAACGGGATTGCCGTGGAAGCCCATGAGCGGCGGGAAAGGCACGTGGTGGCTGCCGGTCAGGAACTCGACCCAGACATTCTTCGCCCCGTCGTCACGCGGCCGGACATCGAGATGCACGCGATCGACATAGCGGTCGCCGGCCTGGCCGGCCGCGTGCTCGAAGCGGTATTCCAGACGCTCGGCGCGCTCGATGCCTGCGAAATGATTGGTGTCGAAGAGAAGGATCTGCGCCTCGCTGAGCGGGCGCGTATCGTCGGCGGCGAGCGCCGGAGCCGCCAGGAAGAAGGGCGCGAGGACGAGGCTCAGGAGAAACCACGAGGGTCTCATGGGCGGAGATCTCCTCCCGTACGGCGTCGTGCGTGATTGTGCCAAAATCGCCTCGTGCCGGCTAGAAGGCGCGAGGAACGCGGTCCTTCCGGGCGCGGTTGCCCGATAGGGGGAACCGCGCGCTCGACAAAGACGTTCCGCGGGCGAGCGACGTCTGCGATTATCGGCGCTTGCAGCGCCTTGCTCTGAAGAGAGGCCGCCGATGGTCTACCTCGTGCTCACCTTCTGCATGATGGCATGGCAGACGCATTGCATGGAGGAGCGACCGCTTCTCGAGAATCTCACGCTCGCGGGCTGCGTCGTCGAAGGGCAGCGCGTAGCGCAGAGCTGGCTCGCCGACCATCCGAAATGGATGCTGACGGGATGGCGGTGCGAGCAGAACGTGCCGCGCCAGATCCCGAGCTGAACGCGAAATCGATGCGCCCGCGCCCTACGCCTGACGACGGATTGCCAGCCCGTTCGCGGCCCGGGCATCCTCGGCGGGCATGAACGACGATTGGCCGGTCTCCGCGGCGCTCGGGCTTCGCCGCCTGCTGGAGAGAGCTGGGGTCTCGACCTATCGCGTGCTCGTCCGCGATCTCGTCCTTCTCGGCAGCATCGGCATCTACGACTACGAACGCGCGCATCCGCAGCGCGTGCGGATCAGCGTCGAGCTCGACGTTTCGGATCCGGGATCATTCGCCCGCGACGATTTCGGCCAGGTTCTCAACTACGAGTTCGTCGTCGGCGGCATCAAACGCATTCTCGGCGCGGGTCACATCGACCTCGTCGAGACGCTTGCCGAGCGGATTGCCGCGACGTGCCTCGATGATCCTCGGGCGGTCCGCGCGACGGTCACCGTCGAGAAGCTCGACGTCTTTCCCGAGACCAGCGGCGTCGGCGTCTCGATCGTGCGACGTCGGGCGCCGGACGAGCACGGCGCATTCCCGTGATCGTCGTGAAGCTCGGCGGAAGCCTCGCCGAAGGTGAAAGCCTCGGGGCTTGGCTCGAGCCGCTCGGCGAAGGGCGCGGCCGCATTGTCGTCGTGCCGGGCGGCGGCGCCTTCGCCGAGACGGTTCGTCGCGAGCAGGCGCGGCATCTCTTCTCGGACCGGGCCGCCCACCGGATGGCGATCCTCGCGATGGAGCAGTACGCGCTTCTTCTCGCCGACCTCTCGTCCGCGCTCGCGCCCTGCCGGACGCTCGCGGAGATGCGTGCGGCCGCCGCGGCGGATCTCGTGCCGGTCTGGCTTCCGTCGGTGATGGCGCTCGCCGATCCCGCGGTGGAGGAGAGCTGGACCGTGACCTCGGACAGCCTCGCCGCATGGCTGGCGCGACGCCTGGAAGCGGAGACGTTGGCGCTCGTCAAATCCGTCGCTGCCGCCCGGCCGCTCGATGCGGAGGCGCTCGCCGCGCGCGGCATGGTGGACGAGGCTTTTCCGCGCTGTCTCGCCGCCTCTGGCGCGCGGCTCGAATGGTTCGGGCCCGGCGAGGAAGGGCGCTTCCGCCGGCTGCTTGCGACGGCGGCGCGCGCGCCGTGAGACAGCGCATCCTTTTTCTCACCGGACGCCTTGCCGAGCCGAGGCTGCGGCAGGTCCTCGCCGCGATGGAGGAGGACGACCTCGACTGGGAGGTGCGCGACATCGGCATCCAGGTCGCGGCGCTGATGACGCCCGACCTCATCCGCCGACGCGTGCCGCGCGAGAGCGTGGCGGCCGACCGCGTTCTCGTACCCGGCTACTGCCGCGGCGACCTCGAGGCGCTCAGCGCTGAGTTCGGCATTCCGGTGGAGCGCGGGCCCGAGGATCTGCACGACATCCCTGCGCATTTCGGCCGGACGCGGCTCGGCATCGACCTCTCGCGTCATGCCGTCCGGATCTTCGCCGAGATCGTCGATGCGCCGATGATGACGATCGAGGCGATCCTCGCCCAGGCGCGCGCGTTCGCCGCCGACGGCGCGGACGTCATCGATGTCGGCTGCCTTCCGGGCACGCGCTTTCCGCATCTCGAGGAGGCGGTCGCAGCGTTGCACGAGGCCGGCTTCGTGGTCAGCGTCGACTCCGCCGACGACGAGGAGCTGCGTCGCGCAGGCCGCGCCGGCGCCGATTTCGTGTTCAGCCTCAGCGAAACCAATCTTCGCCTCGCCGACGAGATGGCGGCGACCCCGGTGGTCGTGCCGGCGAATGCCGGCGACCTCGACTCTCTCGTCAGGGCGGCGGAAACTCTGGAGCGGGCGGGAAGGCCCTTCATCGCCGACTGCGTTCTCGACCCCATTCCGTTCGGCTTCGCCGCATCCGTCGCGCGCTATGTCGAGCTCCGGCGGCGGCTTCCAGAGGCCCGCATCCTCATGGGGATCGGCAACCTCACTGAGCTGACCGAAGCCGACACGACCGGAATCAACGCCGCGCTCTTCGGCCTCATCGCCGAGCTCGGGATCACCGACGTGCTCGCGGTCGAGAAGAGCCTTCATTGCCGGAGCGCGATCCGGGAGGCGGACCGCGCGCGGCGGATCATGTATGCGGCGAAGACGCTGGGAAGGCTCCCGGTCGGCATCGATCCCGGGCTCGCCGCGCTCCGCGACCGCAAGCCGTACAGCACGAGCCCCGAGGAGATCGCCGCGACCGCTGGGGAGATCCGCGACCGCAATTTCCGCATCGAGGTCGCCGCCGACGGCATCCACGTCTACAATCGCGACGGACACTACGTGGCGCGCGATGCTTTCGAGCTTTATCCGCGGCTTGAGGTGGCCGACGACGGCGCGCACGCCTTCTATCTCGGTGCCGAGCTGATGAAGGCGCAGACGGCGTTCGAGCTCGGGAAGCGTTACGTGCAGGACGAGCCGCTCGACTGGGGGGTGGCGGTTCCGCGTGCCGCCCCCGACCTTCTCGCTCGGCCGGCGCCCGGGCCGACGCTGCAGGAGCGACACGACAAAGGTCGCGGACGACACGGTCGTGCGGGGCGATCGGAATGATCCGCGAAAGCATCGTCACGACGGTTTCGCCCGACGGCGGTGTCCATATCGCGCCGATGGGCGTCATCTGGCGGGAGAGGGCCCCGGTGCTCGCGCCGTTCCGCCCCTCGCGCACGCTGGACAATCTTCGCGCGCAGCCGAGCGCCGTCGTCAGCCATACCGACGATGTGCGCGTGTTCGCCGGCTGCCTCACGGGAAGGCGCGACTGGCCGGTTCGTCCCGCGGAGAAGGTGAGGGGAGCATTTCTCGCCGACGCGCTCGCGCATCAGGAACTCGAGGTCGTCGCGTTCGAGGACGACCCGGTTCGGCCGCGCTTTCGGTGCCGGATCGTCCACGAGGCGACGCATGCGCCCTTTCGCGGCTTCAACCGAGCGCAGGCGGCGGTCATCGAGGCGGCGATCCTGGTGAGCCGGCTCGAGATGCTCCCGGCGGACAAAATCGACCGGGAGATCGCCTATCTCGCCATTGCGGTCGAGAAGACCGCCGGCGAGCGCGAGCGGGAGGCATGGGCCTGGCTGACGGAGCGCATCGACTCGTTCCGCCGCACGGCGACCGTGAGGGCAGAGCGGTGACGCGATTTCTCGCCAGCGTGCGTTCGGCGGAGGAAGCGCTGATCGCGCTCGCGGGCGGCGCCGACATCGTCGATGCGAAGGAGCCGTCGGAGGGTGCGCTCGGCCGGATCGCGCCGGCGTCGCTCGGCGACATCGTCGCCGCCGTCGACCGGCGTCGGCCCGTGAGCGCGACGATAGGCGACATGGAGCTGGTGCCGTCCGCCGTCCGCGATGCGGTCCAGGAAACGGCCGCTTGCGGCGCGGACATCGTCAAGATCGGCCTCTTCGACGGTGATCTTGCCGGGACGTTCGCGGCGCTCGCGCCGCTCGCCGCGCGCGGCCGCAAGCTCGTCGCGGTCGCCTTCGCGGATCGTCGCCCGGATCTTTCCGCGCTCCTCGCCCGCTGCGCCGAGGCGGGATTCTGGGGCATCATGCTCGACACCGCGGAAAAGACGGCGGGGCCGCTGACGGCGCATTGCCCGGCGCCCCTTCTCGCCGCTTTCGTCGACGAGGCGCGTCGCTCGGGGCTCGTCACCGGGCTCGCCGGCTCGCTGCGTCTCGTCGATGTGCCGCGCCTCGCCCGGATCGGACCCGACTATCTCGGCTTCCGCTCCGCGCTCACCAAAGGAAAGCGGGCGGAAAGCATTTCTCCTGAAGCCGTGCGGGCGGTCCGCGAGGCGATCGTTTACGCCTCCGCGGCATCGAGGAGGAGCGCCACGGAGACCGCGGGCGCGACCGCGGCAGCGATCGGGGCGAGCTCCGGCGTTTCGAGGGGGACGAGCGTTTCGAAGCCCGCATAGTCGCGGCCTGAACGGCGGGCGAGCTCCGAAGCGAGAAAGCGGCCGACGCCGGCACCGACGATCGGCGCGCTTCGAGGCAGTGCGCCGGCCGAAAGGACGAGTTCGAGCCCCGCCTCGATCTGGCGCATCTGCTCGTTGGCGAAAGCTTCCGCGAGGAGGCGCCACGCCTCGCCACTGGCGCAGGCTTCATCCATGCCGATCATCCGTGCGAGCCGCGCGCGGCTTTCCTCGACGCTCTTGCCGCGCCCGTCGGCTGCGGGGTGGAGATCGGCGTCGGCAGGCAGCGTCCCCAGCACGCGGTACGCGTCGGCCATCGTCGCGAAGAGCTCCGCCATGACGGCGACCTTCCGGCCGCCGAAGGGAACCTCGCGCGAGACGGCGGCGAGCGGCGTGCGCACGACGCCCGTGTAGACGAGCTCGCCGGTCGCGAGCCGGTCGACATCGGTGGATCCACGCGCTGCAGGGCGTCCGTCATAGAACGGCACGAGATCCGTGGTCGTGCTCCCGATGTCGACGAGGACGCCGCTCGAAAGACGCAAGGCGGCGTATTTCGCGGTCGCATGCCAGTTGGCGGAAGCGACGGCGGCCGGCGCGGCAAGCGCCTCGTCGGGGGGGAGAAATTCCCCGTCGCTCGCATAGATCCGAACGGAATCGATCGGCACGAGCTCGCTCAGCGCGCCGATGATCGCCGCCACGCCGCTCGCACGGTCGGGAAAAAAATCGACGAGCTCTCCGGTCATCGTGACGGCGTGGCGAGGGGCGGGGTGGAGCCCCGCCGCGGAGACCGCGTTCCGCAACTCGTCGAGACCGCGCCAGAGCGCGCAAGGAACCTGCCGGACCTCGACGAGGCAACCGTTCTCGATCCTGGCGAGCTTCAGATGGGCGCCGCCAATGTCCCAGCCGAGGAAGTCGCGGCTCATCGGGTCGTGATCGGGGACCGCGAGCGTCTGCGGTCGCGCTTCGCCGCATCATGCGTCATCATAAGCACCTCGCCGGCGCCATGGGCTCGTTCGCCATCATACCGGTTCTCGACCTGAAGCACGGTGCCGTGGTTCATGCCCGTGCGGGAGACCGTGCGAATTATCGGCCGATCGCGACGCCGCTTGCCGATGGCAACGCGCCGGACGCAGTGCTCGCGGGGCTCTTGCGCCTGGCGCCGTTCGGGACCGTCTATGTCGCGGATCTCGATGCGATCGCCGGCGCGGGAGGGCACGGCGCTATCGTGAGGGACCTCGCAGCGGCGGCGCCCAATCTTCGCATCTGGCTCGACGGCGGCTTCGCCACCGCCGCAGCCGCGGCAAAGGCCGCTTCCGGTGGGGTGATCCCGGTGCTCGGGAGCGAAAGCCTCAGAGACTCCGGCGAGCTCGCGGCGACGCTCGAGCTTCTCGGCCCTGCCGGCTTCGTCCTGTCGCTCGACTATCGCGGCGGCCGGTTTCTCGGACCGGCGGAGGCGGCAGAGCGGCCCGATCTCTGGCCGGAGCAAGTGATCCTCATGACGCTCGATCGCGTCGGAATGGACGACGGACCCGATCTCGTCGCACTGGAGGCGCTTGTCGGAGCCGCGAAAAATCGCGCGATCTTCGCGGCCGGCGGCGTCCGCGACGCATCGGACCTCCTCGCGCTCCGCGCGATCGGCGTCGCCGGCGCTCTCGTGGCGAGCGCGCTCCACGACGGCCGGCTCTCGGCAACGACGCTGGCCGAGTTCCTCGGCTGAGGATCAGCCGGCAACTCCCATGATTTCGGCGGCGAGGAGCGACGCGACCGTGAGGTCGGCGCACGTTCCTGGGTTGAGGCCGCGCTGCTTGAGGCTGCGGTCGAACGCCATGAGACAGTCGAAGCTTTCTGCCGCGCTTTGGGGCAAGACGGCTCGCACGCGCTCGGCTTCCGCCCTCACGTCTTCCGCCTTCTCGCTCCCGAACTTCCGCGCGATGTGGCTGTCCGGAAAACGCGCAAGGAAGTCGAGGAAGACCAGCGTCGTTGTCCAGACGATGTCCGTGCCGCGCTGTCGTTCCTCCTCGATGCGCCTCATGCCGACC
>JADGGZ010000130.1 GCA_019689675.1 Rhodospirillales bacterium | reverse complement strand
GCTTCCCCGAAGCGCGCGCGCAGGAGGTCTTCGGCAATGTTCTGCGCGAACGATATTTCTGGCACGCCGAGGTCGCCGCCATCGGCGCCGCGGCGCTGTGGCTGCTGAGCTTCGTGCTACATTTCTGGGGCCGCACGCCTGTCCCCTGACCAGCGCGAGAGACGGGGAACGAAGCGGGTTTCAATGCTCGCGCCGGGTGGGGCCCCGAAGCGTGAGGAGCATGGTAGGCCCGGCAGGATTCGAACCTGCGACTACACCGTTATGAGCGGCGCGTTCTAACCAGCTGAACTACGGGCCCGTCCGAACGGCGAAAAGAATACGAAGGACGGTCGGCAAAGCCAATCCGTCCTCCGGCTTCCGTCCTCCGCGCTCAGGTATCGAGGAAGCTGCGCAGCTTGCGCGAGCGCGAGGGATGCTTCAGCTTGCGCAGGGCCTTGGCCTCGATCTGACGGATGCGCTCGCGGGTGACGGAGAACTGCTGCCCGACCTCCTCGAGCGTGTGATCGGTGTTCATGCCGATGCCGAAGCGCATGCGGAGCACGCGCTCCTCGCGCGCGGTGAGCGAGGCGAGAACGCGCGTCGTCGTCTCCCTCAGATTCGCCTGAATCGCCGCGTCGACGGGCAGGATCGCGTTCTTGTCCTCGATGAAGTCGCCGAGATGCGAATCCTCCTCGTCGCCGATCGGCGTCTCGAGGCTGATCGGCTCCTTGGCGATCTTCAGCACCTTGCGCACCTTCTCGAGCGGCATCGCCAGCTTCTCGGCGAGCTCCTCGGGAGTCGGCTCGCGGCCGATCTCGTGCAGCATCTGGCGCGAGGTGCGCACCAGCTTGTTGATCGTCTCGATCATATGCACCGGAATTCGGATCGTTCGCGCCTGGTCCGCGATCGAGCGCGTGATCGCCTGCCGAATCCACCACGTCGCGTACGTCGAGAATTTGTAGCCGCGGCGGTACTCGAATTTGTCGACCGCCTTCATGAGGCCGATGTTCCCCTCCTGGATGAGGTCGAGGAACTGCAGGCCGCGGTTCGTGTACTTCTTCGCGATCGAGATGACGAGCCTGAGGTTCGCCTCGACCATCTCCTTCTTCGCCCGGCTGGCCTCGCGCTCGCCCTTCTGCACGGTGGCGACGATGCGGCGCAGCTCGGAGATGGGCAGGCCCGCCTCCGCCGAGATCGCGCCGATCTGGCCGCGGAGCTGCGCGACGTCATCGGCGTGCCGCTTGACGAGAGTCGCCCACGCCTTGCTGCTCTTCGCCTGGACGTCCAGCCAGTCGGGAGCGAGCTCGTTGCCGAAATAGCGCTGCAGGAAATCGTCGCGCTTCACCCCGCAGGATTCGGCGAGGCGCAGGAGCTTGCCCTCGACCTGCATCAGTCGGCGGTTCAACTCGTAGAGCTGCTCGACGAGAAGCTCGATCCGCGCGTTGTTGAGGCGGACCGCGGCCATCGCCTCGACCATGTCGGACTTGAGCTTTTCGTAACGCTTCTCGGTCGCGGCCGGCAGGGTTTCGCCCTTCTGGATCGCCGCCAGACGCTGCTCCTGCAGTTTGTGGAGCTTCTTGTAGAGGTCGGCGATGTGATCGAGCTTGGCGAGCACCTGCGGCTTCAGCTGCGCTTCCATCGCCGAGAGCGAGATCGCGGCCTCCTCGCCGTCTTCCTCGCCGCCTCCGGCTCCTTCCTCGGCCTCGGGCGAGTCCTCGGAGCCCTGCCCGTCGTTGCCGTTCGCGCTCCCGTAGGTGGCGTCGAGATCGATGATGTCGCGCAGGAGCATGCGACCCGCGTTGAGGGCGTCGCGCCAGCCGATGAGCGCCCGAATCGTCAGCGGGCTCTCGCAGATGCCGCCGATCATCATCTCGCGGCCCGCCTCGATGCGCTTGGCGATCGCGATCTCGCCCTCGCGCGACAGGAGCTCGACCGAGCCCATCTCGCGCAGGTACATGCGCACCGGATCGTCGGTACGGCCGACGTCCTCGTCGGCGAGGTTGCCGCGCTCCTCGCTCTCCCCGTCGGTCTCTTCCGCGGCCGCCTGCGGCTCCTCGCTCTCTTCGCCCTCGATCACGTTGATGCCGAGTTCGGAGAGCATCGCGAGCGTATCCTCGATCTGCTCCGACGAGACCTGGTCGGGCGGTAGCGCGGCGTTGACTTCGTCGTAGGTCACATAGCCGCGCTCCTTGCCCCTCGCGACCATCTTCTTGATCGCCGCGGCGACCGAATCGAGGAGCGGCGTCTCCGCCTGCTCCTCGCGATTGTCCGCCGCTTCCGCCGTGTTCGCCGCCGCTTTGCTCGCCATGCTGTCGCCAACCTCACACGAAGAGATGCCCGGCGCGGCGCGGCACGCCGCCACCGCCGGGCAAATGCCGAAACTGGTCCTTCTTGGGTCGGCACCGCGCGGATCCTCGACCTCGGGCGGCGTCGTCGCCCTGGCCGCGATGGGCTCGTGGGCTCATGCTCGCTGATGCCGCCGGCGGGACCGCGTTCCGCCTACCCTCGTCCCGGCTGCCGCTCGGACCGCCGCCGCCCCGGTCGCATTCGGCGCGAGCAGGGAAATGCGGCGAAATTGCGGG
The DNA here is from genome assembly GCA_019689675.1 of Rhodospirillales bacterium. Lineage (GTDB taxonomy): Bacteria > Pseudomonadota > Alphaproteobacteria > ATCC43930 > CGMCC-115725 > JADGGZ01. Next base: position 8,100 of record JADGGZ010000130.1, on the reverse strand, counting down.
CTGGGCGGCACCCGGTCGCACAGAGGTGGCAAGCAGAATCGAACCCGTCAAGTGCCGGAGAAGGGCGTCAACCCTAGAATTCGCCTAGAATTTGTGTCAACGGGTCAGGCGGCAGGCTGCGGGCGCCAACGTTCGATCGGATCCCGCTGCAGCGGCACCAGTTCGGCCTCGCTGTTCTGCTCGGCGACGAGGCGGCGGAGCCGTTCCACCCGGTCCCAGGCTTCCGGGGTCTGCTCGCGCTCCCACTCCTCGGTCGCGGCGGCCAGCTCGCGGCGCGCTTCCGGGAGAAGCGCCCGAGAGAAGAGGGCCCGCCAGCCGAGCGCCGCGTCGTAAGGGTCCGCGCCCGGGTGCAGAAAGCGCGCCGCCTGCCAGATCTCGGAGCGCTCGATGGCGGCGAGCGTGGGCGCGAAGCCGAGCTCCTCCAGGCGCTGACGCAGCTCCGCTCCGGTAATGTCGTGCTGCGAGGCGATGACGCCCAGGATCGCCTCGGCGAGCCGCGCCAGTCCCGGATCATCGCTCCTGATCATGACGAAGCGGTCGACGTCGTCGGCTGCGATCGAGGGATGATTGACGACGCCGGCCAGGAGCACCGCGGCCGCGCGCCAGGGGTTTTCCGCTGCGCCCAGCCGGGCCGACAGTTGCCGCCCGCCGCCCTCCTTCGGCAAGCGGCGGCGACGGTGCTTCCAGTAAAGCGCCGAGGTCTGGTCGGAAACGAAGCGGCGGAGATGGAATTGCAGCCCGCGGTCGCCGATCGCCTTGAGCCGCTTGAGGAGTTGCGCTTCGAGCTGCGCGATCGCCTCGACCGTCGGGAAGACCTTGTCCTCGGTCGCAGAGGACCAGAGGAAGTCCGACACAGCCGCCGCCCCTGCGAGCGCATCCCGCATCGCCGCCGCGCCCTTCTCCCGAATCAGCGAATCCGGGTCGTGCTTCGGCGGCAGGGAGACGAACTTGACCGCCCGCTCGGTCGTGAGATGCGGCAGGGCGCGGTCGAGCGTGCGGGAAGCGGCGCGGCGCCCCGCGGCATCGCCGTCGAAGCAGACCACCGGCTCTGGGTGGAGACGCCAGAGCTCGGCGAGATGCTCCTCGGTGAGCGCGGTCCCGAGCGGCGCGACCGCCGTCTCGAACCCGGCGCCGTGCAGCGCGATCACGTCCATGTAGCCTTCGGTGACGATCGGAGGCGTGTCCGGCCCCGCCGCAGCGCGTGCGAGGTGCAGCCCGTAGAGCGTGCGCCCTTTGTGGAAGATCGGCGTGTCCGGCGAGTTGAGGTATTTCGGCTGACCGTCGCCGAGGGTGCGGCCGCCGAACGCGATCACCCGCCCCGCCCGGTCGCAGATGGGAAAGATGACGCGGCCCCGGAAGAAGTCGAAGGCGCCCTGCTCGCCCTGCCTCAGGAGCCCGGCCTCGACGAGGAGCGCCTCGGGAAAGCGCCCGCCGAGCGCCGAGGCGATGAAGCTACGGCTGTCGGGCGCCCAGCCGAGCCGGAATTTCCGGATGAGCTCGTCGGAAAGGCCGCGGCCGCGAAGATAGTCGAGGGCCGCCGCTCCGCCGGGGCTCCAGAGCTGCCGTTCGAAGCTCTCGGCCGCTGCGGCGCAAACTTCATTGAGGGTCGCTGCACGCGCCGCCTCGGCGCGGGCCTGCGGCGTCTCCACCGGAAGCGCCAGCCCCGCCTGCCGTGCGAGCTGCTCGACCGCTTCGCGGAAGCCGAGATTCTCGACGCGCATCGTGAAGCCGATGACGTCGCCGTGCGCGCCGCAACCGAAACAATGGTAGAACGCCTTGTCCTCGACGACGTTGAAGCTCGGCGTCTTTTCCTTGTGGAAGGGACAGAGGCCGATGTAGTCGTGGCCGCGCTTCTGCAGCTTGACGCGCCGTCCGATCACGCCGGCCAGCGAAAGGCGCTGCCGGATCTCGTCGAGAAAGGAGGGAGCGAACGCCATCGGAGGCGCGATCCTACCACAAGGCGAGGGCGCGGCCCGCCAAATGCACGGCGCCGTAGGGCGCCGGCCCGGCTCAGCCCAGCCTGCCGCCCTCGAGGAGGAGCCGCCAGGCGGGAAGGCGCACCGTCACGGTCGTGCCGCGCCCGACCTCGCTCATGATCGAGAGCGCGCCGCCGTGGAGATCGACGAGCGCGCGAGAGAGGGGAAGCCCCAGCCCGGCGCCCTCGTACTTGCGGTTGAGCCGCCCGTCGACCTGCCCGAAGGGTGAAAGGGCGACAGCGATGTCTTCCTGGGCAATGCCGATCCCGGTATCGGCGACCTCGATAAGAAGATCGCCGTCGACCGCGACACGGGCGCTCAGGGTCACGGTCCCGCCGGCGGGCGTGAACTTGATCGCGTTCGTGAGGAGGTTCAGCACCACCTGCTTGAGCTTGCGCTCGTCGCCGCGCACGAGCGGGAGTTCTTCCGGAACCTCGAGGACCAGCCGGAGGTCGGCGCGCGTCGCGCGCTCCTCGACCAGCCGCACGGCGAGACGTGCGAGACGTGCCGGGGGAAACTCGGTCTCGTCGAGGTCGAGCTTGCCCGCTTCGGCCTTGGCGACGTCGAGGATGTCGTTGATGACCTCGAGGAGGTGATGCGCGCTGTCGAGCACGTCGTTCAGATAAGATCGGTATTGCGGCGCACCGATCGGTCCGAAGATCTCGTCCCGCATGATCTCGCTGAAGCCGATGATGGCGTTCAGAGGGGTACGGAGCTCATGGCTGATGTTGGCGAGGAATTCGGACTTCGAGCGGCTCGCGGCCTCGGCCATCTCCTTCGCGGCGACAAGCGCCTGCTCGCGATGCTTGCGCTCGGTGATGTCGGCGAGGATCCCGACTGTCGAGCCGTCGGTCGTCTTGCGGTCGCTGACCTGCATCCAGCGGCCGTCGCGCAGGCGCAGCTCGAAGGTCGCTCGCGGCTGCCGACGCTGCGCCAGCCGGGCGGCAAGGAAGCGCTCGCTCTCGCCCTCCGGCAGATCGATGAAGCCGTTATCCACGTTGCTGCGCAGAAGGTCCGCGAAGGCCGCGCCTGGGACGACTTCGGCGTGTGGGAAGAGCTCGCGAAACTTCTGGTTGCAGAGGACGAGCCTGTCCTCGGCATCGAAGAGCGAGAACGCCTCGGAGATGCTTTCGATCGCCTCGATGAGCTGACGCCGGGACTGCGCGGCCCCTTCCCGCGCCTCGGTCTCGGCGGTGACGTCCCGCGCGCTCCCGCGGAAACCGGCGAAGGACCCGTCCTCCCGCGAGAAGATCGGGAGCGCGGAAACCTCGAACAGGCGTTCGGAGCCGTCCTTGCGGCGCATGCGGAAGGGGAGGTCGCGAAACGGTACTTTCCGGGCGGGATCGAGAGGCGCGGGCCCCTCCGCCACGAAAGTGCCGAGGTCGTCGAAGCGCCGCCCGACGAGCTCCTGCGGCACGTACCCGAGCACCTCGACCACGCGCGCCGACACGAAGGTCAAGCGCAACTCGCGATCCGTCTCCCAGATCCAGTCCGAAACGAGACGGGTGAGGTCCTCGATCCGCTCCTGAGCGAGGGCGAGCCTGCGCTCGAGCACGTCTCGGCCGAGCTCCTGCGCCGGCGCGCCTGCCGGTTCAGCGGCCATGGTGCGGCACGTCGTCGGAGACGGCAATCGGCTCCAGCCGGCCGCTCCCGCGATGCCAATTCTCGAGAAGCCGCAGCGCGTGCTCAGGACGAATCTTCGAGAAAAAGCCGATGAGGCGCGTGAGCTCGCCCGGAGCGAGGGCGCTGTCGTGGCGAGCCTTGCGCGAAAGCACGAAGATCGAGGTGAACGACGAGGCGTCGATCCCGGCGGCGCGGCAGGCGATCGCGAGCCCCTCGCCCGCCGGCTCGAAGACGAGACGGCGGACGAGGAGAAGCGGCAGCCCTGTCAGCCTCGCGAAGAGGGCCTGAAACAGCGCCACCTCGCCCTGGCGAAGCGTATCGACCAGCAGGGCGGGCGTGATGGCGTTGGCGGCGTCGAGCTCGGCGGCGAGCCTTTCGGCCGCGTTCGGCTGCGCCTCGGCATTCCGGGCGAGCATCGCGCTCGTCACCGCAAGATGCCGGTCGAGGGTGCGAGGATCGATCCGGAAACGTTCGATGATGTGGCGCCGCAACGCTGTCGAGACCCAGCCGTACATGCGCCGGGCGAGCTCCGGCGAGAGCTCCGGACGGTGCAGCAGCGGGTTCTGATACGTGTCGACGCGCCTCGATTCCTCGACCAGATAGGCGAGCGCCGCCTCGGAGAGCCGCGCCTGCGGGTTTTCGAGCAGCGCCTTGATGACGCCGACATCGCCGCGCTCGACGAGCGCATCGGCGACCCGCTCGCTGACCTCGCGCCGCATCGCGATCGCGAGCTGATGCTCCAGCGTGCGATGGTGGATGATCTCGACGAGATCCTCGTCGTCGAGGACCTCGCTGTGGAGAAGAATGGGGTGCGCGACCTCGATGCGGTCGTTGGCGAGAAGGACGATCAGCTCGTGCGGGGCCGATGGTTCGCGCGCGAGGCGTTGCGCGAGCGCCTCGCGCACTTCCATCTCGACCTCATGGATCAGCCGACGGAGAATCTCCGTCATCAGCGTGCGCTCGCGGTCGGTCAGCTCTTCCTGGCGCTCGAACAGGAGGTCGCCGACCGCGGCGACGAGGGCGCGACGGCCCGCAGCGGACCTGTCGCGCGCCAGCCGGAAAAGGTGCTCGCCCTCGTTTCCCGTCACCTTGGCGAGTTACCAAAGCGCGATTTGAGAAAGCGTTAATTCGCCCTTTCGGATGTGCAAGAAGCATGCGCGCTTCTGGCGGCCGAGCTCACGCGGCCATGCGCGGGCGCGAACGCACCTCCCCGTCGGCAAACGCCGCGCCGAAGCGGGTCGCGAGCACGTCCTCGAGCCGAGCCTCCTCCTGACGGACGAAGCCCTGCTGCGGAATCTTTCCGGCTGCGAGGAGCTCCAGCATGGCGCAAAGCCCGGCGGCGGTCGCTGCCTGGATCGCCGAAAATGCCTCCCGCGCCTCGCCGCCGTAGATCTTCCGCACGAAGCTCTCCTCGACAAGGCGCCCCTCGCGCCAGCCGGACACGGCGACGAAGACGAGGACGACATCCTGCCTGGTGCTCGGAACGGCCGACTCGAGCACCTCCTTGAGGAGCTGCCGCCGCTCCGAGAGCCGGAGGTCGTCGAGCAGCACCTTCATGATGTCGCGGTGGCCGGGGTAGCGGACTGTCTTGTAGTCGAGCGTCTCGACCTTTCCCGCCAGGGTCTCGCAAAGCGTGCCGAGCCCGCCCGAGGTGTTGAAGGCCTCGTACTCGACGCCGTCGAGCGAGAAGCGCTCGAGCCCTTCCAAGGGGGCGAGTTCCACCAAGCGTCCATGACGGATCGCCTCGCACGGATTGCAGTATTCGTTGATGAGCCCGTCGGTCGACCAGGTGAGATTGTATTTGAGCGCGTTCGTCGGGTTCCGCGGCAGCGCCCCGACCCTCATGCGCACGTCGCGGAGGCGATCGAATCGCTGCGCCAGGGCATGGGCCGCGATGCCGACAAATCCGGGGGCAAGGCCGCATTGCGGGATGAAGGCGCGCGACGCGCCGTCGGCGAGGCGTCGCACCGCACGCGTCGTCGCAACGTCTTCGGTAAGGTCGAGATAATGCGCTTTCGCCTTCAGCGCGGCCTCGGCGACCGCGCGGTTGAGGAAGAAGGGCAGCGCGCTCACCACCGCATCGTGGCCGCGCGCGGCGTCGAGCAGGCTGGCGCGGTCCGCGACGTCGACCTGGCGGAGCTCGAGCCCGCGCGGTCTGAGGCGGGCTAGCGCCGCCGAGTCCCGGTCGACCACAGTCACCCGGTATCCGCCGGCCGCCGCCAGCATTTCCGCAATTGCCGCGCCGATAGCGCCGGCGCCGAAAATGATCACCCGCATGACGAAACTCCCGCTTCGCGCTAAGGCTAACCTGGAGGGTCGGCGCGTTTCCGCCGGCAATGTGCCGGGAACGCCCGATTCGGCCGGCGAAACGACGGAGCGGAATGGCGAAGCGCGCGCCCGACGAGATCGACCAGCGGCTCATCGCCCTGCTGCGCGGCAATGCGCGGCTGCCCGCGGCCACTCTTGCGCGTCACCTCGGCCTTTCGCGCAGCGCGGTGCAGGACCGGTTGCGCCGGCTCGAGCGTGACGGGGTAATCCAGGGCTACACGGTCATCCTCGGCGAGGTACCTGGCGACCAGGTCGCGGCGCATGTGATGATCGACCTCGACCCGAAGCTGCACGACCGGGCGATCGCCGCGCTCCGCGGCATGCCGGAGGTGCTGAGCTGCCACACGGTGAGCGGCGCGCACGATCTCGCCGCGCATGTCGCCGCCGAGAACGCCGCCGCCCTCGACGACGTCCTGACGCGGATCGGGAAGCTCCCGGGCGTCGCGCGGACGACTTCCTCGATCCTGCTCGCGACAAAATGGGACCATCGCAGCTCCTCGCCGCAGGAACCCGCGTCGCGCCCCGGCGTTCAGGGAAAGGCACGTCCAACGCGAGGTTTCCCATGAAGGTCTCGCCCGCGCGCGCGTGGAGGGCGGCGTCGTTTCTGATGCTCCTCGCCGCTTGCACCAGCCCCAGCGAAACGACTCCGGCATCGAGCGCGACGGTCGTCGCCCCAGGGACGTCCGCCGTCAGGCCCGCCCCCGGGACTACCATGGCTCCAGGTGTCGGCACGTCCGCGGCTCCCCTCGCCGCGCCGGGTCGAATCGGGGCGAACGAGATTTCGAGCCTCCTCGCCGGCAACACCGCCGCCGGGATCGCCCGGGACGGGCAGCCCTACTATGCGTGGTTCGCCCCCGGCGGCCAGCTCCGCTTCCGCCAGGGCAGCTTCACCGATGTCGGGACATGGCGGATCGGGGCCGACGGCCTCCTCTGCACCGCGATGACCAAGGTCAATGGCGGGCTCGAGGAGTGCTATGCGATCTACCGCACCCCGACCTCGAGCTCGCTGCGCTTCGACAAGCTCGACGGCACGACCGGCGGGAACTTCTCGATGCTTCCCGGAAACCCGCAAGCGCTGTGACAAACGCGCGGCATTTGCCGCTGCGGACCAGCCGAGACTGGCTTCCTGCGCCGTCACCCCGCTAGGGTGCCGGCGCTTTTTCTTCCGGGCAGAAGATCGGGTTTTCGCGGCGAAAGCCGATTGCGATGCCGCGCACTTCGCTGTACTAAATATAGACGTTGGTGGACGGTCAGACCCCGAGATGTCGCGTGGCAATGGTGCGCCGAGTCTGATTCAAGGCGCAGTTTTCACGATGATGGTGATCCGAATGGAGGACCCGCACGACCCCGATTTCGCGGTTGAGCTGGGCCGCCAGATCGCCTTGTCCCCACGCTTCTTCGACCAGGCGCCCGTCGTGCTCGACATCAAGGGCAGCCTTGCCTTCATGGATCCGAGCGAATTCGAGGAAGCCAAGGCCCTTCTCCAGCGTCATAAGCTGGTCGCGATCGGGGTGCAGAACGCGTCCGCGGCCCAGCTTCGTGCCGCGCAGGCCGCCGGGCTGACGAACTTCAATGCTTCTTCGCCGAGCCGGCGCGTGTCCGACGCGCCAGCTCCTTCGCCGCGCACCGCGCCGCCGCCGCCCCCGCCCAGCCCGGGCGGCCGCAGCAAGCTCGTCACCACGCCCGTGCGGTCGGGCGCGCAGATTTACGCGCGCGGCGCAGATCTTATCGTCACCGCGTCGGTGAGCCCGGGAGCCGAGCTCATCGCCGACGGGCATATCCACGTCTACGGCACGCTTCGCGGACGCGCGATCGCCGGCGCCCAGGGCGATGCGGAGGCCCGCATCTTCTGCAAGCGCCTCGAGGCGGAACTCGTCAGCGTCGCCGGCCACTATCTCGTCAGCGAGAACATTGCCCGGGAGTATCTCGGGCAAGCCGTGCAGATCTCGCTCGACGAGGATCGTCTCGCCATCACCCGTACCGCCGCTTAAGGGAGGCTAGGTTTGGCCACAGTCATAACCGTCACGTCGGGCAAAGGGGGCGTCGGCAAGACCACGACCTCCGCCGCGTTCGCCACCGGGCTCGCGATGCGCGGCCACAAGACGGTGGTGATCGACTTCGACGTCGGCCTGCGCAACCTCGACCTCATCATGGGCTGCGAGCGCCGCGTCGT
>JADGGZ010000129.1 GCA_019689675.1 Rhodospirillales bacterium | reverse complement strand
ATCGAGCTGATCAAGCTGGCAATGGCAATCGGCCTTGAGAAGCGGAATTTCGGATCCGAGAAATCGCTCTTCGTCCCGGTCCTCTGCCTCGACGAGATCGCCGAGCGCATCGGAATAGCGGCCCATCTGCATCAGGATGCCCGCGCGCATGTAGTAGGGAAAGGCATCCCGTGGCATGAGCTCGACCACCCGCGTCATCGACTTCAGTGCGTCGGAGAGCTCGCCCTTGGCCTGGAGGATTACTGCCTTATGATAGTGCCCCACGTAGGCGTGAGGCCAGTTCGCGATGATCTTGTCGCAGATCGCAAGGGCCTCCGAATAGCGTCGCTTCTTGGCGAGACGAAAGGCTTCATCGCCCATGTCAAGAGCGTTTTCCATTTGACTACCTCCGTTTCGGCTTGCGTGGCCCGCCTTGCGGCCCGGAGCCCCATTCGACCCGGTTCCCGCCGCATCGCTCGCTGACTTGTCGACGCATGCATTCGTCGAGAGTTCTCCCCAGTCCGGAAAATCGTCGGCCGAGACGTCGCGCCGCCAGCAGCGCGACGCAGTAGGCGCGTGCGTAGCGCCATTCTTCTTCGCATTCAGGGTCGAGCCCTTGGATGTCCTTCGCCGGTTGAGCCGGGCTATTGCCCAAAACTTGGAGAATGGATCCAATCCGGCTTCGTCGATCTCCTTGCCGAATTCCGGCGAGAGAAGACCTCCGGTTAAGGGTATCATCGTTCAATTTCCTTCCTGATGAGCTTGCTTGCCTCTTCGGTTTTAGAACATAAGGAGAACATAGTGTCGCCGCTTCGTCAACGCCGATTTGGGTCATCATGGACAACTTGGATAAAATATCGAGGCGACTGAAGATCCCCGGTGCCCGTCGTAACGCGACCCCGGCCGAGCGCTCAGACGACGAGTGACGTCACTGGCAGCATCCGCCCCTCTCCGCTAATTTCCGCGCCGCCATGACCGACAACCCGACCGAAGTCGCACGCATCCTCGCCGGTGCGGTCCCCTATTTCCGCCGCTATGCGGGCAAGTGCATCGTCGTGAAGTACGGCGGGCACGCGATGGGCGACATGATGCGAGGCGACGGCTTCGCCCGCGACGTCGTACTGCTGACGCAGGTCGGCATCGATCCCATCGTGGTGCATGGCGGCGGCCCGCAGATCGGCCAGATGCTCGAACGGCTCCGCATCAAGAGCGAGTTCATCGACGGGTTGCGCGTCACCGACCAGGCGACGGTCGACATCGTCGAGATGGTGCTCTCCGGCAGCATCAACAAACAGCTCGTGACCGCGATCAACGCGGCGGGGGGCTATGCGATCGGGCTCTCGGGCAAGGACGGCAATCTCATTCGGGCGCGCAAGCTCGAGAAGCGCAAGGCCGATCCCGACAGCAACATCGAGAAGGTGCTCGATCTCGGCTTCGTCGGCGAGCCGGAGCGGATCGAGACCAAGGTGCTCGAATGGCTCGAGCGTTCGGACATCATCCCGGTGATCGCGCCGATCGGGGTCGGAGCCAGCGGCGAGAGCTACAACATCAACGCCGACACGGCGGCGGGCGCGATCGCCGCCGCCATGAAGGCGACGCGGCTCCTGCTGCTCACCGACGTGCCGGGCGTGCTCGACCGCGACAAGAAGCTCATTCCGGAGCTGACGGCGGAGGAGGCACGCGCCCTCATTGCCGACGGGACGATCTCGGGGGGCATGATCCCGAAAGTGGAGACCTGCCTCGAAGCGGTGGACGGCGGCTGCGAGGCGGCGGTCATTCTGGACGGCCGCGTCCCTAACGCCATTCTCCTCGAACTCTTCACCGAAGCAGGGCCCGGTACGCTCATCCGGCGGAGCTGATGCCGACGGCGACCTCGATGCGACCGTAGCCGCTCGAGGCCGCGCTCGGGCGGGTCGTCCGCCGTTCCCATCCGCCTCGTTGTGGTCGAGCCCCGTTCCCCCGAGGCTTCCGATTCCGTTAACTATTTTCGATCGACATTCGGTTGCCCGCCAGATTTCCAGGGAACCGAGCCCAGTTCCGAATGTCCCATTTCGCGCATATCGAGACCTGGATCTTCGACCTCGACAACACGCTCTACCCGGCCTCGTGCCGGCTCTTCGACCAGATCGACCGGCGCATCGGCGAATTCGTGGCGGCGTTCCTGAACGTACCGCTCGACGAGGCGCGGCGCATTCAGAAACACTATTTCCGGACGCACGGCACCTCGCTGCGCGGCCTCATGATCGAGCATGGCGTCGATCCGATCCGCTACATGGATTATGTCCACGACATCGATCTTTCTGCGGTACCGCGCAATTTCCAGCTCGGCCGCGCGCTGGCCGAGCTGCCCGGCCGCAAGCTCGTCTTCACGAACGGCTCGGAGCGCCACGCCAGGCGCATTCTCGACCATCTCGGCATCAACGAGCATTTCGCCGGGATTTTCGACATCGAGGCCGCAGGCTGGATCCCGAAGCCGGAGCGTCGCACGTACGAGGCGCTGGTAGCGCGCTACTCGATCGAGCCGCGGCGCGCTGCGTTCGTCGAAGACATGGCGAAGAACCTGGAGCCCGCGCACGAAATGGGGATGACCACGGTCTGGGTGCGGAACGATGGCAGCCATCTCGGCTGGCACGTCGAGGGGGACGGCGAGCCGCACATTCACCACGTCGCGGACGACCTCGCGGCCTTTCTCCTGGCCGCTGCCGCCGCATCGCGTCCCGCGGCCTGAATGCAGCGACTCCCCGGCATCGCACCGCTCGCGGAGCGCTACGAAGGATTTCTCCTCGATCAGTGGGGCGTCCTCCATGACGGGCGCGCCGCCTACCCGGGCGCGGTCGAGGCGCTGCGGCGCCTGCGCGCGCTCGGCAAGCGGGTGGTCGTGATCTCGAACTCGGGCCGGCGGTCGGCCGCCAACGTCGCGACCATGGAGCAGCTCGGCTTCGGGCGCGAGCTCTGGGACGACCTCGTCTCTGCCGGAGAAGACGCCTGGCGAAGCCTCAAGATGAAGCCGCCGGGACGCCGCCCGCACGTCATCGACAAGGCAGGGGAGCGCGGGCTTCTCGTCGGCCTCAACCTCGTTCCGGCGGCCGACGTCGGCAACGCCGATTTCCTCCTGACGCTCGGCGTCGACGAGCCGGACCTCGCAGCCTACGACCGCCGGCTCGAAGAAGCGCTGCGCCGCGACCTTCTCATGGTGTGCGCCAACCCGGACCACTGGCGTTACGCCGCGGATGGCACGCTGCTCCCCGCCTCTGGCGCGCTCGCCGACCGCTACGAAGCGATGGGCGGTCGGGTCGTGCGGCACGGCAAGCCCTACGCGCCGATCTACGAGACCTGCCTCGCCTCGCTCGGGGTATTGAAGGAGCGGGCGGTCGCGATCGGCGATTCCATGCCGCACGACATCGCGGGGGCGAAGGGAGTCGACGTCGCCGCCGCTCTCGTCACACTCGGGGTCCATGCCGGCGAACTCGGCGCCGCGCCGGACGAGGACGCGATCCGCCGGCTGGGCGGACCACTCCCGGATTGGGTGTTGCCGCGCTTCGTCTGGTGATGCATGGTCCGCGGCCCATGAGCACCAGCGAACTGCAAGCCACGATCGACGCCGCCTGGGAGGCGCGCGACACGATCGGTCCTGGAACCAAGGGCACCGTGCGCGATGCCGTCGAGGCGGCGCTCGGCGAACTCGATGCCGGCCGCCTGCGCGTCGCCGAGAAGAGCGGCGGCGGCTGGGTCGTCCACCAATGGCTCAAGAAGGCGGTGCTGCTTTCCTTCCGCCTCAATGACATGACGACGATCGCCGGAGGCCCCGGCGGCGCGCCGTGGTGGGACAAGGTGCCGTCGAAATTCGAGGGCTGGGATGAGCGGCGCTTCCGCGAGGCGGGATTCCGCGCGGTCCCGACATCGGTCGTTCGACGCTCGGCCTACATCGCGCCGGGCGTCGTTCTCATGCCGAGCTTCGTCAATGTCGGCGCCTATGTCGACCAGGGGACGATGATCGATACCTGGGCGACGGTCGGCTCGTGCGCGCAGATCGGGAAGAACTGCCACATCTCGGGCGGCGCCGGGATCGGCGGCGTGCTCGAGCCGCTGCAGGCCGGCCCCGTCATCATCGAGGACAACTGCTTCATCGGCGCGCGCAGCGAGGTGGTCGAAGGCGTCATCGTCGGCGAGGGCTCGGTTCTCTCCATGGGCGTCTTCATCGGCGCCACGACGAAGATCGTCGACCGCGAAACGGGCGAGATCGTCACGGGCCGGGTGCCGCCCTACTCGGTGGTCGTGCCGGGCTCGCTCGGTGGCGGCGGGCGGACGCCGAGCCTCTACTGCGCGGTGATCGTGAAGCGGGTCGACGAGCGCACCCGGGCGAAGACGTCGATCAACGAGCTCCTGCGCGACTGATGGACCCGGTCGAATTCGCCGGCGAGCTCATCCGTCGCCCGTCGGTGACGCCGCGCGACGAGGGCGCGATCGACCTTCTGAAGGAACGGCTCGAGGCGCTCGGCTTCGTCTGCCATCGCCTCGTGTTCAGCCAGAAAGGCACCGACGACGTCGTCAACCTCTATGCAAGGATCGGCACGGCGCGGCCGAACTTCGCGTTCGCCGGCCATACCGACGTGGTGCCGGCCGGCGATCCGGCGGCGTGGTCGTTCGACCCCTTCGCAGGCACCGTTCGCGACGGTGAGCTCGTCGGGCGCGGCGCCGCCGACATGAAGGGCGCGATCGCGGCGTTCGTCGCCGCGGCGGAGCGCTTCCTCGCCGAGCGCGGCCGCGATTTCGGCGGTTCCATCAGCCTGCTCGTCACCGGCGACGAGGAGGGCGTCTCGATCAACGGCACGCGCAAGCTGATGGCATGGCTCGCGCAGCAGGGCGAGACGCTCGACGCCTGCATCGTCGGCGAGCCGACCAGCGCCGAGGCGCTCGGCGACATGGTGAAGATCGGCCGTCGCGGCAGCCTCACCGGGACGCTGACCGTGCACGGGACGCAAGGCCACACCGCCTACCCGCACCTCGCCGACAATGCCGCGCACCGCATCGTCAGGATGCTGCACGCGCTCACGGCGGAGAAGCTCGACGACGGCTCGGAGCATTTCCAACCCTCGACGCTGCAGGTCTCGACGATCGACATCGGGAACCCCGCCTCGAACGTCATTCCCGGCAAGGCGACCGCGGTCTTCAACATCCGCTTCAACGACCGCTGGAACAGCCTTTCGCTGAAGAAGTGGATCGTCGATCGGCTCGAAACGGTCGGCGGCCGGTGGGATCTCGACGTGCAGGTCTCGGGCGAATCGTTCCTGACGCCGCCGGGCACGGTCAGCGACGTGCTCTCGCGGGCCGTCGAGAGGGTGACGGGACGCAAGCCCGAGCTCAGCACGACCGGCGGCACCTCCGACGCGCGGTTCATCTGGAAGCACTGCCCCGTCGCCGAGCTCGGGCTCGTGGGGCGCACGATGCACAAGGTCGACGAGCGGGTGCCGACGGCGGACATCCGCACGCTCGCCGAGATCTACAAGGCGACGCTCGACCTCTATTTCGCGGGCTGACCCGTGCTCGCCCGCGAGGTCTCGCACGCGCTCTACGGGACCTGGCGCCTCGCGCGGATGGACAGGAGCGGCCTCGCCTTCTTCGAGCGCTCGCTCGACGGGTTCTGGCGCTCCTGGTGGTCGCTCGCCTTCACGTTCCCTGCAGGGCTCGTCATCTCCGCCATGCACGGAGGGGCGGAGTGGGAGCAGTCGGGCCTGCCGCGGATCGCCGTCGTGCAGGGGATCGGCACGGTGATCGGGTACGCGGGCTACGCGCTCATCGCGCTTGGACTCATCGGCTTCATCGGCCGCTCGGCTCGGTTCTTCGACTACATCGTCGCCTACAACTGGTCGCAGGTGCCGCTGAGCGCGCTCTTCCTGCTCCTCACCGTGCTCGACGCCCTCGGCCTCTTCGGGGAGTACGACTGGGCCGCGTTCCAGGCGGCTCTCGCGGCGTGGTGCGCCTATCACACCTATCTCGCGCTCGTCTCGCTCGAGGCGGGCGCGCTGCCGGCCGTGACCCTGGTCGTCACCGACGTCGTGTTCGGGGTCATCGTCAGCATCGCGGTCGGGCGGCTCTACTGACGACGCCGGTCTTGGAGCGGCCGCGGACGTCGGAAATTCTGCGCGATCTCGCCGCCGCGCATCAGGGGCCGCGCGTCAGCCTCGGCGAGGTGATCGACGCGCTCGACGAGCGCGGGTTCGGCGTCCTCATTCTCGTGCTGACGCTGCCGAACCTCGTGCCGGGGCCGCCGACGCCCGGGCTTTCGACGGTGCTCGCGATCCCGCTCGCCTTCCTCGCCGCCCAGCTCGCCGCAGGACGCGAGGAGCCGCGGCTGCCGCGATGGCTGCTGCGCCGCTCGATGACGCTCGCCGGGTTCCGTCGGCTCGTCGCCTACGCGACGCCCGCGATGGAGCGCGTCGAGCGACTCTCGCGCCCGCGGCCCGGCGTTCCCGAGCAGCGCCTTCTCGGCCTCGCGCTCCTCGCCGTCATCGTCGCCTTCGCGATGCCGATCCCGCTCGCGAGCCTGCCGCCGACGGCGGCCCTCATCCTCATCGCGCTCGGGCTCATCGAGAGGGACGGGCGCGCGGTCCGGATCGGTCTCGCCCTCGCGGTTCCCGCGTGCCTCTGGGTCGTAGGGCTGGTGTTCGGCGGCTACCAGCTCCTCAGCACGATCTTCTCCTAGGCCGCCTCGAGCGCCTGCCGGAGGGCGTCGAGTCCCGCCGTCGCGAGCGCCGTTCCCGGGAGCGCGCCGACCTTGACGCCGGACGTTTCGGCATCGCGCAGATTGGCACCGAGGAGATCGGCGCCGCGAAGGTCGGCGCCGGTGAGGTCGGCGCGCACGAGATTGGCGTTCCTCAGCACCGCCGCGGCGAGGAGCGTCCCGCGGAGCTTCGCGCCGGCGAGGACGGCGAGCTCGAGCCGCGCCGCGGCGAGGTTCGCACCCGAAAGGTCGATTCCCGAGAGGTCGCAGCCCGAGAAGTCGATCGCCTTCCCCTTGCGGCCGCCGCTCGCCACCCATTCGCCGTGCCGGCGCAACGCCTCGGCAAGGGCATCGCCCGCGATTTTGAGGCGCCGGCTCGTCCTGGCGACGATGAGCGCGCCGCTCTTGGCGGTCTCGCCGGCCACGATGGCGCCGCGGAGATCGGCATCGTTCATCTGCGCGCCGCAGAGCTTCGCGTCGACGAGCTCGGCGCCGCGAAAGCTCGCCTCGCGCAGATCGGCGCCCGAGAGATCGGTGCCGTTGAGGCGCGCCTCGCTGAAATCGGCGCCCTTGAGCTTGCATTCGGCGAGGTTGGCGCCGTCGAGCGTCGCGCCGCGGAAGGTGCTGCCCCTCTCGCTCGCCCGCTCGTGGCCCAGCACCGTGCCGTTGCGCAGATCGGCGCCCGAGAACTCCGTGTTCGTGAGGTTGGCGCCGGAGAAGGTGGTGCCGCGCAGATCGGCGCGCGAGAAGATCGCGCCCGAAAGATCCGCGCCGTCGAAATTGGCGCCGAAGATCTGGGCGTTGCGGAAGACGGCGCCGCGCAAGTTGGCGCCGCGGAAATCGCAGGCGAGGAACTCCGCGTCGGTGAAGTTCATGCCGGAGAAGTCGAGGCCGCGGAGATCGGCCTGGCGCAAAGTCGCGCGCCGGCCGCCGGGCTTCGTCTCGAGGAAGCGGCGATGCAGCTCGTGGATGCGCTGGAGCGCCTCCTGCGCGAGCCGGTTGTCCGGCGCGTCCGGCGCCTTCTTCTTTCGGGTCATGGCGCGCGAGACTAGTCGCGGTTAGCTCGTCTTGCAGCGACAATCGCCTCGAATACGCGCCGTATTTCGCGACGATTTTCGTCGAGCGCTCGTCAGTAGACGACCTCGACGAGGTAGAGGCCTTCCGCCGGCGCGGTCGGGCCGCCGCGCCGGCGGTCGCGCGCCTCGAGCGCGGCGCGCAGATCCTCCGCGCTCCAGCGGTGGATGCCGACGAATTTGAGGCTGCCCGCCATGTTGCGGACCTGGTGATGGAGGAAGGAGCGCGCCTCGGCCTCGATCCACACCTCCTCGCCGCGACGCGAGACGTCGAGCCGGTCGAGCGTCTTCACCGGCGACTTCGCCTGGCAGAGCGTGTCGCGGAAGGTCGTGAAGTCGTGCCGCCCGACGAGGATCTGGGCGGCCTCGTGCATCGCCGCGACGTCGAGCGGCGTGCCGACGTGCCAGACGCGCCCCGCCTCGAGCGTGGGCGGCGGCCGGCGGTTGAGGATGCGGTAGCGGTAGCGGCGGAGCCGCGCGGAGCGCCGCGCGTCGAAATCGGGCGCCGCCTCGGCGGCGCCGAGCAGCACGACGGCGTGCGGGCGGGCATGGAAGTTGACGGCGTCGCGGATCGTCTCGGGCGGATAGGCGCGCGGCAGGTCGACGTGGGCGACCTGGGCGAGCGCGTGGACGCCGGCGTCGGTGCGGCCCGAGCCCCAGACCGTGACGGGCTCGCCGCAGAAGCGCTCGAACGCGGTCTCGAGGATCTCCTGCACCGAGAGCCCGTTCGGCTGCCGCTGCCAGCCGACGAGGCCGGTGCCGTCGTACTCGATGGTCAGCCGGTAGCGGGGCATGGGAGGACGGTGCCGCGCGGGATCGGAAAGCCGCGGAGGAAGTCGTCGAGGGCGGCGGGCCCCCGCCCTGCGCGCTGCAGCCGGAGCGGCCGCAGGACGCCGCGCAAGCAGGCGATGCCGAGCCGGTCGTCGATGACCGTGCCGGGCGGCCCCGCCCCGGGCTCCGCCGCGGCCTCCAGAACCTTGATCCGCTCGGCTCCGAGCTCGAACCAGGCGTCGAGCGCGCGCACCACGCGGTCGAGGGCCTCGGCGTCCTGCCGGAAGTCGAGACGGCCCTCCTCCTTGCGGATCTTGGCGGCGTAGGTGACGCCCGAATCGGGCTGCGGCACCGGCTCCGGCCGGCGCTCCAGCGCCTCGACGAGGAGCCGCGCGCCGAGCGCGGCGAGCCGGGCGCGCAAGGAGGACGCCGTCTCGCGCGGGCCGATCGCGACCTTCTCCCGGAGCAGCATGGGGCCCGTATCGAGCCCCTCGTCCATCTGCATGATCGTCACCCCGGTCTCGGCGTCGCCTGCGAGGAGCGCGCGCTCGATCGGCGCGGCGCCCCGCCAGCGCGGCAGGAGCGAGGCGTGGACGTTGACGCAGCCGAGGCGCGGCGCGTCGAGGATCGGCTTCGGCAGGATGAGCCCGTAGGCGACGACGACCGCGAGGTCGAGGCCGAGCGCGGCGAAGCGGCGCTGCTCCTCGGGATCGCGCAGGCTGCGGGGCGTGCGCACCTCGATCCCGCGCCGGGCGGCCTCCTCGGCGATCGGGCTCGGCCGCAGCTTCTTGCCGCGCCCCGCGGGCCGCGGCGGCTGCGTGTAGACGCAGGCCACCTCGTGCCCCGCCTCGAGCAGCGCCGCGAGGCTCGGGACGGCGAATTCCGGCGTGCCGAGAAAGGCGAGCCGCAGCCGGGTCAAGCCGGCTCGAGCTCCTTCGACTTCTTCAGCTTCTGCAGCTTGCGCAGGATGATGTTCCGCTTCAGCGCCGAGATGTGGTCGACGAAGAGCGTCCCCTCGAGATGGTCGATCTCGTGCTGGACGCAGGTCGAGAGGAGCCCGGTCGCGTGGAGCTCGCGGATCTCGCCCTCGTGGTCGAGGTAGCGGACGCGGCACTCGGCCGGGCGCTCGACGTCGGCGTAGTGCTCGGGGAGCGAGAGGCAGCCCTCGTTGTAGGTGGCGAGCGTCTCCGAGCGCCAGATCACCTCGGGGTTGGCCATGCGCAGGAGCTGCGGCTTCTCGTCGTCCTTCGCGACGTCGACGACGATGACGCGCTCCAAGACCCCGACCTGGGGCGCGGCGAGGCCGATGCCGGGCGCGGCGTACATCGTCTCCGCCATGTCGTCCATGAGGCGGCGGATGCGCGCGTCGACGGCGGCGACGGGCTTCGCCTTCAATTTGAGGCGCGGGTCGGGCGCGACGAGAATAGGAAGGAGTGCCACGGGTCCCTACGTAATTCGCGCCTTTCCCAGCGTCAACACGGCGCCGCCGCGCCCCTGCCCTGCGCCTTTCCTGAAATAACAGGAATGGAAACAGGAAAGGGCGTCGCCGAGTGTTCCTCTCACGCCGCCTCCGCCGCTTCCTCCTCGTCGAGGAGGCCGAGGCGCTCGAAGGCGCGCAGCGCCGCCTCCGAGAAGCCGGGCAGGCGCGGCGGCGGCGCGAGGCCGCCGTTGAGGCGGCGCTGGACGAGGCGCCGGGTGCGGGCGGCGTAGGCCGCCTCCTCGCGCTGGCGCCAGCGCCCGAGGCGGACCGCGTAGGCGGCCCAGCGCGTGAGGCGCGGGGCGAGGAAGCGGTGAAACCAGGCCGCGTCCTCGGGGTCGAGCGGCTCCGGCGCCTCGGCGCCGATCGCCGCGAGGATCGCCTCGGCGCGCGCCGCCTCGTCGGGGTCGAGGTCCTGGCGCGGGTCGCGCGGCGGCAGGACGCGGAGGAGCCGCTCCGCGCGCCGGAGGCGGCCGAGGAGGCCGCGCATCAGCCGGGCTCGATGCCGAGCTCGGCCTCGACCGCGGCGAGGCGCTCGGCGAGCTCGGCCACTTCGAGGGTGCGGCGGTGCGCCTCCAGGAGCTCGACGGCGCGGCCCGCCTCCTCGTCGGTGAGCTCGCCCGCGGCGAAGAGGCGGGTGACCTCGCG
>JADGGZ010000128.1 GCA_019689675.1 Rhodospirillales bacterium | reverse complement strand
CTCTCGGCCGTGATCTCCGACGACGGCACCGTCACCGTCACCTCTTCCGGTGGCATCAACAGCGCTGCCTCCTCGAACGCCGGCCTCGTCGCGGCGACGCCGGGCAACGATCCCTCGGGGGCGATGACGGCCGTGGAGAACGCCATCAACACCGTGAAGGATTCCCTGGCGCGGCTCGGCACGGCCGCGAACCAGCTCGAGACCCAGGCCGACTTCGTCAAGGCGCTTACCGACACCATGACGATCGGCGTCTCGACGCTGGTCGACGCCGATCTCGCCGAGGAAAGCGCGACCCTGCAGGCGCTGCAAACGAAGCAGCAGCTCGGCATCCAGGCGCTCTCGATCGCCAACCAGCAATCGAGCGCGGTGCTGGCCCTCTTCCGCTCCTGATCCGCCTCTACTCTCCTCTCTCCTTCCCGCCTTCGCGTCGGCGAGCCATCGCCGACGCGCTTTCTTTTTTCGGACCGGGTGGTCGGAAATCAGTCGTCTAAAATGCAAGACGTTAAGGGCGTTTCTTAAAATCCGATTCAGACTTGGCGGCAAGAATGACCCGCGAGGCAGGAAAATCCTGCCGGTACGTTTCACTCCCAACAATGGGGATACATTATGGCTTTCTCCGTCAATACCAACGCGAGCGCTCTCGCCGCTCTTCGTACCCTCAATGCGACGAACCGCGCTCTGGGTGAAACCCAGTCGCGGATCAACACGGGCTTCAAGGTCGGCGGCGCGAAGGACAACGCCTCGACCTTCGCGATCGCCCAGGGCATGCGCGGCGACATCGCCGGCCTCAAGGCGGTGCAGGAGTCCCTCTCGCTCGGTCAGGCGACCGTCAACGTCGCGCTTTCCGCTGCGCAGCAGATCTCCGACAAGCTCAGCGAGCTCAAGCAGAAGGTGACGCAGGGTCAGGCCCCGAACGTCGACCGCAACGCGATTCAGAACGACATCGACGCGATCATCGAGTCGATCGATGCCGTCGCCATCGCGGCGCAGTTCAACGGCGTCAACCTGCTGAAGAACGGCGCGACCGACCTCGACGTCGTCTCCTCGCTCGACCGCCAGGACTCGGCGACCGTGAACGTCGCCAAGATCACGGTGGCCGCGCAGGACCTGAGCGCCGGCACGCTCGGCATCGGCAGCATCGACATCACCGGCAAGATCGCCACCTTCGAGCAGGCGACCGGCCTCACCTTCACGAACGGCGACGTCTTCGAGGTCCAGGTCACGAACTCGCAGGGCAAGCTGATCAACTACCAGTTCGAGCTGACGGACGGTGCCGGCCCGCTGACCACGGCGGTGACCGACACGGACGGCAGCGCCGACGGTAACATCGCGGTGGCGGTCCTCTCCGATACCACCGCCGACAGCACGGCGACGACGCTCGGCAAGCTCATCGACGCGATGAACAGCGTGGGCCTCACTGCGGTCATCGCGAGCGACGGCACGATCACCGTCACGTCGCCGAACGGCATCAACAACGCCACGTCGAGCAACACCGAGCTGACGGCTCAGGTGTCGGGCAGCGACCCGTCCGCGGCGATGGGCGCTGTCGAGAACGCGATCAACACGGTGAAGACCGCCCTCGCCAAGCTCGGTACTGCGGCGAACCAGCTCGAGGCGCAGGGCGACTTCGTGAAGTCGCTGACCGACACGCTGACGGAGGGTGTCTCGACGCTGGTCGACGCCGATCTCGCCGAGGAGAGCGCCACGCTCCAGGCTCTGCAGACCAAGCAGCAGCTCGGCATTCAGGCGCTGGCGATCGCGAACCAGCAGTCGGGCGCGGTTCTCGCCCTCTTCCGGTAAGCGTAAGCTCAGTCTTTCATCCCCAAAACTCGGCGCCGGCGGCGTTCCCGCCGGCGCCCTTTCCTTTTCCTTCACGGGTTCTTAAGCCGCGCTCGGCCATTCTGCGCCCCGTCTGATCCGCAGCCGGATGGGGTCGATGTCGGTCAAGCGCTACCAGCACGTCCAGGAAATCAGCGACGACCCGCGTGCCATCGAACAACGGGCATTGGCGCGCGTCACCGGGATGCTGATCGCGGGTGCCGAAAAGGGCGGCGCCGCCCTCGCCGAAGCCTGCCACATGAACCGGATGCTGTGGACGATCTTCCAGACCGATCTCGCGACACCCGAAAACGCGCTGCCCGACGCGCTCAAGGCGCAACTCATCTCGCTCGCGATCTGGGTGCAGCGCTACACCAGCAAGGTCCTGTTCGAGAACGCATCCATCGAGCCGCTGGTCCAGGTGAACCGATCGATCATGGAGGGGCTCGCCCCGAGCGCCCCCGCGACGGCTCCTGCCGCCTCGCCGCCTGCCGCTGCCGCCATCCGCGCCTAGCATGAGCGCGGTTCGTCGACCGCGAGCACGGATCGCCGAGGCGGAAGCGCTTCTCGACGACGGCGCCGTCGCGGACGCGGTCCCGATCCTTCGCGAAATCGTCGCCAGGGAACCGCGGAACGCCCGCGCTCATCTTCTCCTCGCCCGCGCCGCGATAGCCGCGCGCGAGCCGACGCACGCGCGAAATCTCCTCAAGATCGCCGACGCTTGCGCCCGAGGCAGTGAGCGGACCGAAGTCATGCTGTGGCGGGCCTGGCTTCACCTCCGGCAGGGTCTCGCCGCGCAGGCCCTGGGCGAATTCGAGGCCGTGCTCGAGCGGCGCAATTCGGGCATCGATGCCTCCATCGTCGCCAGCGCCCTTCTCGGAACGGCGAGGATCTATCGCGCCCGTAACGAATACGAAGAAGCGTTCGCCCGGCTCGAAGAAGCGGTTCGGCTGGCGCCTCGCAACAGATCGTTACAGGCGACCTATGCCGAAGCTCTCGCCCAGCGCGGCGCCTCGACCCAGGCGCTGATTGCGATCAAGGCGGCGATCGGAAACGGCTGCGTCGATCCTGAGGTTCTCGCCCAGGTCGGCGTCGTCATGCACCGCCTCGGACGCCGGGTCGAGGCGGAGCGGCTCTTGCGGCTTTCCCTTCAGCTTCACCCCTTGCCGAGCACGGCAAACAGCCTCGGCGTTCTCCTTTACGATCTCGGCCGGCGCGAGGAAGCGGCGCAGGTCTTCAAGGAGACTCTCGCCAAGCATCCGGGCGACCCGATCGCCCGCCACATGGCGGCGGCGCTGGCGGCCGCCGAGGCGCCGACTCGCGCCTCGGACGCGTACGTCAAGGCGACGTTCGACAATTTCGCGCCGACCTTCGACCAGCAGCTCGTCGAGAAGCTCGACTATCGCGGCCCCGAGATCGTCGGCGAGGCGATCGCCGCGCTGATCCCCTCGCCCGGCGGCACGCTCGACGTGCTCGACATCGGCTGCGGCACTGGTCTTTGCGGGCCGATCCTCCGCCCTTACGCGCGGCGGCTCGTCGGCATCGATCTTTCGGGCGCCATGATCGAGAAGGCGCGCGCGCGAGGGCATTACGACGAGCTCCTCGTGGCCGAGATCACCGAGTATCTGTCCGGCCATCGCGCGAGCTGGGACCTCGCAGTCGCCGCCGACGTCGTCGTCTATTTCGGCGCGCTCGAAACACTATTCGCGGAGGCGAGCGCGGCGTTGCGACCCGGCGGCCGCTTCGTCTTCACCGTCGAACGCAGCGAGACCGAGACAGGATGGCGGCTCGACACGACCGGGCGCTACCAGCATTCCGAGCCCTATCTGCGGAAGACAGCGGAGGCCGCCGGCTTCACGATCGCTTTCGTCGATCCGGTGGTCACGCGGAAAGAGTACGGCAAGGCCGTCGAAAGCTACGTCGTGGCGCTCGAGCGGCCCTGAGCCCCGGTCCTCCTCCCGGATCGCGCGGAGAGCGGCTCAGGTCTCTTCCCGTGCTTCGCTCTCCGGCGGCGTGTCCTGCTCCTCCTTCTTTTCCGTCGCGGCGAGCTTCTCCGCCGCGTCGAGGAACCCCTTCCCTACGACATACGCCGTCTTCACGACCTCGGGCACGCTCGGGAAGCGGAAGTCGAGGTTCTGGAAATCGAGCGGATCCGGCGCCGCGAGCACAGGGTCGCTGGTCCAGAGCTTCCGGAGAGCGGCAAGGCGCGTTTCCTCCGGAACCTCCGCTTTCATGAAGACGCTGTAGTCTGAGTCCGCCGTCAGGGAGTCGAGCGGCGGCAGCTCCGCCGGCTTCTCCTCGGCCGGCGCCGGCGCGGGCTCGGAAGGGGGCAGCTGGTCCGCCGGGGCGGGAGGCGCCGCCTCCGCCGGCCCGGCCGTGCGCAAGGCCTCCCCGCGGCGGCGCTCCGCCTTGAGTCGCGACCAGCGAGCGAGAAAGGGCTCGTCCGTCATCGGCGCTTACGCTTCTGGAACGGTTCCTCGACGTGATGCGCCGCAACGAAGCTTTCGACCCAGCGCCGCACGGCGTCCGGCATCGGCACGCCGTCCACGATGTCCTCGCCGCCTTCCATCGCGGCCTGCGCCTCGTCCGGCGCGACCGTCGCAAGGAGGGGGCGCCAAGGCAGCGGCCCCGCTTCGTCGCGCCGGAGCGCGACATAGACCCGCGGCTCGCCAATCTCGAGGTTGTACTTGTAGCTCGCCGTCTCCTTGCGGAAGAGCTCGATGGGCAGCGTGCCGGCGAAGTAGCGGGTCAGCCGCGGCTCCTCCACGAGGACGCTTCCCGGCGGCTGCGGCGGCGTACCGGGGAGGACCGCGACCGGCAGCCATTCCTCGTCCTGCCACGGGTTCGAGAGCTTCCGGCGCTCGACCACGATGCCGACCATCATCCGGTCGCGATAGACCGTGGGCGTCGCGAGAAGCCGCTCCGCCTCGGCGAGGTCGGCCGGCTCGTTGGCGTTGAAAAAGGGATCGACCGGCCGGTCGGGCCAGTGGGCGACCGCGCGACGGTAACGGGCGGTCCAGACATCGACCTTGCGCACCTGCTCGTCCGCGAGCGCGCGACGAAGGTCCTCCCGCAGCCTCACCGGCCAGAGGCCGAAAACGGGATGCTCGCGCCCGCCCGAGGCGGCGCAAGCCATGTCGGCGTCCTCGCTCTCGACGGCGCGAACGAGCTTCTCCACGAGGTCCTCGGGCAGGAACGGGGCGTCGGTCGCGAAACTCGCGACATGGCTGCACTCGGGTGCCGCCGCAGCGGCCCAGTCGAGCCCGGCGAGAATTCCGGCGAGCGGCCCGGCGAAGCCTTCGACGCTGTCGGGAACGACCGGCAAGCCGAACTCGGCGAAACGCGCGGGATCGCCGTTGGCGTTGAGACAGAGCGCGGAGACCTGGGGCCGGACGCGGGCAATCACCCGCGCGAGAATGGTCTCGCCGCCGAGGGGCTTCAGCGCCTTGTCGCCGCCGCCCATCCGCCGGGAAAGCCCCCCCGCGAGAAGCACGCCTGCTACCTTCACGCCTCCTCCTCGACGCTCGCCTTTCGCCGGTACTTTCGCTCCTCGTCCTCGACGTAGCGAGGGTCGGCGTCGAAGACGATGCGCTTCTCGCCGGCGAGCGCAACGAAGCGCTTGCCCTTCGCGCGGCCCACGAGGGTGAGGCCGGCGCGCTGGGCGAGCTCGACGCCCCAGGCGGTGAAGCCCGAACGGGAGACCAGGATCGGAATCCGCATCTTCACCGTCTTGATCACCATTTCGGAGGTGAGTCGGCCGGTCGTGTAGAAGATCTTGTCCTCGGGCGCGACGCCGTGGAGATGCATGTAGCCGGCGATCTTGTCGATGGCATTGTGGCGTCCGACGTCCTCGACGTAGAGGAGCGGCTCGTCCTCCCGGCAGAGGACGCAGCCGTGGATCGCGCCGGCCGCGAGATAGAGGCTCGGCGTGGTGTTGATCTTCTTCGCGAGCGCGTAGAGCCAGGACGTCCGCAGGACAGCGGTTTCCGAGAGGCGAACCTCGTCGAACTCCTCCATGAGATCGCCGAAGACGGTGCCCTGCGCACAGCCCGAGGTCAGCGTCTTCTTGCGAAGCTTCTCCTCGAAATCCGTGCGCCCCTCGGTACGCACCACGACGGTCTCGAGCTCCTCGTCGTAATCGATCCCGGTAATGCGATCGCCGGGCCGCAGCATGTTCTGATTGACGAGATAGCCCACGGCCAGCCAATCGGGATGGTCGCCGATCGTCATCATGGTGACGATCTCCTGGCCGTTGAGAAACAGCGTCAGCGGCCGCTCGACGACGACCGCGGTCTCGACCGCTCGTCCCTCCTGATCGATCCCGCAGACCCGCTTCGTCAGGCGCGGGTCGTCGGGGTCGGGCCGGACCGTGAATTCCCGCATGTCTCGCATTCTAAGCGACCCGGCCTAGGCATGCGACTCGGCAGCGACTCGGCCGCGGGAAAGGGGGGTGCCCCCGGCCAGTCTCCACTGTCACCGCCCGCCGGATCTTGATAAGAGTCGGTCGATGAAGCTTCAAACGAAGCGGGTTCTCGTCTGCAACTGCGAAGCGTCGATGCCGCTCGACGCGCGTGCGCTGGGGGCAGCGCTCGGAACCGAGCCGCCGGTCGTGCACACCCAGCTCTGCCGCGCCCAAATCGAGGCCTTCCGCCGCGCCGCAGCGAGCGGCGAGCCGCTCCTCGTCGCGTGCACTCAGGAGGCGCCGCTCTTCGCCGAGACGGCGCCCGAGACGGCGGTCTCCTTCACGAACATTCGGGAACACGCCGGCTGGTCGGACGAAGCATCGGCGGCGACCCCGAAGATCGCCGCGCTTCTTGCGGAGGCCGCGCTCGACGCCGCGGCCACTCCGGTCGTTTCGCTCAAGTCCGAGGGCACGACTCTCGTCTACGGGCGAGACGAGCGGGCCATCGAGGCGGCGAAGCAAGTCGCGCACCGTCTCGACGTCACTGTGCTGCTGCTCGACCCCGAGGACGTGATGCCGCCGCGCGTGGCCGACGTTCCGATCTTCAAGGGCAGGATCGTCGCCGCGAAGGGCCATCTCGGCGCCTTCGAGATCGTCGTCGACGGGTACGCGGCGCCGAGCCCCGCCTCGCGCGAGCGGCTCGTCTTCGGCCGCGGCAAGGACGGCGCGATCTCGCAGTGCGACCTGATTCTCGACCTCACGGGCGGCGCGCCGCTCATGCCGAGGCGCGACGGCTATCTGCGCGCCGACCCCGGAAGCCCGGCGGCGGTGCAGAAAGCCCTCTTCGACCTCGTCGAGCTCGTCGGCGAGTTCGAAAAGCCGCGCTACATCGATTTCTCGGCCGAGCTCTGCGCCCACTCGCGCTCGCGGAAGACCGGCTGCACGCGCTGCCTCGAGGTCTGCCCAACCGGAGCGATCGCGCCCGACGGCGATCACGTGACGATCGACCCTCACGTCTGCGCGGGATGCGGCAACTGTGCCAGCGTGTGTCCGACCGGCGCGGCGAGCTATGCATTTCCGCCGCAGGCGACGCTTTTCGAACGCCTGCGCACACTCCTCCTCGCCTATCGCCGGGCGGGCGGCGCCGACCCGGTCCTTCTCGTCCATGACGCCCGCGAGGGCGACGAGCTTATCGCTGCGATCGCCCGGTACGAGGGCGGCCTTCCGGCGCATGTCGTTCCATTTCAGGTCAACGAGACGACCCAGCTCGGGCTCGATTTCTTCGCCGCGGCGCTCGCCTGGGGTGCCGCGCGCATCGCCGTGCTGCTCGGACGAAACGCCGAGCGCGACGGCGTCGATCGGCAGGCTGCGCTGGCATCGGCGATCCTGGCCTCGCTCGGCTACGGCCGGGAGCGCGTGGTCCTCCTCGACGAGGCCGATCCGGCGGCTCTCGCAACGCGTCTGCGCGAGGAACGCTCGGCGGCCCCGGAACCGAGCGCATTCCTGCCGATGGGCGGCAAGCGCTCGGTCACCATGCTCGCGCTGCGTCATCTTCATGAGCGCGCGCCCGCCCCGGTCGAGCTCGTTCCTCTTCCCGAAGGAGCGCCTTTCGGGGCCGTGAGGCTCGATGTTGCAGGGTGCACGCTCTGCCTCTCCTGCGTCGGCGCGTGCCCCACGGGAGCGCTCCTCGACAACCCCGATAAGCCGCAGCTCTCTTTCCAGGAGGATGCCTGCATCCAATGCGGCCTCTGCCGATCGACCTGCCCGGAGCGGGTGATCGCTCTCGAGCCGCGGCTCAATTTCGCTGCCGAGGCTCGCTCGGCGATGATCCTCAAAGAGGAAGAGCCGGCGACTTGTCCGCGCTGCGGCAAGGCGTTCGGCACGAAGTCGTCCATTGATCGGATCGTCGCGAAGCTCGCAGGGAAGATGGATACCGAGCGGCTGCGGCTTTGCGGCGACTGCCGGGTCGTGGCGCAGTTCGAGGAGCCTGCCCCGCTCGCGGGCAAGCCGCGCCCGCGACCGCGGACCAGCGACGACTATCTCGCCGATCCGAAGGGTTAAGAACGGCCTTTGTCTCAAACGCCCGGCGCTGGTGTTTGCCTGCGCAGGCAAGCGGCATAGATTTGCCCCGCCAGTGACAGAATTCGCCCGCATAGAAGGCTCGGTGGAGAACGATCACGAGCCCGCACCAGTGCCGTTCCGCCTATGGCGCGCGCTGCTCGCCGAGGCCGGGCCGGCTTGGCTCGCCGACCTCGACGGGCGCGTCCTTTTCCGCACGCGGGCGTTTACGACGATTTTCGGAAACGGCGCCGAACTGCCTCCCCGGCTGCTCGCCGCGCTGCGCCAGATCCGCGACCTCGGACACGCGGTCCAGGCGCCGCTCGAGACCGACCGCAAGCGCTGGCAAGCCGTCTATTTTCCCATCTTCGACGCCGAAGGAACGACCGTCGCCGTCGGTGGAATCCTGAGGCCCGCGGGGAGCCCGCACGCGAGCGACGAGATGCGCCAGGCGGCGGCCGAAGCGCGGCTGCTCGAGCTGGAGGAGCAGATCGCCGAGGCGGAGCGGCGCAAAGCGGCGCTCCTGCAGACCATGAGCCATGAGCTGCTGACGCCGCTCAATGCCGTGGTCGGCTTCTCCGAGGCGGCCCTTCAGGAGGTACGCGGCCCCCTTCCCGCCGCCTATCGCGAGTATCTCGAGCACATCCGAAACGCCGGCCGGCACGCCGGCGACATCGTGCAGACGCTCCTCGACGCGGCGCGGCTGGACGAGACTCAAGTCGCGACCGCGCGGCGGCCGATATCGGCACGACGCCTCGTCGCGGAGGCACGGGCGATGGTCGCGCTGCGCGCCGTGGAGGAAGGGGTCGACGTCTCGAGGGTCACGCTCGAGCGCGACGACCTCGTCGAGACGGACCCGCTCCGCGCGCGCCAAATCCTCGTCAATCTCCTGGTCAACGCCATCAAGTTCACACCGCGCGGCGGCGCGGTCGGCATCGATGCGCAGCGCAGCGAGCCCGACTGTCTCGATCTCGTCGTCTGGGACACCGGGATCGGCATTTCTCTCGCCGAGCAGGAGCGCATCTTCGAGCCCTTCTACCAGGCCGGCGGCGCGCTCCGGGCGGGCAGCGGCGGCGCCGGGTTGGGGCTCGCGATCTCGCGTCAGCTCGCCCGGCTTCTGGGGGGCGACATTTTCCTGTCGAGCGAGCCCGGAAAGGGCTCCCGCTTCACCGTGCGGCTGCCGCGCCTCACTTCACCCGCCTGACCTCGATCGTGTAGACGCCGCCCTCCTCGGTCGAGGACACGAGCTCGGCCCCTGTCGTCTCGCAGAAATGGCGGAAATCCGAGGGCGCGCCAGGGTCCGTCGCGAGCACCCGCAGCACGCCGCCGACCGGAACCTCCCGCAGCGCACGGCGCGCCTTCAGCACGGGAAGCGGGCAAAGGAGCCCCTTTGCGTCGAGTTCGCGTGGTATCATCCGCTGCCTCGTGTTGGTTCTTGTTGTGCTTAACCTCTTCGGGTCTCTATAAGCCTTTTTTCGCGTAATCCTGCACCAGGGAGTGAAGTGCTGTGAACCGACGTCGTTTCCTGACCACTGCTGGCGTCGCCGCAGCCGCGACGCCGATCGCGGCTCCGGCGATCGCCCAACATGCGCTGCCTGAAGTGAAATGGCGCATCGCCTCGTCGTTCCCGAAGAGCCTCGACACGATCTTCGGGGCGGCCGAGATGATCGCGAAGCGATGCGCGGAAGCCACCGGAAACAAATTCCAGATGCGCGTCTTCGCGGCCGGCGAGATCGTTCCCGGCCTTCAGGTCGCCGACGCGGTCCAGAACGGCACCGTCGAGGCAGGGCACACCTGCGGCTACTACTATGTCGGCAAGGACCCGACCTTCGCCATCGACACGGCGATCCCCTTCGGCCTCAACACGCGTCAGCAGAATGCGTGGATGTACAAGGGCGGCGGTCTCGAGCTGATGCGCGAGTTCTACAAGGACTACAACATCATCTCCTTCCCGGCCGGCAACACCGGCACGCAGATGGGCGGCTGGTTCCGCAAGGAGATCAAGTCGGTCGCCGACCTCAGCGGCCTGAAGTTCCGCATCGCCGGCATGGCCGGGCAGGTCGTCCAGAAGCTCGGCGCGGTTCCGCAGCAGATCGCCGGCGGCGATATTTACCCGGCCCTCGAGAAGGGCACGATCGACGCCGCCGAATGGGTCGGCCCCTACGACGACGAGAAGCTCGGCTTCAACAAGGTCGCCCCCTACTACTACTACCCGGGCTGGTGGGAAGGCGGCCCGCAGATCTCCTTCTATGTCAACCTCGACAAGTGGAAGGAGCTGCCGAAGGAATACCAGGCGGTACTCGAGGCGGCGTGCGCCGAGGCCAATCTCTGGATGACCGCGAAATACGACGTCGAGAATCCGGCGGCGTTGCGCCGGCTCGTCGCCAACGGCACCCAGCTCCGCCCCTACTCGCGCGAGATCATGCAGGCAGCCTACAAGGCGGCCTTCGAGATCTACGACGAGCTTTCGGCGAAGAACCCGAAGTGGAAGAAGGTCTACGAGCCGTGGAAGAAGTTCCGCGACGAGGAGTACCTCTGGTTCCGCGTCGCCGAGAACCCGTTCGATAACTTCGTCTACGCGCAGTCCGCGCAGAAGGGCTGAGCCCGCGAAAGGTCGGGGTGGGGTCCGTCACCCCACCCCGAC
>JADGGZ010000127.1 GCA_019689675.1 Rhodospirillales bacterium | reverse complement strand
GGAGTTTCGATGCGGCCGCGCTCATCAACTGCAGGTCCCGCGTCGCCGAGAGCCGATCGGCCGACCATGAGGGGCAAGGCTGCGGCGGCCATCGAAGGTTGCAGCCGCGAAGCGGCGCATAGGGTCATCGTCGTTGTGCAAGATGCCAGCAAACGAGCGCCGAGCCGAGTACGTTCCCGTACTTTTCGTGCATCACGCTCAATCCTCGAACAGCCGATCGCCCGAACAGAAGAACGCCCGTGTCGTCTTCTGCGGCGATCAGCACCATGGCGCCGGCCGCCTATCGGCGCCCTGGATGATCAGAAGAGGTCCTTGGTGCCGACCGGCCCGATCACGGGCAGGCCCAAACGGGCGGCAAAGGTGATCTGAGATGTGAGAACTCTCGCCGTGAGCGGAAATTCCGAAGCGGCGAGCCGTGGACAGATCGCGGGTAGTGGTGTCCCCGGTCGCCAAAAAATGCGGATGCAATCGCACGCGAAGCAATACTGGCGGATGGGGTGGGATTCGAACCCACGGTGGCGTTGCCGCCACGCCGGTTTTCAAGACCGGTGCCTTAAACCGCTCGGCCACCCATCCTCGTCGATGAACGCAATTTAATCGTCGCGTAGGCGGTTAGGAACTCCGTGGTCGGGATGAATCGGCCTCTTCCTGCCTAGAACGGGTCGAGCGCTCCGGCAAAGTAGCCGGAGGCGAACTTGGAGAGAACTGATGCCGATTCCGAAATCCGTTTACGCCGTCGCCATCGCCGCAGGTCTCGCCGCGGCGCTTCCCACGGCGGAGGTCGCGTTCGCGCAGCCAGCGCCCGGCGCGGCGGCGCACAAAGCCCAAGAGGAGCATCGCGCACGCCCGAGCCGGATCGAGGGGCGCCTCGCCTTCCTCAAGACCGAGCTCAAGATCACCGATGCGCAGTCCCAGCAGTGGAACGCCTTCGCGGACGTTCTTCGCCAGCAGGACAAGGCGCGGCGCGAGCGGTTCGAGCAGTATCGCGCGACCAAGAAGCCTGACGCGTCCGCGCTCGAGCGACTGGAGCGGCGCCAGAAGGCGTCCGAGGCCCGCGCGGAGGAGATGAAAGCCTTCCTCGCCGCGTTCCGGCCGCTCTACGCGGCGCTCGACGAGCAGCAGAAGAAGACCGCCGACGAGCTCTTCAGCTGGGCGCATCGGCACCGCATGCACCGGCGCTGACGCCGACGCGTCCATCGGAACGGCCCCTCCGCCCGGCGGGGCCGTTTCTTCATCCGGTCCCGGAGAAGAGGGGCTTCGCGCGCCCCGAGATCAGGCGTGACAGGGATCGGCGGCGAGGCGCTCGAGCTCGCGAACGACGCGATCGAGCTCCGCGGCGATCTCCCGCGGCCCTGCCCGGAGGAACTCGTCCGCGAGCGCACGGTAGTACCAGAGCGTCTCCCGTCCGCCGTTGAAGCGCGACCAGAGCTCTTCGGACTGGCGGCGATAATCGGCGAGAATCGCCCGCGCGTTGTGCAGCTTGTCCGCCGCCGATACGAGGCGGGCGGCCTCGGATTTCTCGCGCAGCGAGGCGATGTGGGCTTCCTTGCGCGGCTTCCACTCGGGCTTTTGCGCCTCGAGGCTGTCGGTACACGCCGCGACGATCTCGGCGACCGCCTCTCCGAAACGCAACCGGATTTCCTCCAGGATCGGCGCCCCGCCCTGGTCCTCCGCAGCGTCGTGGAGCAGGGCGGCGATCGCCTGGTCTTCGTCGCCGCCGTGCTCGAGCACGAGGCTCGCGACCGCGAGAAGGTGCGACACGTACGGAATATCGGTGCCCTTGCGCACCTGCGAGCGGTGCAGATCGGCCGCCCAGTCGAGCGCCTCCCTGAACCGCGGCGACAGCGCCATCGGCTTCTCCTTTCGATTTTTCGGGAACGATGATCATCTACGCACGCGCGAGAAGTTCTTCAAGGCTTGCGCGCCGTTGACCCTCCGTTAACCATTCGTTTCGAAGCTCGTCGAACTCCCCAGTCCCGCGCGCCCAGGCCATCGCATGCTGTTTCGCCGTCTCGCCGTCGTCGCCGCCTTGTTCCTTGCTCTCGTCGGCGGCGCCTCGGCCAACGAGGTCGATTTTCGGACCTGGCTCGAATCGCTGAAGCAGGAGGCGCGGCAGGCGGGGATCCGCCCGGCGACCCTGGAACGCGCCTTCGCGGGCGTCCAGCCGATCCCGCGCGTCATCGAGCTCGACCGCAAGCAGCCGGAAAAGACGATGACGTTCCAGCAGTACATGGAGCGCGTCGTCACCCAGAACCGGATCGCCGAGGCCCGCCGTCGACTGGAAGAGAATCGCGCGCTGCTCGATCCGATCGGGCGCGAGTTCGGCGTGCAGCCCCGCTTCATCGTCGCGCTATGGGGCATCGAGACCAATTTCGGCCAGAACACGGGGAGCTACCCCGTCGTGGCGTCGCTCGCGACCCTCGCTTACGACGGTCGCCGCAGCAGCTTTTTCCGCAAGGAGCTCATCAACGCGTTGAAGATCATCGACGAGGGGCACGTCGAGCCTCGCGCGATGCTCGGCTCATGGGCCGGCGCCATGGGCCAGAACCAGTTCATGCCGTCGAGCTTTCTCGCCTATGCGATCGACTGGAACGGCGACGGGCGGCGCGACATTTGGGGCACGCGCGAGGACGTCTTCGCCTCGATCGCCAACTACCTCGCGAAGTCGGGCTGGAAAGGCGACGCCAGCTGGGGCAGCGAGGTGCGTCTGCCGTCGAGCTTCGACACGAAGCTCGTAGGGCTCGAGGTCAAGAAGCCGCTCGACTTCTGGCACGGGCTCGGCGTGCGCCAGCCCGACGGTCGCGGCTTCGCCGGCAAGTCGGAGACAGCCTCGGTGATACTGCCCGGCGGCAACGATGGGCCGGCGCTCCTCGTGACGGACAATTACCGCACGATCCTTCGATGGAACAATTCGGTCTATTTCGCGAGCGCCGTCGGCTACCTTGCCGATAGTCTGTTGCCTTAGTAGACTACTAAATATCGATAACTCGTCGGGCGGGCCCACAACATGCAGCCATCGCGTCCTGCCGCGCTGGTCGCGCTGACCGTTGCGACCCTGGTTCTCGCCGCCTGCGCCGGGACCTCCGGCGGCGGGTCCGGCCCCGTGGCGCAGAAGGTCGGCATCTACAAGGTCGGGCAGCCCTATCAGGTCAACGGCACGTGGTACTATCCGGCCGAGGATTTCGAGTACGACGAGACCGGGATCGCGTCGTGGTACGGCGAGGCCTTCCACGCGAAGGAAACAGCGAACGGCGAGATCTTCGACCTGAACGGACTGACGGCGGCGCACAAGACGCTGCCGATGCCGAGCATCGTGCAGGTGACGAATCTCGAGAACGGGCGATCGCTCCAGCTGCGGATCAACGATCGCGGACCTTTCGTACCCGGCCGGATCATCGACGTGTCGCGCCGCGCCGCGCAGCTCCTCGGCTTCGAAGAGCAGGGGACTGCGAAGGTCCGGGTCAAGATCCTCGTTCCCGAGAGCATCCAGGTGGCCGCCATCGCCCGGCAGAACGGAACCGAGCCAGGCCGCGCCACGCCCGACGGGGAGAAGCCGCAAGCGGCGCCGCGCGCCCCGGTCGTGGCGCAAGCGCTCTCGGCACCCGGCGCGGCGCACCCGCCGGCGCCGCCGTCCGGGACCATCGTCTATTCGCGCCCGCCCCGCGGGGGCGCCGCATCGCCTTCCACGCCGGCACGCGGCGCGCCGGCGAAGCCGACGGCGACCTCCCAATACGCGAGCGCGAGCGCGACCGCCCCGCCGCCGCTCTCCGATACGGTCTCGGTGGTGCCGGTCGCTCCGACACGAATCTGGGTTCAGGCCGGGGCGTTCGCGACGCCCGAGAATCTCTCCCGCGCGCAGGCGCGGCTTTCGGGGATCGCGCCGGTCGACGTCTCGAGCGTCCGGGTCAGCGGCACCACAGTCTGGCGCGTGCGTCTTGGTCCCGCCGCGACCGTGCAGGAAGCCGACCGCCTGCTCGGCCGCGTCGTCGAGAGCGGCTTCCCGGAGGCGCGGATACTCGTCGATTAACCCGTTCTAAGCGATGTTTCGACAGGTTCGGCTCATGCACAAGTTCCTGCTCTCCCTCGCCGCCGCGCTCGTTCTTGCCGCCGCGCCCGTCGCCGCGAAGGAAAGGACGGCCAAAGCGGCTGCGCCTGCCGAATCGGCCGCAACACCTGCAACGACCGGAAGCGCGGATCAGAAGTCGGGGATCGAAACCGCCGCCCGCAATGCGTTCATTGCCGACTACAAGACGGGCGCCGTGCTGATGGAAAAGGGCGCCGACGAGCGCATTCCGCCGGCTTCGATGTCGAAGATCATGACGGCGTACGTCGTCTTCTCGTTTCTGAAAGAAGGCAAGGCGACGCTCGACGACATGCTGCCGGTGAGCGAGAAGGCGTGGCGAACCGGCGGGTCGAAGATGTTCGTCATGGTCGGAACGCGCGTCCGTCTCGAAGACCTTCTGCGCGGGATGATCATCCAGTCGGGCAACGACGCCTGCATCGTTCTCGCCGAGGGTCTCGCCGGCAGCGAGGAGGCGTTCGTCGAGATCATGAACCGGAAGGCGCGCGAGATCGGGCTCACGGGCAGCCATTTCGCGAACGTGACCGGGCTGCCGCATCCCGAACACTACATGACAGCGCGCGACCTCGCGACGCTCGCCAAGCGGATCATCAGCGACTTCCCCGAATACTAC
This sequence comes from Rhodospirillales bacterium, assembly GCA_019689675.1. Taxonomy (GTDB): domain Bacteria; phylum Pseudomonadota; class Alphaproteobacteria; order ATCC43930; family CGMCC-115725; genus JADGGZ01. Next base: position 6,317 of record JADGGZ010000127.1, on the reverse strand, counting down.
CACTACGATTCCGAGAAGGAGTTCACCTACAACGGGATCAAGCAGGGCAACCGCAACCCGCTGCTCTACAAGGACCTCGGCGCAGACGGCCTCAAGACCGGCCACACCGAGGAGGCGGGCTACGGCCTCACGGCTTCGGTCGTGCGCGACAACCGGCGGATCATCATGGTCCTCACCGGCATGAAGAGCATGAAGGAGCGGGCGCAGGAGTCGGAGCGCCTCGTCGAGTGGGCCTTCAGGGAATTCGCCGGCTACACGCTCTTCAAGGCCGGCGAGAAGGTGGAAGAGGCGAGCACGTGGCTCGGCGTCGAGCCCAAGGTCGCGCTGACCGTCGAAGATGACGCGACGGTTTCGGTGCTGCGGCGTTACCGCAAGGACATGAAAGTGAGCGTCAACTACGCCAGCCCGATCCCGGCCCCGATCACCAAGGGCCAGAAGCTCGGCAAGCTCGTCGTCACTGTTCCCGAGATGCAGCCGCAGGAGTTCGATCTCGTCGCCGCTGAGGATGTCGAACGGCTCGGCACGCTCGGGCGAATGGCGGCGACGGCGAGCTACCTCTTGTTCGGGGCAAAGAACTGAGAGGGCGCTTCGTCACCCTCGAAGGCGGGGAGGGCGCCGGCAAGTCGACCCAGGTCCGGCTCCTCGTCGAGGCGCTCGATCGTTCCGGTATCGACGCGATCGCGACGCGCGAGCCCGGCGGCTCTCCGGGCGCGGAAGAGATACGCCGGCTCTTCGTCGGCGGCGACCCTGGACGCTGGGATCCGGTCGCCGAGGCGCTCCTCGTCAGCGCCGCGCGGCGGGACCACCTCCTGCGCACGATCTGGCCGGCGCTCGACGCGGGAAAATGGGTCGTCTCGGACCGGTTCGCCGATTCGACGATCGCCTATCAGGGCAGTGCCGGCGGCGTTGCGCGCGCCGAGCTCGATGCGCTCTACCGCCTCGTCGCCGGCGATTTCCGACCGGATCTCACGCTGATCCTCGACCTTCCGGTCGAACTCGGCCTCGCCCGGGCGGGAGCGCGCGGCGGCGACGACCGTTTCGAAAAGAAGGAGCGCGCCTTTCACGAGCGGCTGCGCGCTGGTTTCCTCGCCATCGCGGCGGAAGAACCGGAACGTTGCGCCGTGATCGACGCGAGCGGCTCGCCCGAAGAGGTTCACGAGGCGATCTGGCAAGTAGTCCGCGCGCGTCTCGGTTGAACAGCAGCAAGATGTGATTGAAGGGACGCGTTGTTCCTGCGCTTTCGTTCGCCGGGGAGGCGAAGCGCGGCAACGGATGGTAGGGTGAGGCATGGCCTCGCCCGACGACGCTCCCGCCCCGATCCCGCGCGAGAACTCGTATCTCGTCGGGCACGAAGCAGCGGAGAGAGTCCTCCTTCAGGCGTACGCGGCGGGACGCCTCCCGCACGCGATCCTGATCGCGGGGCCGCGCGGCATCGGCAAGGCGACGCTGGCGTTTCGGCTCGCCCGGACGCTCCTCTCGGGCAAAACCGACCTGCCGGAGAGCGACCCCGTCTTCCGGCGGATCGCTTCGGGCGGGCACGCCGATCTCATGACGGTCGAGCGGACGGCGGACCCGAAGACGGGAAAGCTGCGGACGGTGACGACCGTCGACACGGTCCGGGACGTCATTACGTTCCTGCGCATGACGCCTTCGGAAGGCGGATGGCGCGTCGTCATCGTGGATCCGGCGGAAGACATGAACAAGAACGCCGCCAACGCGCTCCTCAAAGTGCTCGAGGAGCCGCCGCGGCGGGCTGTCCTTTTCCTCGTGAGCCATGCGCCGGGCGGGCTCTTGCCGACGATCCGCTCCCGATGCCGGAAGCTCGTCCTGAGGTCTCTTCCCGACGACACCGTGCGGGCGCTCCTCCGCCGCTACCGGCCGGGGCTCTCCGATGAGGATGCCGCAGCGCTCGCGCGTCTCGCGGAAGGCTCGATCGGCCGCGCCCTCGAGCTCGACGATGCCGGCGGGCTCGATCTCTACCGCGACCTCGTCGGCCTGCTCGCCGCGGTGCCCTCGCTCGAGCCGTCGCGGCTGCACGGCTTCGCCGATCGCTTCGCCCGGCGCGGCGGGGAGGAGGGGTGGACGGCGTTCAGCGAGCTCCTTCCCGGCTGGATCGCCCGCCTCGTCACCGCCGCCGTCGATCCCGCGCGAGCCCCGGCCGAAATCGTCCCCGGCGAGCGGCAGGCGATGGAACGGCTCGCCGCCCGGGGCGGGCTTGATCGCTGGATCGAGGTGTGGGAGAACCTCGGCCGCTTGTTCGCACAGGCGGACAGCGTCAATCTCGACCGCAAGCAGGTCGTCCTCAACGCCTTCTTCTCGCTCGAAGCGGCAACGCGCTGAGGCGCCAGCCCGCGGAAGGAGCTCACTCGCGCATGACCGGCGGCCGCCCTTACTACATCACGACGCCCATCTACTACGTGAACGACGCGCCCCATATCGGGCACGCCTACACGACCGTCGCGTGCGACGCGCTCGCCCGCTTCATGCGGCTCGACGGGCGGCGCGTGAAATTCCTCACTGGGACCGACGAGCACGGGCAGAAGGTCGCGCGCTCGGCACGGGACGCCGGGGTCGACCCCAAGACCTTCACGGACCGCGTCAGCCTGAACTTCCGCGAGATGACGCGGCTCATGAACATCTCGAACGACGATTTCATCCGCACCACCGAGGAGCGCCACATCCGATCCTGCCAGGCGTTGTGGCAGGAGCTCGAGCGGCGCGGCGAGATCTATCTCGGCCATTACAAGGGCTGGTACTCGGTGCGCGACGAGGCCTTCTACGACGAGAGCGAGCTCGTCAACGGCAAGGCGCCGAGCGGCGCCGACGTCGAATGGTACGAGGAGGAGAACTACTTCTTCCGGCTCTCCGCCTGGCAGGACCGGCTCCTCGAGTTCTACGAGAAGAACCCCAACTTCATCGCGCCGACGGCGCGGCGGAACGAGGTGATCTCGTTCGTCAAGTCGGGGCTCAACGACCTTTCGGTGTCGCGGACGAGCTTCACCTGGGGCGTGCCGGTTCCGGGCAAGCCCGGCCACGTCATGTATGTCTGGCTCGACGCGCTCAACAACTACCAGACCGCGGTCGGCTATCCCGACACCGAGAGCGAGGAATACAAGACCTTCTGGCCCGCCGACCTGCACATGGTCGGCAAGGACATCATCCGCTTCCACACGGTCTACTGGCCCGCCTTTCTGATGGCCGCGGGGCTGCAGCCGCCGCGCCGTGTCTTCGCGCACGGCTGGTGGACCGTCGAAGGCCAGAAGATGTCGAAATCGCTCGGCAACTTCATTCCGCCGCAGAAGCTCGTCGACCAGTACGGCGTCGACGCGGTGCGGTACTTCATGCTCCGCGAGCTGCCGTTCGGCTCCGACGGCGACTTCTCTCATCGCGCGATGGTGGGCCGGATCAACGGCGATCTCGCGAACGATTTCGGAAACCTGGCGCAGCGAGTCCTCTCGATGATCGCGAAGAACTGCGGGGGGAGGGTGCCGGCGAAGGGACCGCTCACGCCTGCCGACGATGCGCTCCTCGGGGCGGCGCGACGGCTTCTGCCGCGCCTTCGCGCAGAGTACGCCGAGCAGGCCTTCCACAAGGCGCTCGAGGCGGTATTCGAGGTCGTGGCCGCGGCGAACCGCTACGTCGACGAGCAGGCGCCCTGGGCGCTGCGCAAGACCGATCCGGCGCGGATGGAAACGGTCCTTTGGGTCGCGGCCGAGACCATTCGCCACCTCGCGATCCTCATGCAGCCCGTGGTGCCGACCGCCGCCGGGAAGCTGCTCGATCAGCTCGGCGCCGAGGCGCGGGATTTCGCGGCGCTCGACGGCGCGCCGCTCGTCCCCGGCACCGCGCTGCCGAAACCGGAAGGCGTCTTCCCGCGTTACGTCGAGGGGTGATGCTGATCGACAGCCACTGCCATCTCGACTTCGCCGATTTCGGCGCGGAGCGCGAGGAGGTGATCGAGCGCGCCCGCCGCGCCGGGCTCGGCGGCATGCTGACGATCTGCACCAAGGTCACCGAGTTCGATGCGGTGCGGGCGCTCGCCGAAAGCCACGACGACATATGGTGCTCGGTCGGCATTCACCCGCACGAGGCGGCCGACCAGCCGGAAGCCGATCTCGTCGCGCTCTCGCAGCATCCGAAGGTCGTCGGGATCGGCGAGTGCGGCCTCGACTTCTATTACGAGCACAGCCCGCGCGCAGCGCAGGAAAAGGTCTTCCGCACGCATTGCGCGGCATCGCGCGCGACCGGGCTTCCGCTCATCGTGCACACGCGGGAGGCCGACGCAGAAACCGCCCGCATCCTCGAGGAGGAGCGCCCGCCGGCCGCCGTCCTCCATTGCTTCAGCTCAGGGCGCGCGCTCGCCGAGAAGGCTCTTGCGCTCGGCTACTACATATCGTTTTCGGGAATCGTCACGTTCCGGAACGCAGAGAGCTTGCGGGAGATCGCCCGCGACGTGCCGCTCGACCGAATGCTGGTCGAAACCGACGCTCCCTATCTCGCGCCGGTCCCGAAGCGCGGGCGGCGCAACGAGCCAGCCTTCGTCGTTCATACGGCGGCGCTTCTCGCCGAGCTGAAGGGCGTTACGCCGGAGACGCTTGCCGAAGCGACCACGGCCAATTTCTTCCGGCTTTTCGCGAAGGCGCGGCCGACGTGAAGGTGACGCTGCTCGGCTGCGGCGGATCGGGCGGCGTGCCGCAGATCGGCAACCGATGGGGCGCGTGCGATCCGACGAACCCGAAAAACCGCCGACGCCGCTGCTCGGTCCTCGTGGAGTCGGGCGAGACCATCCTTCTCATCGACACCTCGCCCGATTGCCGCGCCCAGCTCCTCGACGCGAACGTCCAACGGCTGGACGGGGTCGTCTACACGCACGCCCATGCCGACCACCTCCACGGGATCGACGAGCTGCGGGGCATCAACCGCCTGATGCGCCGGGCGGTGCCGATCTGGGCCGACGCCGCGACCTTGAAGCAGATCGAGGCGCGTTTCGGCTACACGCTGCGGCCGCTCCAGCCCGGAAGCTCCTTTTACAAGCCCACGCTCGAGCCGCACGAAATTCGCGGCCCGTTCCGGGTCGGCGAGCTCGAGATCGTTCCCTTCGAGCAGGATCACGGTTTCTCGACGACTCTCGGCTTCCGGATCGGCGGCTTCGGCTACTCGACCGACGTCGTCGAGCTCGACGAGATGGCCTTCGAGATCCTCGCCGGCGTCGAGCTCTGGATCGTCGATTGCCTCCGCCGGGAGCCGCACACGACGCACAGCCATCTCGAGAAGACGCTGCGCTGGATCGAGCGCGTGAAGCCGAAACGCGCGATCCTCACGCACATGGACCCGGTGCTCGATTACGAGACGCTGCGCGCCGAGCTTCCCGATGGCGTCGAGCCCGGCTACGACGGACTCGTGGCCGAGCTTCGCTCTTAAGCCCGTCAGCGCGCTCGCCGCGAACAGAGGAGCTGTAGAGCAGGGCGCCTGGCCCTCCGGCCTCGGCTACCACGACGACTTGAACTCCTTCCAGCCGTCCTCAGAGGTCAGGATCGCGGCAGCCCGCCGCATGATCCCGGCATTGCCGCCGCGCAGAAAGCTCCAGTTTCCCGACAGGAGGAAGATCGTGGCGATCGCCACCGTACATCCCGCGCGCGCTGATTCCACGATGCCTTTCGAGACCATCTCTTTCGGTCGGCCGCTCTGGAAGCTCTTGGCGACCGAGTAGAGAGAGGTGGCGATCGCCGACACGCCGAGCGTGGCGACGCCGATGGCGATCCGCCCGACGTTCCTTTCCTTCTTGTCGACGATGTACTTGATATTTTCGAAGCACTTGCCGCACTTGCAGTAGTAGTGCAGCTGGGAGTTGGCGTTCTTCGCCGCCGCGTATTCCTTCAGATCGTGCAGCTCGAAAATCGTCCCCGCCTGGCGGGCGATGTCGGCGCTCGCGATCCACGGCGTAAGCACCGCCCCGAAGCTTACGAAGGCGACGCCGGTGCTCACCCCGGAGAGCGCCGTCAGCGCCGCCTTGGCCGCCGAGCCCGCCGCCGAGAACGCGATGTCTCCCGCCATCCTGTCGAGCGTCTGCTTCATCGTCTTGTACGAGTACCATTTCCCGTTGATGAGCTTTCCGTGCTCGACAACGAGCTTGCTCAATTCCTGGAGTTGGGCGGGTGTCGGTAAGCTCATGGTGCTCCTCGTCGGACTCCTCTTTTTGTTCTTCGACCCGGCGCTGGTTCGGGCGCGCCGAGAAAAGACCGACGTGCGAAACGCCGGCCTTCGCCGTCGCGCCGTATCTAGAGGAAACCTTCTTTAAGACTTTCCCAATGTCGGGG
>JADGGZ010000126.1 GCA_019689675.1 Rhodospirillales bacterium | reverse complement strand
GCGGCGCGTAGCGCCTCCTTGAACCAGTCCTCGTAGTTGCGGAAGAGATCCGTTCCCCAGAAGAACGTCGCGTCCCAGAAGATGTGCGGGAAGACGACAGCCGTCTTCTTCTTGGGATCGAGGCCGAGCCTCGCCGCTACGGCAGAGGGGTCGATCGCGCTTGTGCCGAACTGGGTGCCGACCTCGCTGAACCACTCGCCCGACTCGTAGCAGGACCGGACTTCGCTCTGAACCCGATCCCATGCGGCCGGTGGCCAGTCGAGGTCGAGGAGCCTCCGCCATGTCCGGGCCGAGAGCGAGGAGGGATGCTGGTCGCGATTGTCGGTGCCGTACCGCTTCAGGATGAGCGCCCCGTTCCGGTGCGCCGCGTTCGACGTGAAGCATGCGCCGCCGCGCCCGATCTGCAGATCAAAAAGCTGGCCGACCGGCGTGTAGCCGTGATCGATGAAGAAAATCGCATCCGGCGCCACGCGATCGAGGATCGCCTCCGCCGCGTCCGCCGCGTTCAACGCCGCCGAGAGCGCCGCCGCGACGTGCGGCCGCGTCGCATCGTCGAGCACGGGATCGCCGCGACGAGTCCGCCGCATCTCGGTGGAGACGGCGTAACGCCCCACATACGCGCCCTTGGCCGACAACGACAGAATGTCCCCGATGGTGCCGACGCGCTCCATCAGAACGGAGGTCTGCGGGTGGACGCCGTCGTCGAGGCAGTCTTCCCAATAAGCGAAGCAGGCGACCCCGAACGCGCGATAGGCCCGTTCCAGCCGGGCGCTGCGCGAATGAAGGAGGACGGTCGTCTCGTACCCCGCCGCGCGCGCCCCGAGGAGAACTGCCGACTGCATCACGGCTTCCGCGACCGTGCCCAGCCCGACGACCAGCGCCCGGCCGCGCACCGGGTAGCGCTCGGCGTGACGCACGACCGAATCGCCGATCCGATCGAGGACCGCGCGAAGCTCGGCACGCTCCCGCGTTGCGATCGGTCGCCGCTTCGGATCGACCCGCTCGCGAAGCGCGCGCGCGACCGTCAGGATGCCGAACCTCTCGAGCTTCAGCCGAAGATCACGGCGCATGCGTCACGCCTGCCGCGAGCAGCGCTTCGGCGATCGCGAAGTCGAGCTCGTCGTTGATGTCGAAGCCTTCGAGCCGATCGATGGCGATGCCGCGGACACGATTGCCGAGCACGGAGCGGGTCGCCTCGAGCGCGGCGACGCGGGTGACGTAGATCGCGCTGTTCTCGAGATAGAGCGGCGCACGGTCCTGCTGCCGGCGCGGCGCATCCGGGAAAAGGCGACCGAGACTCCCATCGGCAGAAAGGGTCCAGAAGTCCCCGCGATCCTCGGTGATCGACATGAGGCAGTCCTGAAGCCCTGGCGCCTCGGCGATCGCGTCGGTAAAGCGGCGCAGCGTGCTGGCGCGCCGGAAAGGCGCCGTCGGCGGAAGCGTAATCACCCATTCGGGCCTCGCCGGGCTCATCGCGTCGAGCACGTGCAGCAGCACGTCCTCCGTCGAGGCCGTGTCGGTCGCGAGCGCGGCCGGACGATCGATTACGGCCACGCCGCACGACCGGGCGACGTCCGCGATCGCGGGGTCTTCTGTCGAGACGATGATCGGGCAGCCGAGATCGGCGGAGACGGCGCAAGCGAGCGTGTGCGCCAGCAGAGGACGGCCGCCGAGCGGCCGGATGTTCTTTCCCGGAACGCGCTTCGAGCCCCCGCGCGCGGGGACGACGACGAGGAACTCAGGCAAGCTTCACCTTGCCGAGGAGTTCGCGCAGCGTGACGACGCCCTTCAGCGTGAAGGCTTCGTCGAGGACAGGGATCATCGAAATCCCGTATTGCCGGAAGAGCTCGAGCGCACGCTGCTTGTCCGGCTCGGTGAGAAAGTGGAACGCGACGTTGTAGAGCCCTTCGACCGGTCGGTGAATCTCCACCCCGCGCAGAAGCGCGCGAAGAACGTCGCCTTCGCTGATGACTCCGAGAACCTTCTCTCCGCTGCACACCACGGCGCACCGGCTGTGGTTTCTCTCGATCGTTTCGATCGCGTCGAGCAAGGTCGCGTGCTCATCGACCACGAACTCGGTGAGGCTCCGGTCGGTCATCAGTAGGTGATCCTCTTCACCAGCAGCCGCTCGTCGACCCGGGTGTTGATCAAGATATCGAGAATACGTTCTGAGGAACGTCCGTCGCCATAGGGGTTGGTGCAGGACTCGAGCGCGTCCCGGAACTCGGGCGAGATCGCGCGCTCGATCGCGGCCGCGATCGCGCCGGGCTCAAACGGCGCGTTGACGACATTGGCGCCCTGGAGCCGGTCGGCCTGCCGGCGGCCGATATTGACTGCGGGGACGTGGAAGGTCGGTGCCTCGAGGAGACCCGAGCTGGAATTCCCGACGATCGCGGCGCAGTTCTTGAGAAGCCCGAGATAATCCGCCCGCGAAAGGTTCTCGAAGACGAGCGTGCCGCTGCGGCGCGCGCGCAGAACCTCGCGCCGGACCGTCTGCCCGCCGGCGTCGTTGTTCGGCAGGATCCAGACCTTCTGGAACGGGAACCGGGCGAGAGCTGCCGCCAGCGCCTGAACCTGCTCGGCAGCGCGATCCATCTCTTCGGTAACCGGGTGCTGCACCACGAGCAGAAAGGGCCGCGCGATCTCGAAACGCCGCGCGAGATCGTCCCACGGCGTATAGGAACCGTCGGCGAGCTCGTCGAGCTGGGGCGCGCCCACCTGGTGAATCCGGAACGGCTCCTCGCCGAGACGCAAAAGGCGTTCGGCGGCGTCTGCATTGGCGGCAAAATGGAGATGCGCGAACTTGGCGATCGCATGCCGCGTCACGCCGTCGATGTTTCCGGAGCGCTCGCCCGCCTGAATGTGGGCGACCGGAATGTAGGTATAGGCGCCGGCCATGGCGCCGACGAGCTGCTCGCCGCGATCGCCGGCGAGCACGATCCAGTTCGGCCTCACGCGATAGAGCGTATCGATGAAGGACGAGAGGAAGATGCCGAGCGACTTCGCCATCGTGAAGTGATTGCCGCCCTCGAGCGACATGAACAGCTCGTCGCTGACGGTGAACCCGTCGCGCTTGATCTCGTCGACCAGCGAGCCGTAGCCGGAGAGCACCGTCATGTTGGTGGCACAGATCGCGTAGTCGATGCCCCGGGCGACGCAGCGCCGGATGACGGGGCGTATATAGCCCCACTCGCCGCGTGATCCGTTGAGGAAGAGCAGCTTCATTGCGAAGGCGGCTCGAGATCGTCCCACGACAAGAGGACGTTAGCGGGCAGGTCGCGCCGCGCCCGGCGGCCGATGACCTCGAGCATGCGATGCGAAGGAATCCCGGTCCCGGGGCGCTTCGACCAGACGGCGTCCTCGCCGAGCACCTCGCCGGCCGCAACGGGCCGAGTGGTCACGAGGCTGCGGAAGGCCCAGCGCCGGATCTGATCCTCACGCTGATGCACCTTCTTTTCCGCTCCGAGCGCCGCCTCGACCTTGCGGATGCCTTCCACCAGCTGCGCCAGCTCGGCGAAATCGATCGATACCGATTGATCAGGCCCGGGTTGGCGCTTGTCGAGGATGACGTGCTTCTCGATGATGCGGGCGCCGAGCGCCACCGCGGCGAAGCTGGTGTAGAGGTCCGGCGTGTGATCCGAATGCCCGATCACGGCGCCGCGGTAGCGGTCGATCATGCGTCCGATCACGCCGAGATTGACGTCCTCGTAGACGGGCGGGTACTCGCTGACGCAGTTGAGAAGCGCGAGCGGCACCTTCTTCGCGACGAGCGCCTCGTAGGTATGATCGATCTCCTCCCAGCTGGACATGCCGGTCGAGACGATCATCGGACGCCCGAGCGAGGCGATTCGCAGCAGGGTCGGGATGTCGGTCATCTCGCCCGAACCGATCTTGTAGGCGCTGACGCCGATCGTGTGCAGCTCCTCGGCGGCGCGCCAGCTGAACGGGGTGCAGAGATAGAGTATCCCGACCTCCTCGCAGTACGCCTTCAGCTCGCGATGCTGCTGGAGCGACAGCGCATGCTTCTTCAGAAACTCGTAGAGCGGCTCCTGGAAGTTGCTCGACATCGGCGCGTCCGGCAGCATCTCCTCGTCCGGAAGATGGTGCTGAAACTTGATCGCGTCGGCGCCGGCCAGCTTGGCACGCCGCACCATCTCGCGGGCCGCTCCCATATCGCCGAGGTGATTGTCGCACGCCTCGGCGATGACGAAGACGGGATCGCGCGGCGAGACGACGCGTCCGGCAATATCGAGGCTGGGGATCATCGGTCGGTCCTGATGGTGCTTCGGAACAGCTTCGCATACTCGCGGATCGTCGCCTCGCGCAAGGCGATGAGCCTTTCGCGCTCGACCGCCCGGGCGGCGATCAATCGCTCGACCCGCTCGACCACGTCCCCGGCCGTAAGGGTCTTGACGTACGCGGTATCGAGGCCGATCAGCTCGGCGGTGCCGAGCCGGGTATCGGTCCCGACCACCAGGGACGGCACGCCGATACCGGCAAGCGCGATCCCGGCATGGAGCCGGCTGACGAACCCGACTTTCGCACCCGCAGCAACGCGCGCGTACTCCTCGACCGATTCCGGGCGGAAGCACGGCAGGTCCGGCGCGAGCTCCCGGGCAGCTTCGCTCTCCGCCGCGCTGTGCGCGACGAGAACGACGTCATGCCGTTGCCGCAGGATTTCGAGCGCGTCCCGCACCACGCTCATCCAGCGCGCCGGATCGACCCCCTGGCCCCAATCCTCGTTGGCGCCACGACGCTGAAAGTTGACAAGCAGGTACCCGTCGTCGCCCTTCCGCCGGGCCCCGCCCGCGATCGCCTCGAACCGGCGTCCGCTCGAGAGGGCGATGCAGGGGAGCAGCGGGCCTTCGAACCCGAGCTGGCTGCGAATGCGCGCGGCGATGGGGTCGCGGACGGCGACGACGCTGCACCGCTCCATCGCCGCGCGATAGAACGCCGCGTCCTCGGGCGGCAGCTCATCCGGTACTCGCTCGTACGGGAAGCAGCATCCGACCGCGGCATCGATCAGCGGCACTCCACGAAACCGGAAGGCGCCGTTCATGTAGTGGAGCATCATCCGAAGCGGCAGCGCGCGACTTCCTCCGGCGACGATGTTCGGTCCGCCGCATGCAACGGCGAGATCGAAATCGAGCGGCAGCGTCTGTCGCCAGAGGAGACGCTGGACGAACTCGGGCTCGAGCGCTCGCAGCAGAGGCACGAGACGGCCGAGCCGCGGCGGATCCAGCCGCCGCATCGGATGGCTCTTGCCGTGAACCTCGAACGGGAAGTGCTGCTCGAAATGCGTGATTTCGGCGTCCGGACCGAAAGCCTCGGCCACCACCTCTTCAGCACCGACCGCCATGAAGGAATGGCCGATGTTGCCGAACCGGTGCGAGAGCAAGGCAACCTTCGTCACGGTGCGGCCTCCGCGACGGGCTTCGCCGTCTCGTCGTCGTGCCGGTGCCGGGCGAGGAACCTGAGGAGCGCGCGGCGGCCGCAGGCGAGAACGACGCCGATCACGAAGAGGCAGAGCCCGGTGCGGCTCCAGAGCGAGAGCGCGCCCAAGGCGCTCGCGGCGGCGCAGCCCGCGATCACGACGATTCCGGCGACGACCCAGTGGTCCTGGAACGGCGCTTCGGCGATGCGACGTGCGCGCACTTCGAGGCCGATGCGGAGCACGAGCGGCTGCACGATGCCGGCGAGCGCGAACCCAGGCAGCCCGATGAGGGGAATCGCCACGACGAGCACGGCAAGGCCAGTCAGAAGCGAGAAGCTCACAAGGCGCGAATAGGCGGGCCCCCCTCCGTGGGCGACCAGCAGGGACATTTGCGGCTTTCCTGCCGTCTGCAGAAGCAGCGCCGCTATGAAAGCCACTGCATAGGGCTGCGCGTCGAGGAACCGGTTGTTCGTGAGCAAACCGATGATTTCGCCGCCGAGCGTGGCGAAGACGACGCCCGCCGCCAGCACCGCGATCTGCGCGACGGCCCAGCTCTCGCGCGTTTCGACGAAGCGAAGGCTCGGGTCCCGCGCCTCCTCGAGATTGATCGGCCATGCGGCGCGCGAGACCGACTTCACGACGAGCATGAGATAGGTGCGGTATTGCTGGCCGTGCGTGGCGATCCCGAGGGCGCCAAGATCGAGCCACGCCGAGACGAAGAATCGCTCCACGACAGGCCGGCCCTGCTCGATGAGGTTCGCCGAAGCCTGAGCCGGAAATCCGCGCCAGAGCTCGTAAAGCCACCGGCGCGAAGGCTGGGAGGCTTCGCCGCGGAGAGCCGCGAGCGCACCTGCGAAGCCGGTGAGGCTCGCGGCCGCGGCACCGAGAAAAAGAGAAAGCCCTCCGAGATCAGCGAGAAACAGCGCGCTCAATACGACCACGGCGCTCACAACGGATTGGAGAACCGTGACGATGGCGAAAGGCCGTGCGCGGCCGGACAGCGTCAGAACCTCGGCCGCGACCGTCCAGGCGGATCCGGGCGCCGCCGCAAGCGCGAGGAGGGCGATGCCGAAGCGGATCTCGAAATCGAGGTCGACCGCAGCGGGCAGCACGAGAGCGACGACCGCGACGGTCCCCGCCGCCGAAATCAGCGCCACCCCGACGGAGGCCGCAAGAGCCGTCGAGACCAGAGCCTTTCGGGCCGATGCGTCAAGGCGCGGTAAATGGGTCGCCAGCGTGTAGGCCGTTGTCGCACTGCCGAGCCCCGACGTGATCGCCGAGATCGCGGCTCCGAGAGCGAACGCGCCGTAATCCGCAGGGCCGAGCTTCAACGTCGTGATGGGAAGGAGAACGACGCTGATCGCCGAGGTCAGAACCGCGGCAGAGAAATAGATCTTGGTCGCCTTGACGATCGCGCTCACGGCACGGCCTCGCGCCGGGCGATCGCACGCAGCGAAGCCGCGATCTCCCGGCATATGGCATCCGGTCGGAAGAGCGTCTCCAGAGTCCGAAGGCCGCCTCGCCCGATCGCACGCCGTAGCGAGACGTCGGCGGCCGCCTCGGCGACAAGCTCGGCCACTTCCTCGGGCGTCGCGCCGAGGAGCGCATTCTCGCGGTGGCGGATCTCGGGCATCGCGACGGCGCTGTCCTTGAACCCGACAGCGCAGCCCCCCAGCGACCAGCAGTGCAAAAACCGCGTATGCCCGACCTTGAACACGTCATGATTGTTGGCGACGAGGAAGACGGGCGCGCTCACCATCTCGCCGTCGAGATCGGCGACATAGCCGCGTAGCTTGAAATGCGGATCGGCGAGAAGCGGCGCCACAGCGGGATGCGGCTTGCCGGGCCCGAAGAGATGGATCTCGAACGCGCCTTCGCCGAGGCGACGCTTCAGCGCCGGAAGGATCGCGGTCGCGAGCGTGTGCAGCCCGAAGCTGTTGCCCGTCGCTGCGAGCGAGCCGACATTGCCGACGATCTTCAGCGGGCTGACCTGCTCGGCGCGATCGCGCGCCGCCTCCCAGGCGGGCCGAGCGTCCGCCACCCACATGTTGCGGACATAGGCGGCGTTGACGCCGTGCCGCTGGTAGTACGCCGCGTCGTTCGCCGCGACGTCCGCCACGGCGTGAAGCCGCCGCATCACCGCAAGATGCGCCCGCTCCAGCGCGCGGCCGACGAGAAGCGCCTTCGCGAAGCGGACGAGGCTTCCGGGCCGCAAGGGGTGACCGCCGATGCGCCAGTTGAACCAGCTGCGCGCCAGATGCGACTTGTGATCGGGGTTGCCGTAATACGCGTAGACGGGAATTCCGAGCTCCGCGACCGCGGCGGTGCCGACTTCAGTCCACACGGTCGCGACCGCGTCGGGGCGCCATCCGTCGAGGCGTTGCCTGATTGCATCGGAATGCCCATAGCCGGGCAGCAGCAGGGAAGGATCGGCGCGGACCAGCATGCGCCACCATCGCTCGACGGACGACGAAGGCGTATGAAGCGGCGGTAATTCGAGCGGCGGGAAGAACCGGATCCCGAGCGATTCGAGATGGCGCCGCCCCGCTTCGGCCGCTTCCGTGACCGGGACACGGCCGATCGAGATGCAGAGGTAGCGGATCTCCGCGTCGTTCCCGCTCGCGAGCGCGCGCAGGATCTCGTGAGTCACGACCTCCGCCGCCTGCTCGTTTCCCTGGACGTGCGGCCAGATCCCGCCGACGACGAGAATGCGTTCGCCGCCGCTCATCGAACAGCGCGTTCCAAAGCGGCGCAGTCGACAACCGCCGCCATCAAGTCCTGCACCCGCACCCCGGCGTCGAGGCCGGGGCGGCATGCCTCGCCTGCCCTCGCCGCGGCGACGAACCGGGCGGCCAAAGCGGCGACGGCTGCGATCCGTCCGTCGGCGGCTTTCGCCGGCTCGGTGATCGCGCGAAGGAGATTTCCTGCTTCGTCGTGTTGCGTGAGCCGGAATCCGGCGACGTAGTCCGTCGAGCGGTTCTCGAGGACGGCTTTGCCGCCTTCCCCGACGACCGTCCAGCGGTGGAGCGGACCGGCGGGCGATGCATTGCTCACCAGGGCGCGCAAGGGAACGTCGCCGTGAAGCATGAGGGAGAACGTCACCGTGTCGGGCGCGGCGCGCCGTCCCGGCGGCGTGAACCTTCCGGTCGCCTCGGACTCGAGCACGGCGGTCGCGACGCGCTCGATCGGCCCGAACATCCATTCGGCGAGGTAGAGGACGTGCGAGCCGAGAAGCGCGAGAGCGCCGCCGCCCTGCTCGGCATCGGTCTTCCACGAAAAGGAACGGGAGCGCTGAGCCCAGGAGTGCGTCAGCCACTCGACCTCGACAGAGACGATGCGCCCGAGCGACCGCTCGTCGATGCAGCGCTTCAGCTCGCGAAACGTCGCAAGCTCGGTGAACTCGAAATCGACGGCGATGGTGCGCCCGGCCGAGCGGGCGGCGAGCGCCTGTACCCGCTCCGCCGAGGCGCCGAGCGGCTTCTCGCTGAAGACGGCGAGCCCAGAAACGCCGAAAGCGCTGACGAGCGCCGACTCGTTCGCCGCCGGCGGCAGCGCGAGCGAGACCGCGTCGAGCTCGCGGTCGAGGAGCTCGTCGAGCCCGGCGCAGGCGCAAGGGATGTCGAGGCGCGCCGCCGCTTCCTCGGCACGGGCACGATCGCGGCCGGCGATCGCGACGACCTCGACGCCCGGCACGGCGCGAAACGCTGGAACATGCACCCCCGCGCCGAACCCGAGCCCGGCCACGGCGACCTTGAAGGGACGATCAGACAATGCGCGGCTCGGGAAGCGGGACGATGAACCGGCCGCGATAGCCCTTCTTCCTGAGGTTCGCGACGAGCTCGTCGGCGATGTGCCAGGAGAGGAGCATCGCGTACTCGGGCTGTTCGGCGAAGAGCTTCTCCTCGTCGAGCACGGGGATGCGCGTTCCCGGGATGTATTTTCCGAGCTTGTGCGAGGTCGAGATCTCGAGCACGCAGTCGAGAATCCCGTCGTCGAGCGCGGCGTAATTGATGAGCGTGCTCGCGCGGGACGGCGCGCCGATGCCGTAGATGCGGGCGTTTTCGCGCTTGAGCGGCGCCAGGAGCCTGTAAAGCTCGAGCTTCGACTGAAGGACGCGCGCACGGAAATCGGCAAGTGCCGCGCCGTTTGCGATGCCGCGCGCCTCCTCGTCGGCGAGACGTTCGGCGACGCTCGGCAGCACGCTCCGGCTTCCTGCCCGCGCGGCATAGACCCGGATCGAGCCTCCATGCGTCGGAATCCGCTTCACATGGAATACTTCGAGCCCGTGCTGCTCCAGGAGCCGCTTCAGGCTGCCGAGATGATAGTAGCGAAGATGCTCGTGATAGATCGTGTCGTACTGCAGCGTTTCGACGAGATCGACGAGATAGTGCGATTCCGACACGAACACGCCGTCGGGGGCGAGAAGATCGACGATTCCGGCGACGACCTCGTGGATGCCGCCGATATGGGCGAAGACGTTGGCGGCCGTGATGAGCCGCGCGGTGCCGTGCTGCGCCTTCACCGCGCGCGCGGTCTCGCCTCCGAAATAGGCGGTGAGCGTATCGATGCCGCGGCTCCGCGCCACGTCGCCGGCCTGCGAAGGCTCGATCCCGAGGACGCGGAAACCCGCCTCCTTGAAGTTTCCGAGGAGCGTGCCGTCGTTGGAGCCGATGTCGATGACGAGATCGCCTTGGGCGAGGCCCACGAGGGGCGACGCCTCGGCGCAAAGGTCGGCGAAATTGCTGCGCAGGATGCGCGTGCTGCCCGAAAGATAGGGATAGGAATGCGGGAACAGCACGGCGGGATCGACCTCGAGCCCGATCTGCACGAGGCCGCATGCCGTGCAGCGCAGGAGCTCGAGCGGATAGCCGCTCTGCTCCTCGGCCGGGCGTCCGATCGGCGGCATCGTGTTCACCGGCGGCACGTA
Organism: Rhodospirillales bacterium; assembly: GCA_019689675.1. Taxonomy (GTDB): domain Bacteria; phylum Pseudomonadota; class Alphaproteobacteria; order ATCC43930; family CGMCC-115725; genus JADGGZ01. Next base: position 739 of record JADGGZ010000126.1, on the reverse strand, counting down.
GCCGAGGAAGAGGACGGAAGCGAGTTCGGGTGCGCCGCAAATCTGGCAGGCGGTGACCGGCCGCGACGTCGGTGTGTTACTCAAGGCTGCTTCCTCGTTGCTGGGGAGCGACTGCCGCGCCCGGGCGGCGGTCGGCATTGGCGACGTACCAGTCGACGACGGGACCGATCCCGTCGCGCAGGCGCACGCGGGGCTCGAAGCCGAGCCGCCGCAGCTTGCTTATGTCGGGACAGCGGCGCGGGGTCGCGCCCGCCGGCGCCGTTCCCGGGACGAGCCGTACCTCGCGCCCGAAGCGGCCGACGACGAGGCGCGCGAGCTCGCCGATGCTCACCTCCTCCTCGGTGCCGATGTTGTAGATCTCCCGGTGCCCGCCCCGGGCCAGGACGAGCGCGAGCCCTTCCGTGAAGTCGTCGATATGGATGAAGGCGCGCGTCTGAGATCCGTCGCCCTGAATCGGGAATGCGACCGGCCCATCCGGAGTCGCCGCCACCGCATCGCGCGCCCGCAGGGCGAATTGCGGGATGACGTGCTCCCAGCCCATGTCGGGGCCGTAGACGTTGTGCGGCCGGAAGATCGCGACGCGCTCGAAGCCTTCGCGGCCGTAGTTGAGCGCCATCAGCTCGGTGAGGATCTTGGAGCCGCCGTAGGAATAGCGCGGGTTGGCGACGTCGGGGACCGAGAGCGGCACCGACTCGTCCGTCGGAACCGAGGGCGGCGTCTGATAGACCTCCGAGCTCGA
>JADGGZ010000125.1 GCA_019689675.1 Rhodospirillales bacterium | reverse complement strand
AGGAAGATCGCGACGATCTCGACCGGGCCGGCGGCGAGGGCGAAGCCGATCGCGGTGCCGAGGAACGGGGCCGAGCACGGGGTCGCGAGCAGGGTCGCGAAGGCGCCCGTCGCGAACGCGCCGGCGCGCCCGCCCGCGAGGCGGTCCGCCCAGGCGGGCATCGGGACCTCGAAAAGCCCCCAGAGATTGGCGGCGAAGAGCACGACGACGCCCATCATGGCGGCGAGGAAAAGCGGCTGCTGGAACTGGAGGCCCCAGCCGACCGCGACGCCGGCCGCCTTGAGCGCGATCATTCCGCCCGCGAGCGCGGCGAAGGAGGCGACGATCCCGGCCGCTGTGGCGAGGAGCCCGCGCGCGCCGCCCGTCATGCCGAGGAGCTTCAGCGAGAGGACCGGGAGGACGCACGGCATGACGTTGAGGACGAGGCCGCCGAGGAGCGCGATGGCGATGATCGGAAGAAGCGCCGAGAAGTCGGCGAGCGGCGGCCCGGCCGCGGCGACCACGGTCGCCGCCGCGCTCCTGTCGCCGTCGACGAGCGTCACCGTGACTTGCTTCCCGACGAGGCTTTCGGGCGCGCTCGCCTCGACCGGGATGCGGAGCGCGCCGCCGTCGAGCGACGGTTTGCCGAAGAGGAACCCCTCCGGGGCTTCGACGAAGGCGTCGGGCGCGGCGAGCGGACCCGCGACCACGACTTCGAGCATCGACGGCTGGCCGGCCCTGAGGCGCGCGCCGTCGATCCGGAGCGGGCCGTCGTTCCCCGGCACTTTCGCGCGCCACGTGGCGAGAAGGCCCGACCAGGACGGGGACGTCCCGTCGACCGAGAGCTCGGCCTGATACGGGATGCAGATCTCGCGGCAGGTGAGATAGTCGAGCCTCGCCTCGAGCCGGACGGGGGCGGCCGCGTCCGCGGGGCGCGCCGCGATCGGCAGGACGACCTTCCCCTCGTAGCCGACCGTGTCGAGGCCGAAGATCGAGAAACGATGCGGGGCCGGCCAGAGAATCTCAGCCGATTGAAGGTTGTCGGAGCCCGTCCAGTCGACCGAGGGCGGATAGCCGGCATCGCCCGGGGCGCGCCAGTAGATCTTCCAGCCCGGGGCGAGGTCGAACTCGAGCCCGAGCTCGGTCGGCGAGGCTGCGAGAAGCCGCACGCGCCCCTGCTCGGTCTCGAACCAGTCCGACGCGCCCGGCTCGGCTGCGAGAGCCGGGGCGGCGAGGAGGCCGAGGAAAAGCGCCAGAACTGCTCGCACGGCGGCTTATATAAGCCCGCCCGGCCGCTGCCGCACCGTCACGATTGCGTCAGGGCGTCGCTGCCTTGCGCCCCCAAGGGGCGCGGTCTATCTCAAGGAGCATGAGCTCCCTCGCCGGCCAGCTCCTCGTGGCGATGCCGCACATGCAGGACCACCGGTTCCAGCGGTCGGTCATCTATCTCTGCGCCCACAACGAGGAAGGGGCGATGGGCCTCGTGGTGAACAAGCTCATCGGCAATCTGACCCTCGTCGAGCTCCTCGACCAGCTGAGCATTCCGCACGACGGCATCGTCGGGACGCCCCGGGTCCATTTCGGCGGCCCCGTCGAATCGGGCCGCGGCTTCGTTCTGCACTCCGCCGACTACGTCGAGGAGGGCTCGCTCGTGGTCGGCAACGAGATGGCGCTCACCGCGACCCTCGACATCCTGCGCGCGATCGGCCGCGGCGAGGGCCCGCGCAAGAGCCTCCTCGCGCTCGGCTATGCCGGGTGGGGCGCCGGCCAGCTCGACAGCGAGCTCCAGCAGAACGGCTGGCTTCACGTGCCGGCCGACGAGGACATCGTGTTCGGCCGCGATCTCGAGAAGAAGTGGTTCCGGGCGATGGCGAAGCTCGGGGTCGATCTGACCGCGCTGAGCGGCGAGGCGGGGCACGCCTGACGAGGCGCGCCCCTCGTGAAGCGGCCTTCTCTCAGTACGTGACGCCGAGCCGCAGGAACTTGTAGCGGTCCATCGTCTTCACCGTGACGTCGCGCGGGCCGCGGCGGTCGAGCAGGGTCAGCCGCGCCTCGATTCCGGCGCTCCCCTTGCTCCAGAGGCGGCGGTAGAAGTCGGCGAGGCTGTCGACGCGCTCGCCGTCGAGCGCCACGAGGAGGTCGCCGGCCTCGACGCCCGCCTTCTCCGCAGGGCTCTCGCGCTGAACCGAGACGACGACGATGTGGCCCTCGATCTCGTGCGCGCGAATTCCCATCCACGGCCGCGGCGGGCCGGCCGGGCGGCCGCTCGCCAGGAGGTCGGCCATCCCGTTCATCAAATGGTCGATCGGCACGAACATGTTGCCGGGGAGCGGCATTTCCCCGCCGCCGGCGTTCGGGACGGCGAGGTAGCCGATCCCGACGAGCCTGCCGTCGGGGCCGAAAAGCCCGGCGCCGGCCCATTGCGGATGCGCGGGCGCGGTGAAGATCGCGTCGTCGAGGATGTACTCCCAATAGCCGGTGAAGGAGCGGCGCGAGACGACGTAAGCGCCGATCGCGCGCTCGGCCCCGCCGAAGCTCGCCACCAGGACGCGGGCCTGCTCCTCGAGGCCTTTCGCGCGGCCCAGCGGCACCGGCTTCACCCCGAGCTTCTCCTTGGCGCGCACGAGGCCGAGCCCGCTCTCGGTATCGAAGCCGACGACGTCGGCCGGCACCGACCTGCCGCCCGCCGTGACCTCGACGCCGGTCGCCTCCATGATGAGAAAGCCGATCGTGACGATGAGCCCGTCGTCGTCGATGACGACGCCGGAGCCGACACGCTCGACGTCGAGATAGGGCGCGGTGCGCGCGTCGGGCGGGATCTCGGCCCGCACGCGAACGACGGCGTCGAGAAATTGCGGGCTCGCTTGCTCGGCTCCCTGCGCCGCGGTGGGAACGGCCGCGAGAAGGAGGAGCAGGAAAGAGAGGAGAGAGCGCATGGCCCCACGACCTTCGAGGCCCGGAACTGGGCCTATCGGAAGGATATAGGGAGCGGTGGGCGGGCGGCTAGGCGCCACGCGACGCCGCTCCCGCGGCCGAGGGGCGAAGCCGGGAAAGGTGGCGCGCTGGGCCGTCCCGGCGCGCCCGACCCTTACTCGCCGGGGGCGTGCGCCGGGGTGGCGGCGCCCGGCGCGCGGACGGTGCGGCGCTGCACGAAGGCGATGATCTCGCCGACGACGCCGCGCCGGAAGGCGAGGACGCAGAGCACGAAGACGATGCCCTGGATCACCGTCACCCAAGAGCCGTAGCGCGCGAGATAGTTCTCCATCGTGATGACGATGAAGGCGCCGACCACGGGTCCGAACACGGTGCCGAGCCCGCCGACGAGCGTCATCAGCACGACCTCGCCCGACATCGTCCAATAGACGTCGGTGAGCGAGGCGAGCTGGAAGACGAGGCTCTTGGTCGAGCCGGCGAGGCCCGAGAGCGCGGCCGAGAGCACGAAGGCCAGCAGCTTGTACTGGTCGGTCTTGTAGCCGAGCGAGATCGCGCGCGGCTCGTTCTCGCGGATCGCCTTGAGGACGTTCCCGAAGGGCGAGTGGATCGTGCGGTGGATGATGAAGAACCCGAGCAGGAAGATGCCCAGGACGAAGAAGTACATGACGAGGGGCTCGTTGAGGTCGAAGATCCCCAGCAGGTGCCCGCGCGGCACCGCCTGGATCCCGTCCTCGCCCCCGGTCCACGGCGACTGGAGCGCGTAGAAATAGACCATCTGCGCGAGCGCCAGCGTCACCATCGCGAAGTAGATGCCGGAGCGGCGGATCGCGAGCCAGCCGAAGACGACCCCCAGGAGCGCCGCGACCGCGGTGCCGAGCAGGATTCCGAGCTCCGGCGGCAGCGCCCACGCCTTCACCGTGTAGGCGGTGACGTAGGACCCGATGCCGAAATAGGCCGCGTGGCCGAACGACAGGAGGCCGACATAGCCGATGAGGAGGTTGAAGGCGCACGCGAAGAGGGCGAAGCAGAGCGCCTTCATCACGAACACCGGATAGACGACGAAAGGCAGGACGATCGCGACCGCCAGCAGCGCGGCGCCGGCCCATGTGCCGAGTTTTGCGGTTCCGTTCGTCATCGTGCCCGCCCGAAGAGCCCGGCCGGCCGGACCAGGAGAACGATCGCCATGATCACGAAGATGACCGTATTAGAGGCTTCTGGATAGAAGACTTTTGTCAGCCCCTCGATGACGCCGAGGCCGAACCCGGAAACGATCGCGCCCATGATCGAGCCCATGCCGCCGATGACGACGACGGCGAACACCACGATGATGATCTGGGAGCCCATCAGCGGGCTCACCTGATAGATCGGCGCCGCCAGAACGCCCGCGAGCGCGGCGAGGCCGACGCCGAAACCGTAGGTGACGGTGATGAGGCGCGGGACGTTGATGCCGAAGGCCTGGACCAGCGTCGGGTTCTCGGTCGCCGCGCGCAGCGTCGCGCCGAGGGAGGTGCGTTCGATCACGAACCACGTGCCGAGACAGACCGCGAGCGAGAAGACGATCACCCACGCGCGGTAGTTCGGAAGGAACATGAAGCCGAGATTATGGCCGCCGGCGAGCTGCGGGGGGATCGAGTAGGGCAGCCCGGTCGAGCCGTAGTAGTTGCGGAACAGCCCCTCGATGACGAGCGCGAGGCCGAAGGTGAGAAGGAGGCCGTAGAGGTGGTCGAGCTTGTAGATGCGCTTGAGGAGCAGCCGCTCGATGACGATCCCGGTGATTCCGACCACGATCGGCGCGATCAGGAGCGCCCACCAGTAGTTGAGGCCGAGCGCTGAGTTGAGCAGGAACCAGGCGACGAACGCGCCCATCATGTATTGCGCGCCGTGCGTGAAGTTGATGATGTTGAGCAGCCCGAAGATGACGGCGAGGCCGAGGCTCAGCATCGCGTAGAAGGCGCCGTTGATCAGCCCGATGAGGAGCTGTCCGAAGAGCGCCTGCGGCGGAATCCCGAGGAGTTCGAACATGATCTTCTACGTCTTCCGCCGCTGCCGGGCGCCGGCCGGGGAGGGGGCGCCTGCCCCCTCCCCGCCCGCCGCCGGCGATGGGCGGGTATGATCGAAGCGAGCCATCAGCCCTTGACGAAGGGGCAGCCGCCCTCTTTCAGCGGACGGAACGCCTCCTCGGCCGGGATCACGGCGAGCTGCTTGTAGTAGTCCCAGGGGCCCTTCGACTCCTCGGGCTTCTTGACCTCGAACAGGTACATGTCGCGCATGACGCGGCCGTCCTCGCGGACCTTGCCGTTCTTGGTCATGAAGTCGTTGATCGGCATCTTCTTCATCTGATCGACGACCGCCTTGCCGTCGTCGGTCTTGATGGCGTCGATCGCCTTCAGATAGTGCATCACCGCGCCGTAGACGCCGGCCTGCACCATGCTGGGCTTCTTCTTCATCACCGCCTCGAACTTCTTCGCGAAGGCCCGGGTCTCGTCGTTCTGGTCCCAGTAGAAGGCTTCGGTGATGACGAGACCGTTCGCGGTCTTGAGCCCGAGGCTGTGCACGTCGGTGATGAAGACGAGCAGGCCGGCGAGGCGCTGGCCGCCGGCGACGATGCCGAACTCGGCCGCCTGCTTGATCGAGTTGATCGTGTCGCCGCCCGCATTGGCGAGGCCGATGACCTTCGCCTTCGAGGCCTGTGCCTGGAGGAGGAAGGACGAGAAGTCGGCGGTGTTGAGCGGGTGCCGCACGGCGCCCAGCACCTTGCCGCCCGCCGCCTTCACGACGTCCCCGGTGTCGCGCTCGAGCGCGTGGCCGAAGGCGTAGTCGGCGGTGAGGAAGTACCAGGTGTCGCCGCCCTGCTTCACCAGGGCCGATCCGGTCCCGTGCGCCAGCGCGTAGGTGTCGTAGGTCCAGTGCACGCCGGTCGGCGAGCACGCCTTGCCGGTGAGGTCGGAGGAGGCCGGTCCCGACATGAGGAAGACCTTGCCCTTGTCCTTCAAGACCTGCTGGACCGCGAGCGCCACCGACGAGGTCGGGACGTCGGCGACCGCGTCGACGCCCTCGCTGTCGATCCACTGTCGCACGATGCTGGACCCGACGTCCGGCTTGTTCTGGTGGTCGGCCTGGACGATCTCGATCCTCTTGCCGGCGACGGTGCCGCCGAAATCCTTGACCGCGAGCTCCGCCGCGGCCACCGAGCCCGGCCCGCCCACGTCGGCGTAGAGCGACGACATGTCGCTCATGACGCCGATCTTGACGACGTCGCCGGAAATGCCTTGCGCTGCAGCGGTGCCCGCCGTCAGGGCGAACGCCGCCGCGGCGCCCAGAAGAACTTTCCTCATTCTGACTTCTCCTCCCTTACTTAGACTCCGAGATATTCGTGCAGCCGGTCCATGTTGGCCGGAATGTCCTCGTTGCGGATGTGGTCGATGACGCGGCCGTGCTCGACCACGTAATGCCGGTCGGCGACCGTGGCGGCGAAGCGGAAGTTCTGCTCGACGAGCAGAATCGTGAAGCCCTTCGTCTTGAGCGTGCGGATGACGTTGCCGATCTGCTGCACGATCACGGGCGCCAGCCCCTCGGTCGGCTCGTCGAGGAGAAGGAGCCGCGCGCCGGTGCGCAGGATGCGGCCGATCGCCAGCATCTGCTGCTCGCCGCCCGAAAGCTTCGTTCCCTGGCTGCGCCGCCGCTCCTTGAGGTTCGGGAAGATCGCATGGATCTCCTCGATGCTCATCCCGCCGGGCCGGACGGCCGGCGGCAGCATCAGGTTCTCCTCGACGTCGAGGCTCGCGAAGATGCCGCGCTCCTCGGGGCAGTAGGCGATGCCGAGGCGGGCGATGCGGTTCGAGCCGAGACCGATCGTCTCGGTTCCTTCGAACACGACCGATCCCTTGCGCTGCCCGACGATCCCCATGATCGCCTTCATGGTCGTGGTCTTGCCGGCGCCGTTGCGCCCGAGCAGCGTCACGACCTCGCCCTCGCCGACGTCGAAGCTCATCCCGTGAAGGATGTGCGACTCCCCGTACCAGGCGTGGAGGTCGCGCACCTTCAGCAGCTCCTTCGCCATCACCGCGGCCTCAGGCATGGCCGGTCCCCATGTAAGCCTCGCGCACTTCGGGATTGTTGGACACGGTCTCGTAGTCGCCTTCGGCGAGGACACGGCCGCGGGTCAGCACGGTGATCGTATCGCTGAGAGTGGCGACGACCGACAGGTTGTGCTCGACCATCAGCACCGTCCGGTCGGCCGCGACCTTCTTGATGAGCGCGGAGATGCGGTCGATGTCCTCGTGCCCGAGTCCCGCCATCGGCTCGTCGAGCAGCAGCATCTCGGGGTCGAGAGCGAGCGTCGTCGCGATCTCGAGCGCGCGCTTGCGTCCGTAAGGGAGCTCGACCGCGAGCACATCCTCGTAGCCCGCGAGGCCGACAGCCGCGATGAGCTCGTCGGCGCGGCCGTGAAGGCGCGCCAAGCTCTTTTCCGAGCGCCAGAAATGGAACGAGGTGCCGAGCTCGCGCTGGAGCGCGATGCGGACGTTCTCGCGCACGGTGAGGTGCGGGAACACGGCCGAGATCTGGAACGAGCGGACGATGCCGAGTCGCGCCACGTCGGCGGGGCGCATCGCGGTGATGTCCCGTCCCTTGTAGCGAATGACCCCGGCGCTCGGGGTCAGGAACTTGGTGAGGAGATTGAAAACCGTCGTCTTTCCCGCACCGTTCGGGCCGATGAGGGCGTGAATCGTCCCGCGCCGCACCGCGAGATTGACGTTGTTGACCGCGGTGAAGCCCGCGAATTCTTTCGTGAGCCCTTCGGCTTCTAGGATCGTCTCGCTCAAACCACCCTGCCTGCCGGCCTTCGAGCGTGGCCGTTGCGGCGCAACCTAATGGCATGATTGTGTGAAAAGCAAGCGGCGGGACGACAGTCCGACCCCCGCGAGCCCTGTCCCGTCGGCATCATCGGTGGACAGATCGTCCCCGGCAGGACAATAGTCTCTGCAAATCGCGGCGCCGACGGCGCCGACGCACAACAACGGGAGGATTTAGAAGATGCGACTTTACACTGGTACGTTGTTCGGCGTCGCCATGGCGGCGCTGCTGGCTGCGCCGGTCGCGGCGCAGGACGGGAAGGTGAATCTGCCGCGCCAGATAGCCTGGACCGCGTACGATGTCGGCTCGGGCGGCTACAATTCCGCGGTCGCGATCGGCAAGGCGCTCAAGGACGCCTACGGCGTCGACCTCCGCGTCCTTCCCGGCAAGAACGACGTCTCGCGCTCGGTTCCGCTGCGCGAGGGCAAGGTGCCCTTCTCCGCCACCGGCATCGGCGCCACCTATTTCGCGCAGGAAGGCCAGTACGAGTTCGGCGCTCCCGATTGGGGCCCGCAGCCGGTGAGGCTCGTCATCTACTGCCAGGCCGACTCCGCGCTCGGCATCGGCACCGCCAAGGACGCCGGAATCAAGACGCTCAAGGACCTCAAGGGCAAGCGCGTCGCCTGGGTGGTCGGCTCGCCCGCGCTCAACGAGAACATCGCGGCGTTCCTCCACGCCGCCGGCCTCACCTGGGACGACGTCACGAAGGTGGAGTTCGGCGGCTTCGGCGCTTCATGGGACGGCATCGTCAACAATCAGGTCGATGCGGCCTGGGCCTCGACGACGTCCGGCAAGGCGTATCAGCTCGAGGCCTCGCCGCGGGGCATCCACTGGCCGGCGACGCCGCACAACGACCCGGCGCTTTGGGAGCGGCTGAGGGAAGTCGCGCCGTACTTCACGCCGATCATGGCGACCGAAGGCGCCGGCATGTCCAAGACGAACCCCTACGAGGGCGCGACCTATCCCTACCCGATCCTGATCACCACGCCCAAGGTCGATGCGGACCTCGTCTACAACATGCTGAAGGCGATGGTTGAGCAGTACCCGAACTACAAGGACGGAGCGCCCGGGAACACCGGCTGGGCCTTGGAGAAGCAGAAATTCACCTGGGTCGCCCCCTATCACGAGGGCGCGATCCGCTTCTACAAGGAGAAGGGCCTCTGGACCGAGGAGGCGTCCAAGCACAACGAGATCCTGCTGAAGCGGCAGGAAGCGCTCGCCGCGGCCTGGAAGAAGGTCGAGGCCATGAAGATCAGCGATCCCGCGGCGCACGAGAAGGCATGGACGCAGGCTCGCGCCGAGGCGCTCAAGGGCTTCGCCAAGGTCTTCCGGTAATCGAGATCACGTAGGCGCCGGGCCGCGGGGCGGCATGCCGCTCCCCCGGTCCGGCGCCGGGCCTTATTTTCATGACCGAGATCACCCGTACCGATCAGGAAGCTGCGGCGGCGCGCAGCGATGAGGCGCATTACCGGCCGCTCTCCGGCTGGCAAAAGGGCGTCGTCGTCCTCCTCACCTTCCTTTCGCTGATCCTCGCGATCAACCAGCTCTTCAACCTGCAGTTCTTCGTCGGCGTGGTGTTGCTCGACAACACCTATCTCTACGCCCTCGCCGGCATCTTCATCGCCGCTGCGTTCCTGATCTTTCCGGCCGGCAAGCGCGCGTCCATGGACCGCGCGCCGTGGTACGACCTCGTGCTCGCGGCGACGACGCTCTGCGTCAGCGCCTGGTTCGCCTGGAACGGCCACCGGATCATCGCCGAGGGGTGGGAATACGCCGCGCCGGACGTCGCGACGGCTCTCAGCTTCGTCTACATCATCCTCATTCTCGAGGCGACGCGCCGGGCGGGCGGCTTCCTTCTCTTCTGCGTCGTCTTCGTGTTCGCGCTCTACCCCGCCTTCGCGGACAAGCTGCCGGGGCCCATCTCCGGCTATCCGCAGCCGCTTCCCGACACCGTCGCCTATCACATCATCTCGACCGAGAGCTCGTTCGGAATCCCGATGACGGCGTTCGGCCAGCTCGTCATCGGGTTCGTCGTCTTCGGAGCCGCCCTGCAGCAGACCGGCGCCGGCACGTTCTTCAACAATCTCGCCCTGGCGCTCGTCGGATGGCTGCGCGGCGGCGCGGCGAAGGTCGCGATCTTCGCCTCGGGGCTCATGGGCTCGGTCAGCGGCAGCGTCGTCTCGAACGTGCTGACGACGGGCGTCGTCTCGATCCCGGCGATGAAGCGGACGGGCTTTTCGAGCCCGTACGCCGCAGGGGTGGAGGCCTGCGCCTCGACCGGCGGCGTCCTCATGCCGCCGGTGATGGGAACGACCGCTTTCGTGATGGCGTCGTTCCTGGGCATTCCCTATTCGGAGATCGCGATCTCGGCGGCGATCCCGTCGCTGCTCTACTATTTCGGCCTCTTCGTCCAGATCGACGCCTATGCGGCGCGGCGCGGGCTCGCCGGCATTCCGCGCGCCGAGCTGCCGCGGCTCGGCGCGACGTTCCGCGACGGCTGGTACTACATCGCCGTTTTCGCGGTTCTGATCGCGTTCCTTCTCCTTCTCCGGCAGGAGACGCTGGCGCCTTTCTACGCCACGGCCGTCCTCCTCGTGATCAATCAGCTCGTGCCGAAGCATCGGCTCGGTTGGCAAGGCTTCATCGACCTCTTCTTCGGCATGGGACGCGGCCTCGCCGAGCTCGTCGCGGTGCTGGCCGGGGTCGGCCTCATCATCGGCGCGTTCTCGGCGACCGGGCTCGCCGGAACGCTCGCCAACGACCTCGTCTTCCTCGCCGGTGACGAGACCCTCGTGCTCCTCGTCATGGGCGCGCTGACGAGCTTCATCTTCGGGATGGGGATGACCGTCACCGCGTGCTACATCTTCTTGGCGATCGTGCTCGCGCCGGCGTTGACGGCTCAAGGCCTCGACCCGCTCGCGGTCCATCTCTTCATGCTGTACTGGGGCATGGTGTCGTTCATCACGCCCCCGGTCGCGCTCGGCGCCTTCGCCGCCGCGACGCTCGCGCGCACCAATCCGGTCCGCGCCGGCCTCGAAGCGATGCGGCTCGGCAGCATCATCTACTTCGTTCCGTTCTTCTTCGTTCTGAACCCGGCGCTGATCGGGCGCGGCAGCGCCTACGACATCGTGATGACGACGATCACCGCGTTCATCGGGATCTACGTCATCGGGTCGGCGCTGCAGGGCTACGCCGCGGGGTTCGGGATCATCCGCAACGATGCTCTGGGAATCCTCGCGCGCGGCCTTCTTCTCCTCGGCGGCCTCGCCTTCGCCGCGCCCGGCAATATCGGCCTCGGTCTCAACCACATCGAGACGTCGCTGATCGGGCTCGCGCTCGCGGCGCC
>JADGGZ010000124.1 GCA_019689675.1 Rhodospirillales bacterium | reverse complement strand
GCGCGGGCTACCAGGGGTGGGGACGGGGCGGGGGTGGCCCGGGGCCAGCCCCGCGACCGCGCGGCGCTCCAGGCGGCCGCCACGGCGCTGCCGCCGCCGTTCCAGTCGGCTCTGCGCGCCGGCGCCGGCGCGCTCGAGCCGCCTGCGCATCGCCCGCCGAGGTTCGAGCCCTAGGCCCGCGCCCTCGAGCGAGCGCCGCGTGACGGCGTTGCGTCGGATCGCGAAGCTGGTGTCTCATCCTCGCCGAACGGCGAGACGAGATCGGCGCGTGGCAGGGCTCATCACGCAGCTCATCGATCGTGCCCGCGCCATCACGGCGGCAGGGCTGCTTCTGGCATTCCTCCCCGGCGCGGCAGCGGCGGAGACGGTGAGCGATCTCTATCAGGGATCGACGCTCGTCACCGGGCAGATCGAGGAGACGAGAGTGCCCGGCTTCGGCCGCTGCCTCCGCGACGTCCTCGTCAAGGTCTCGGGCGACTTGCGGCTGCTCCACGATCCCCGTCTCGACGCGCTCGAGAAGGAGGCGGCGCGTTTCGTGCGCGGCTTCCGCTATCGTGACCTCCTCGAGGGAATTCCGATCCACGACGAGCAGGGCTCGCGCGACCGGCCGTACGAGCTCACGGTCGATTTCGACGCAGTGCAGATCGATGAGACGCTGCGCGCCCTCGGTCGACAGCCATGGACGGCGGAGCGGCCGCGGCTCGCGCTCTTCCTGCGCATCGACAAGGGCGGGGGAAGCATTCTTCTGGCGAGCGACGGCGAGCGCGGCATCGACGAGCGCGAGGCGCTCGCCGCGGCCTCGAACCGGCGCGGCGTGCCGGTCGCGCTGCCGAGCCGCGCGATCGTGCGGGACGAAGGCCTCACGATCGAGACTCTCTCTTCCGACGATGCGCCGAAGCTCGCGGCGGCGTCTCGGCGCATCGGCGCGGACCTCGTGCTCGCTGGCCGCATGCGCTGGGACGAGGCGATGCCCGGCTGGATCGCCGATTGGCGCCTCGCTTCTGCCGGGACGACGCATCAATGGCGCACGCGCCTTCCCACTTTCGACGAGACTTTCCGAAGCGCGCTCGGCGGCGCGGCGCAGATTCTCGCGGGCTACGGGCCGCCGCAATAGGGCGCACGCGCGAGAGCGCGATCCCAGCAACGACTCGACGCCGCAGCGGGGGCAAAGCCGCAAGGCGTAGCGAAGCGCTGCAAAAGCTGCTGTGCTATGGGCGAGTCTGCGGGGCTTCCCTGGGGCACGCCAGGCGGAAGCGGGCACGATGCACATGCGAGGAGGCGACATGGGTCTCGCAGAGACCGGCACCAGGACGACGGAAGCGCTCGACCCCTTCGGCTACGCCACCCATGAGGTCCTGAACCAGCCGCCGCCCCTGGCAGACTACGACGCGTTCGGCACCGACCCGGTCCTGCCGACGATCGTGCGGACCTTCGGCGCGGAGTGGGCAAAGGAGCGGCTGCACGAGGCCGGAAAAGTCGTTGGATCGGCGCACGTGCAGGAGCTCGCCCGTCAGGCGAACCGGAATCTGCCCGAGCTTCGCACCCATGATCGCTTCGGGCACCGCGTCGATCGCGTCGACTTCCATCCGGCCTGGCACGAGCTGATGGGGCTCGCGATCAGACACGACACCCACGCGCTCTGCTGGAACGATCCGAGGCCCGGCGCGCAGGTCGCGAGGGCCGCCCTCTCCTATCTCTGGAACCAGGGCGAGAACGGCATCTGCTGCCCGATCGGGATGACGTACTCGGCCGTGCCGATCCTGCGCGAGGATCCGGCGCGCTGGGCGGAGTGGGGCAAGCTCGTCACTTCGACCGCCTACGACCGGAGACAGATCCGCGCCGCCGACAAGACCGGCGCGACGGTCGGGATGGCGATGACCGAGAAGCAGGGCGGCTCCGACCTCCGCCAGACCCAGACGCGCGCGCTGCCCAACGGCGACGGCACGTGGTCGCTCGTCGGGCACAAATGGTTCTTCTCGGTCCCGCACTCAGATGTGTTCCTGACCCTCGCCCGGACGCCCGAGGGCGTCTCCTGCTTCGTGGTCGCGGGATGGCTGCCGGACGGCTCGCGCAACCGCCTTCAGGTGCAGCGCCTCAAGGACAAGTGCGGCAACAAGTCGAACGCCTCCTCGGAGGTGGAGTTCAGGGGCGCGATCGCGCATCTCATCGGCGAGCCCGGGCACGGAATCCGGACCGGGCTCAGAATGAACCACTACACGAGGCTCGACTTCGCGGTGGGCTCGGCGGGGCTGATGCGCCAGGCCGTCGCCCAGGCCGCGCATCACGTCGCGAACCGGCGCGCCTTTCAGCGAGCGCTCATCGACCAGCCGATCATGGCGAACGTCGTCGCCGACCTCGCGCTCGAGGCGGAAGCGGCCGCCTGGCTCTCGTTCCGCTTCTGCGCCGCGCTCGACCGCGAGAAGGAGAGCGAGTCCGAAAGGCTGCTCGGCCGGATCGGCGCGCCGATCGCGAAGTACTGGGTCTGCAAGCGCGTCCCCGCGGTGGTGGTCGAGGCGCTCGAGTGCCACGGCGGGAACGGCTTCATCGAGGACCATCTCATGGCCCGCCTCTATCGCGAGGCACCGCTCAACGGCATCTGGGAAGGGACCGGGAACGTCATCTGCCTCGACGTGCTCCGCTCGATGGAGCGCACCCCGGATTGCGTCCCCGCCCTTCTCGACGAGCTGCGTCTCGCGCGCGGCGCCGACCGCCGCTACGACGCCGAGCTCGAGGCGCTCGAACGGGATCTCCTCGACATCGCGCGTCAGGAAGGCCAGGCGCGCCGGTTCGTCGAGCGCCTCGCGATCATGGCGAGCGCGGGCCTCCTTCTCCGACACGCCCCGCCTTCGGTGGCGGACGCGTTCATCGCGACGCGCGTCGCGGGAGGATATGCAGGGCATTTCGGCGATCTGCCGTCCGGCATCGATGCGGGTGCGACCGCACGCCGGGCCGTGCCGACCCTATATTGATGGTCGATCGTGATCGACCATCGCGGAGCGCGCCTATGACCCGCCTTCCTGCCGCCCTCGCCTGCGCCGCCGGAATCGGCCTTTTCGCCGCCGCAGCGGCGGCGCATCACGGTTGGGGCAGCTACGACGCGTCGAAGACACTGACGCTCGACGGCACCGTCGCAACGGTGCGAGCCGACAACCCGCATGCCGAGCTCGACCTCCAAACCCAGGAGAAGCTTTGGCGGGTGACGCTGTCTCCGCCTGCGCGCATGGCGAACCGCGGCAAGCCGATCAGCGAGATCAAGCCTGGCGACCGCGTCATCGCGGTCGGCTACCCGAGCAAGAACAACCCCAACGAGATCCGCGCCGAGCGGATCACGCATAACGGCGTCACCGTCGAGCTGCGCTGATCGATTGGAGCACGCCGCCTCGACCCTGCCGTTGATCGTCGCGCTCGAGCAGTCGGCGCTCGGCGCCACGATGCGCGAGTCGGTGCTCCTCTACCCCGCCGTCGAGACGCTCCACATCATCGGGCTGGCCCTCTTGGTGGGGAGCATCGCGGTTTTCGATCTCCGCGTGCTCGGCGCCTTTCGCGGCGCTTCGCTGTTGTCGATCGCCGACGCGACGCTGCCTGTCGCGGTCGCCGGGTTCGCGCTCGCCGCGCCCATGGGGCTTCTCCTCTTCACCACGGAAGCGACGCATATCGCGGCGAACCCGGCCTTCCAGGCGAAGCTCGCCTTCATCGCGGTCGGCCTCGCAAACGCCGGCGTGTTCAGGCTCCTCGCCTGGCGCCAGGTCGTCACCGGCGTCACCCTGCCGCGAGTGGCGAAAATCGGGGCCGTGGTGTCCCTCGCCGCCTGGCTCGGCGCGATCGCCGGCGGGCGGCTCATCGCCTATTTCTAGAAGGGCGCCCCCTGGCAAGCCCGGGAGCCGCCGGCAGGGGGCCCCGACCGCCCCCTTGAATCGGCGCGGCCGGCCTGTATATTCCGCGCCCTTGCTCCTTGCCGGCTTTGCCGGCTAGGCCCGGCCGGCTGTTCCGTGCGGATCCCCCGCCCAGCTCCGGGCCGTCAACAGCCATAAGGAGAGTCGATGCCGTTTTACGAGACCGTCTTCATTGCGCGCCAGGACATCTCGGCGCAGCAAGTGGAGGCCCTCGCCGACCAGTTCGCGGAAATCGTTTCCCAGAACGGCGGCGAGGTTAAGAAGCGGGAGTACTGGGGTCTTCGCAACCTCGCCTACCGCATCAAGAAGAACCGCAAGGGCCATTACGTCCTCTTCAACATCGACGCGCCGCCGGCCGCGGTCGCGGAGATGGAGCGCAACATGCGGATCAACGAGGACATCCTGCGCTACCAGTCGGTGCGGGTGGACGAGCTCGACGAAGGGCCGTCGCCGATCATGGCCGCGAAGGGCCGCCGCGAGCGCGAGGCGACCTCCCCTTATGAAGGAGTCGAAGTATGAGCGACGGTGCCGAGACCCAGGCCGCGGCGCGCAGCGCGGCCGGCGCGGGCGCTGCCCGGCGCCCCTTCTTCCGCCGCCGCAAGTCGTGCCCGTTCTCGGGCCCGAACGCGCCGAAGATCGACTACAAGGACGTGAAGCTGCTGCAGCGCTTCATCTCCGAACGCGGCAAGATCGTGCCGAGCCGGATCACGGCCGTCTCCGCCAAGAAGCAGCGCGAGCTCGCCCAGGCGATCAAGCGCGCCCGCTACCTGGCGCTGCTGCCGTACCTCCTCAAGTAGCGGGCCCGCATGGGCCGCGACGCGATGCTGGCGGTCGCGTTCGGCGCGGCGTCGGGATTTCTCTTCCTGTCGCTGCTCTCGGGCTCGCTCGCCGCGATGCTGCTCGTCAACCTGACGCAGCTGCCGCTGTTCATGGCCGGGCTCATGCTCGGGCCGCACGCAGCGGCGATCGCGGGCGCCACCGGCGCGCTCGGAGCGCTCGGCGCGACCTCGCTCTACGGGGCCCTGCTCTTCGCGATCGCCTACGCCGGTCCGGTCGTCCTCGTCTCCTGGCAGGCATTGCGCTGGCGGACGGACGAGTCCGAAACCGTCTGGTGGTACCCGCCGGGCTATCTCATCGCCTGGCTCGTGGCCCTCGCCCTCGCCGCCATCGCGGTGGGCGCGGTCGTGACCATGGGCGCGGAGGGCGGCTACGAGGGCGCGGTGCGCGCCACGCTCGAGGAGCAGCTGCAACTGCTTTTCGGCGGCAACGCCCCGCACGATGCGCAGACCACCGCCGCGATGGCGGCGGTCTTCCCGGGAGCCGGCGCGGCCACCTGGGTGCTGCTCACCGGGGTGAACGCAGCGCTCGCGCAGCGCATCCTCGTCTGGTGGCGGAAGAACCGGCGGCCGACGCCCGACATCGTCGATGTCGAGCTGCCGCGCTGGATCGTGATCGCGCTCGGCCTGGCGCTGGCAGGCGGCCTCCTGCTGCCCGGGTCTCTCGGCTATCTCGGCAGGAACGCCCTGCCGGTTCTGGCCCTCGCCTTCTTCGTGGCGGGGCTCGCAGTGGTGCACGCGGCGGCGCGGCGGATCGGTCCTACCGGGCCGATCCTCGGCATCGTCTACGTGCTGATCCTGTTCGTGACGCCCGTCGCGATCGCGGTCGCCGCACTTGGATTGATCGAGCAATGGGCCGGGCTGAGGCGCCGCCTCGCAACCGGCCAGGGAGAATGACATGGTGGAACTGATCCTTCTGGAACGCGTCGAGAACCTCGGCCAGATGGGCCAAGTCGTGAAGGTGCGTCCCGGCTACGCCCGCAACTATCTCCTGCCGCAGAAGAAGGCCCTGCGCGCGACCAAGGAGAACCTCGCCTATTTCGAGAAGCAGCGCGCGCAGCTCGAGGCGCAGAACCTGAAGCGCAAGGGCGAGGCCGAGGAGGTGGCGAAGAAGCTCGACGGGCTTTCGGTCGTGCTCGTGCGCCAGGCTGGCGAGAGCGGCCAGCTCTACGGCTCGGTCTCGGCGCGCGACATCGCCGAGGCGATCACCGCCGCAGGATTCACCGTCGAGAAGCGCCAGGTGATCCTCGACAAGCAGCTGAAGACGCTCGGGCTCCACAAGGTGCGCGTGTCGCTCCACCCCGAGGTGTCGGTGTCGGTCACCGTCAACGTCGCCCAGTCGGAGGAGGAGGCGGAGATGCAGGCGAAGGGCATCGAGCCGCAGCGGCTCGGCGAGGCGCGCGAAGGGGCCGAGCCCGCTTCCGGCGAGGAAGGCGGCGCGACGGCTTAGCCGGACGGGTCGATCGGAACCCAGCGGCCGCCCGACTTCCGGTACCGGCGCTTCACCGCGGCCCAGGCGATGCGGTGCGCGGTCTCCTCGCGCCGTGCGGGGTCGCTCTCGGCCGACCGGTCCCAGGCGTTGTTGAAGGCGGCGCGGTAGATGTCCTGCGCGTGCGGCGGCAGCCGCTCTTGCAGCGACGGCGGCAGGTCCTCGTTGCTGCGGTAGGGCACGGGACACGAGTCTAGCGCGCTGCCGCCATACTTGCACGGCGTGGCTCATAGCGGCCCCGCCCGCTATTGATGGGGCGCATGGTCGAAGCAGCCGAAGCCACAGGAGCGTCCTTCCGCTCCATCGCGCTCCTGAGCGCCGCCTCGTTCGGCTCGGCCGCTACCCTGCGCGTCGCAGATCCGCTGCTGCCACAGGTCGCGACCGAATTCGCGGTTTCGGTCGGCGACGCCTCGATCATCGTCACCACCTTCGCCTTCGCCTACGGCGCGTGCCAGGTCCTCTATGGAGCGCTCGGCGACCGCGCCGGGAAATATCGCGTCGTCGCGATCATGACGCTCCTCTCAGGAGCGAGCGCGGCGGCGACCGGTCTTGCCTCCTCGCTCGCCTCCCTCGCCCTGCTTCGCCTCGTCAGCGGCGCCACCGCGGCCGCGATCATCCCGCTCGCGATGGCGCATATCGGCGACGTCGTTGCGTACGAGCACCGCCAGCCGGTGCTCGCGCGCTTCCTTTCGGGCCAGATTCTCGGCGTCGTCTTCGGCCAGGTATTCGGCGGGATCTTCGGCGACACACTCGGCTGGCGCGGCGTCTTTTTCATCCTGGGGGCGCTGTTCGCCGTCGTCGCGCTCCTCCTCTGGCGCGAGCTCGCAGCGGGGCGAATCGCGGAGAAGCGTGCGGCTTCGGCCGACGCCCGCAACCTCGCGACGCGCATCTTCGCGATGCTGAAGGTGCCGCGCGTCCGCATCGTCGTCGGCACCGTCTTCATCGAAGGATTTCTCTTCTTCGGCGGCTTCGCCTTCTTCGGCGCCTATCTCCGGCACGAGTTCGGGATCGGCTACGTGGCGGTCGGCCTTCTCCTCGCCGCGTTCGGGCTCGGCGGCCTCGCTTACGCGCTCGCAGTCGGGCAGCTCGTCACGCGCCTGAAGCAGCGCGGCATGGTGCCGCTCGGCGGCGCGCTCGTGGCGCTCTCCTTCGCCGGCGCGGCCGCCGCGCCGAGCGCAATCGGCACGATCCCGGCGATCTTCGCCGCAGGGCTCGGCTTCTACATGCTGCACAATACGCTGCAGACGGCGGCGACGCAGATGCTCCCCGAGGCGCGCGGCCTCGCGCTTGCGGTTTTCGCGTCCTCCCTCTTCCTCGGACAAGCGGCCGGCGTCGCGCTCTGCGGCGCACTCGTCGACCGCGTCGGCTATGCGCCCGTCTTCATCGCGACCGGCGTGCTTCTCCTGGCGCTCGCCCTCTATTTCCGCAGCGCGCTCGCACGGCTCTGACCGGACGCGCGGCGTTCCGGCCGCTCACGGGGCGGGGGCGGGCGCAGGAAGCGTCAAGCTGCGCTCGCCGAGCTGCAGCTGGACGCGGTACTCCGGCCAGCGGCTCGCATAGTCCGCGGGCGCGGCGAAGGTGACGCTCGTCACGTACTGGTCGCTGCTGTAGGCCGGCGTCGGTCCGCCGAGCGGCAGCCCCAGGCCCAGCCCCGTGCCGAAATTCCCGCTGAAGCCGCCGACCCCGATGCCGACCGTCGGCGGCGGATTGTAGGCGGTGTAGGGGGTCCTCACGACATTGATGGCGAGAGCGGGATGAATCGCCTCATCGGGCCCGATGAGCAACGCCGCGGTGACCGGCTGCACGTCGCTGACGTTCACCGCCACGAGGTTGCCGTCGCGCCGGAACTCGGCGCGCGCCGTGTTGGGGCCCGGCTCGGAACTCGCGCAGGCGGCGAGGAGAAGCATCGCGGCGAGCGGCCATAAGCGTTTCACTTTCGCCCTCCCTACCGATGGTGGTGGTGATGGTGGTGCTCGTGAAGGCCGATGAAGCCGCCGAAGCCGAACGGCCCGCCCCACCAAGGGCCGTAATAGGAGGGCCACGTCTGGTAGACGATGGTCTGCCGCTCGACGATCGAAGGGAACGCCTCGCCGGGATCGCGCGGAACGATTTGCCACGTCCCGTCCGGCTGGCGGCAGGCCCTGCCGCGCGCCATCTGCTCCATCCCGCCGACGATGATCGGAGCCTCGAAATCCCGGCAGTCCTCCTCCATCAGCGGCGCGATCGACACGGTCGAGGTCTCGCCCGACATCAGCGTCGAGAATGTCGGCGCCGCAGGCTCGACGGCGCACGAAGCCAATGGGAGAAGGAGAACGGAGATCTGCGCACGCATTGTCGGCCCTCGAACGCCCTCGGTCGGACCTCGCGGCGACCGCGCCCGTCGCGCCGGCAAACGCCACCCCTCGCGTGGGCGAACGGCGGCGGAGAAGGAGAGTTGCTTGAAACGGGGGCCGCTCCGCCGGCCTCGCCGGCAGGAAGCGCCGTCGCAACGGCGCGCAGCGCCCCCGAAGCCGATGCCAAAGGATGCCACCGCGACGGCGTCGCGAACGCGGCTATCTGAGCGGCAGCCTCACTGAAAAGGAACGCAACTTTTTCAATGCGCTATCTCTTCGTCCATCGTGCCATGCCGGGGCAATTCGGGCACCTCGCCTCGTACCTCGCCGGCAACGGACACGAGGTCGTCTTCCTGACTCAGTCCTCCGCGCCGCCGCCGCGCGGCGTCCGCGCGGTCCGCTATCGTCGGCGACGCGAGCCCGCCGCCTCGACCCACCACTATCTGCAGAGCACGGAAGCCGCGATCCTCAACGCGCAAGCGGTCGCCCGCGCCTGCGAGGCGCTCAAGTCGCGAGGGTTCGTGCCGGACGCGGCGCTGGCGCACCCGGGCTGGGGCGAGGGCCTTTACCTCAAGGACGTACTTCCGAATACGCGGCTCGTCGATTACTGCGAGTTCTTCCTTCGCGCCGAAGGCGCCGATGTCGGATTCTACGCCGACGAAATCGTCGACATCGAGCTCGCCTGCCGGCTGCGCACGCGGAACGCCATTCTTCTTCTGGCGCTCGACGCCGCCGATCGAGGGCTCTCGCCGACCGAATGGCAGCGCAGCGTCCACCCGTCCGAATACCAGCCCAAGATCTCTGTCGTGTTCGACGGCATCGACGCCGAGCGGGTGCGGCCCGACCCGACCGCGACCTTCACGACGCCGAGCGGCGTACGGCTGGCGCATGGCGATCCCGTCGTCACCTACGTCGCGCGCGACCTCGAGCCCTATCGGGGCTTCCCGAATTTCGTCCGCGCGCTGCCGACGGTGCTCGATGCCGTTCCTCGAGCGCAGGTGCTCATCGTGGGCGGCGACGGGGTCAGCTACGGGCGGCGGCCACCCTCCGGCGCCAACTGGCGCGAGTACATGGCCGCCGAGATCCCCCTCGATCCGAGCCGCGTCCACTTCCTCGGACGGGTGAGCTACGACGATTACCTCCGCGTCCTGCAGGTGTCGCGGGTGCACGTCTATCTCACCGTGCCCTTCGTCCTCGGCTGGTCGGCGATGGAGGCGCTCTCCGCCGGATGCGTCGTCGTCGGCTCCGACACCCCGCCCGTCCGCGAGGTGATCGAGGACGGAAGGAACGGGCTCCTCGCCGACCTCAACGCGCCGGCCTCGATCGCCGGGCGGATCGTCGAGGCGCTGCGTCATCCCGAGCGGTACGAGCGGATGCGCGTCCGCGCGCGCGAGACGATTCTCGGCCGCTACGATCTGCCGACGACGCTTCCGCTGCTGCAGCGAGTGCTCGACGGAAGAGCGGGCTGAAGCGGAAGCCCGGGGTCAGGCCGCCGCAATTCCTTCTCGCGCGGCTTGGGCCGCCTCCGGGTAACGGTAGCGCCAGGCGGTGCGCACGATCGTGTCGAGATCCGAAAGCGCCGGCTCCCATCCCAGCACCCGCTTCGCCCGCCTCGGATCGGCGACGAGCATCGGCGGGTCGCCCGGGCGACGCTGGGTCTCGCGGAACGGCACCTTGCGCCCGGTGACGCGATCGACGGCCGCGATTACCTCCCGCACCGAACAGCCGCGACCCGTCCCCAGATTGAGGCGCAGGCTCTCGCCGCCGGCGATGAGATGCTCGATCGCCTTGACATGCGCGTCCGCGAGGTCCGACACGTGCACGTAGTCGCGAACGGCGGTGCCGTCGGGGGTCGGATAGTCGGTGCCGAAGATGTCGATCCGCTGGCGCGCGCCCATCGCCGCGTCGAGAACGAGCGGAACGAGATGCGTCTCCGGATCGTGGCGCTCGCCGAGCTCGCCGTCGGGATCGGCGCCCGCGGCGTTGAAGTAACGCAGCGCCGCATAGCGCAGCCCGTGCGCATGCTCGTGCCAGTGCAGCGCGCGCTCGACCATGAGCTTCGTCTCGCCATAGGCGTTGATCGGGCGCTGCGGCGCATTCTCGTCGATGGGGACCCGCTCCGGGACTCCGTAGGTCGCGCAGCTCGACGAGAAGACGATGTGCCGCACGCCGGCGGCGCGCATCGCCTCGAGAAGCGCGAAGCTTCCCGCGACGTTGTTGCGCAGGAAGCGTTCCGGCGCGCGCATCGACTCCCCGACCTCGATCAGCGCGGCGAAGTGCAGGACGCCGACGATCGAGAAGCGCTGCAGCGTCTCGAGAACAATCGCCTCGTCGGCGAGATCGGCCGGCACGAGCGGACCCCAGCGCACCGCCTCGGCGTGGCCGTGCGTCAGATTGTCGAGGGTGATCGGCAGGAACCCCGCCTGCGCCAGAGCCTTGCAGGCGTGGCTGCCGATGTAGCCGGCGCCGCCCGTGACGAGAATGTTCCGTTTCATGCCGAACTCCCGGGACGCTTGCTCCGAACGCGTCTTGCGCCGGGGGGGCCCCCCCACGAACCCGCCGCCCCCGTATAGCCGCCGCCGGTCCCCCCGTAGTGG
>JADGGZ010000123.1 GCA_019689675.1 Rhodospirillales bacterium | reverse complement strand
CCATTCGAGCACGAGGAGATCCTCCTCGGCGTGAAGAACCTTCGGGACCGGCGCCGCCGTTTCCCGCTCGAGCCACCGCAGCATCCAGGCTTCGAGGTCGAGCCCGCGTCCGCTTTTCACGACCGCGTCCCTTCCGTCGGCGAGACGCACGCGCCAGACCGCCGCGATGGAGCCGCCGCTGAGCGCATTCGCCGCAGTCACCGCGCTGCCGAGCGCGCCCGCGACACGCGCTCGCGGCAGGCTCATCCGAGCCGGCGCTGCAGTTCGGCGAGGAGCCCTTCGCAGGCGCGCTCGATGAGGTCGAGCGCGCGCTCGAAATCGTCCGGTCCGCCGTAATAGGGATCGGGGACGTCCTCGGTCTCGGCGTCGTCGAGCCAGCTCATGAGAAGCCGCACCTTCTCGGGTCCCAGGCGTCGCCTCAGGATCCGCTCGTGCCCGCGGTCGAGCGCGACGACGAGATCGTACCGCGCCGGATCCTCGTCGGCGAGGCAGCTCGCCCGCAGACGCGAGAGATCGTACCCGCGCCGTGCCGCATGCGCCTGCGCGCGCGGATCCGGCGGGTCTCCGACGTGATAGTCGTGGGTGCCGCAGGAGGCCACGCGGACGCGCTCCCCGAGCCCCGCAGCCTCGACCTTGTAGCGCAGCACCGCTTCCGCGGTCGGCGAGCGGCAGATGTTCCCGGTGCAGACGAAGAGAACACCGATCGCGGGATTCGACCTCGCAGCTCCGTTCGGCATGGCCGCGGATTGGGAGCTAAGATCGGCCGGCAGTCAACACCTCCGGAGGCGTCAATGCCCGATCCCCGCATCGAGCTCTTCGAAGGCGACATCACGACGCTCGCGGTCGACGCGATCGTCAACGCGGCGAACCCCACGCTGCTCGGCGGCGGCGGCGTCGACGGAGCGATCCACCGCGCCGCGGGACCGGGTCTGCGCGCCGAATGCGCCACGCTCGGCGGCTGCCGCACGGGCGAAGCGAAGATCACCAAGGGCTACAACCTGCCTGCCCGGCACGTCATCCACACGGTGGGGCCCGTCTGGCGTGGCGGCGGCCACGGCGAAGCCGAGGCGCTCGCCGCCTGCTACCGGCACTCCCTCGCGCTGGCGATCGAGCATCGGCTCGCCTCGATCGCCTTTCCGGGGATCTCGACCGGCGTCTACGGCTATCCGCCGGAAGAAGCGGCACGGATTGCAGTCGCCGAGGTCGAGCGCTTCCTGACCGGCGACACCTCTCTCGAGCGCGTGATCTTCGTTTGCTTCGGACGCCAAGCGACTGAAATCTATCGCGGCGTGCTCTCGGACTCGATCCACTCGAGATAGGGCGCGAGTCCGGCCGTCACCGGCAGCGCGACGACGCACGGGCACTCGTAGCTGTGAAGGGCCTTCACGCGCGCGGCAAGCGCCTCGAAACGGTCCGACCGCGTCTTGAAGACGACCACGGTCTCGGCCGCCTCGCTCACCTTGCCCTCCCACCAGTAGACCGAGCGCATCCCCGGAATGACGTTGGCGCAAGCCGCGAGGCGCTCGGCCACGATCGTCCGCGCAAGCCGGTCGGCCTCTTCGGGCGAGCCGGCAGTGACGTAGGCGAAGACGGCGCTCATGGGGGCTTTCCTCTTGAGCTGTCTGGAATCCGACCTACGATACCGCGCCATGCCCAGCAAGGCCGAGCCCCTTACCGCAGCGGAAAGAGCATGGCTCGCGCGCGGCTTGGCGCAGCCGGGAGGCAAGCTGCCGCTCTTCGACGACAACGGGCAGGAGGTGAGCGCGGCGTTGGTGCGCAAGTGCCTGGCGCAGGGCTGGGCCGAGCCGTGGTTCAGCAACCCGCTGAAGCCGGACTGGATCGTGTGCAAGCTCACTGACGCCGGCCGCCGGCTTTTCGACGAACGCTAGCACGCTTCCCGCACGCCCGGCGTCCTCCCTTCCCGGTCCCCGATGATTCGAGGCGGGCGTTCGCTCCGCCTTGCGCCGGCCGATGTGGTAATCAGCCGTCATGCGGGACGACGACGAACGCTCACCGACAGGCACTGGAAAAGCACGAACGGCGGCGCCCGTTCGCCCTCGCCTCGCCGCAAGCCTCGTCGTGTTTCGCCAAGGGGCGAAGGGGCCGGAGGTTCTCATGGGACGGCGCGGCGCCGGTGCGCGCTTCATGGCGGGTCAGCACGTTTTCCCCGGCGGCGCGGTGCAGCGTTCCGATGCGCGCCGCTGGGTCGGGGAAGAGGAGAACGGCTTCGAGGGAACCGTTCGCGCGCTGGCGCGTGCGGCCGTGCGCGAGACGTTCGAGGAAACCGGAATTCTCGTCGGGCGGCGCGCTGAAGGCGCGGCATCGTCCTTCGCTCCGGCCGGATGCCTCGACCCGGTCGAGGCCGCCTATAGGGAGCGCCGGCTGACCCCGGCGCTCGGGGCGCTCCGCCTCATCGCGCGCGCCATCACGCCGACGCGGTCTCGGATCCGCTTTCACGCGCATTTCTTCCTCGTCGACGAGCGGCATTGCATAGGCGATCCGTGCAGCGGCGAGGAACTCGAGGAGGTGAGGTTCTATCCGACCCGCGACGGGCTTCCGGAGCCGATCGCGGACGTGACGCAATTCGTCCTTCGCCGCGCGCTCGCGATTATTGATGGCAGCGCACCGGAAGGCGTGCCGCTCTATTCCTATGTCGGGGGGATGCCCAGGATCAGATGGGGATGACGGCGCCGGGCCTTCGGACCGCGGCACGCGTTCTGGCCGTGCTGTGTCCCACGCACGCAGGACCGGGCCGAGTCACGCTTGCGGTTGCGACGGCGCGGGGCCGGGGCACGTCGCGGCGTTGCTCCCGTACGTGAAGGGATAACGCGCCTCGACCGCCTCGCCGATCATCTCGAACGACGTCGGATAGATCGTGTGGAACGAGAGATCGTTGCTCGCCGGCTCGAGCCTGAACGGCCCTTCGGTCATCCGTACACGCCTCAAGACGATCTGATCGCCGGCCCTGGCGAGGATGACATGATTGTCGATGAGCGACTTGCGCCCGTAATCCACGACGACGAGGGCCCCCGGCGGCGCGATCCGGTCCATTGCAGCATCCTTGAGCCGCACCGCTATCAGAGAGTCGCGCGGCCATCTGATGACGATGCTTTCGCTGCTGCCCGCGATGACCTCGTCCAGCGGCTCGGTCTCGAGACGGGCGATGTCGACGACAGGCACCTCCACGAGATGGACCGGCCGCGGCGCACCCCCCTGTTCGGAGATCGGACGGTCGTCGAGCCTGATCAGCTCGTCGACCGTCATCCCGAGCGCTTCGGATATTCGCATCAGCCAGTCCGCGTGCAATTTCCGCTCGCCGGCTTCCAGCTTCGCGATGGTCGATCGGCCGGTGTTCACCGCCTTCGCCAGCGCTTCCATGGTCATTCCCTTGCGCATGCGATGCCGGCGCACCGCCTGGCCGAGCCTGAACCAGTCTTCGTTGACGTTTTTTCGGCGGGACAGTGTCTTCGGGCCTCGGCTCGCCATGCGCATGTTCTCCCAGCCCGCACGCCGGTCGGTCTCCCCAAGCATTTTTTTCGGTTCCCAAGAAGAGGAACGGCGATCGGCGATCTAGAGCCGACAACTTACGCCTTGTCGAGTTATCCGGCTCACACGTGTAAAAAAAATCTATCGTGTAGTGTATTACGGCGAGGCTTATACAATATCATATCGAATCATCATTCGCCGAAAGGGTAGGACTTCTTGAACTTGTAGTGTTTGCCGGCGCGTCGGTCGCGCCGGCCCCGCTCTCGCAAAGACCTTCGAAGCCTGGAGGGCTGAAGAAGCAGGGCTCGGGCTGCGTCCCCTCGGGCGACGTCCCTCATTCGCGCGCCGCGAGCCGACCGGGAGGGCCGCTGGCTTCCGTCAAAGGAAGAGCGAGATCAGGGTCAAGATCAGGGACCAAAGAACGCCGCAGGTCGCGATGACGAAAACAGCGGACCGCCGGATCGACCAGCGCTCCGCGTTGCCCTGCAGCCCCTCCCTGACCTCTTCGACGATGAAGCGATCGCGATGCGCGAGGCCGTTGCGCGTGCGGGTCCCGGACGGTTGCGACCGCATGATCACAGCGCGAACCGGCGCAGCGGAAATCGAGGGCGAGCCCTCGCCGAACCGTCGGGCTTCCGCCGCGAAAAGTTGCGGAACAGGTGGCAGCACCCGAGGCGGGTCGTTGCGGCAGCCGCCGGACGGTCGAGGAGGCGCCCGGCTCAGCGCCTCATCATCGCAAGTGCGCGAGACTCCCGAGAACTCTCTTGGCTTCGGCAGAAACCGCATCGAGCATCGCTTCCTCTGCAACTTGCCGGTCCTCCATGGTTGCCGCGCAGGCCTTGACCATGATGGCGAGCGACTGCGCGATACCGGTGAGCGTTGCCAGCAGGATTTCCATGTCGACGCTGCCGTGGAGCTCGAAACATTCCTTGACGAGTTCCAGGGTCGCTTCGTCGTACCGCTCGTTCACGCGGTCCATCCAGTCCCGGGCTTTTCCCGAAACTGCTCCGGACCTGAGATGGATGACGACTACGGCCATGGTCCTCGTATCCGATGGCTAAGGTGGGATCATCGCCGATCCGGGCTCTTTCCTTCCGGGAGGCGCGCGTTGGAGTACTGAGCGGGTACGCGAGCCGATGCGGGGTTGGATGCCGAAGAAGGTCGCTCGCGTCTTTCGTGCTCCTTTCGCTTCCTTCCTCGGCATCCCGTTCGTCTTTCCCTCAGCAGAGCCGACAAGGCGCGCCGGACTTGGCGGCCATCGAGCACGCCGCACCGGCGGCGGCTCTGCGCGGACGCTTCCCGGATCTCGATCGCGCTTTGCTGTGAAGACGAAAGGCGTGCCGATGGACGTAGCTTCCGCTGCGGGCGAGAGAGCTCACGTGCCGGATCGCCTCGTCATCCGTCTTGAAGGCGTTCTGAACGGCGTCGCGGCGGATCCGCGGCCCGCGCCTTGTGCTGAAGAGCCCCCATCCTTCGAGCAGGGCGACGTTGTTGATCTCGTGCATCGCCTCCGCCTCGTCCTCCTCGCTGATGCCGGTGAGGACGAGGAGCGCCGTTCTTGCTCGCGCGATGGCAGGAACGAGCCATCCGACGCCTGTCCGCAAGCTGTCGGCGGCGCCTTTGCCCAGTTCCAGTCCCTTCTCGGCTGCGACGCTTTCAAGCCGGGCAATGAGCCGGGAGATCTCGATGACGGCGAGCTGGGCTCGATTGGGTAAATCCTGCGTCACCGCATCCCCACAGAAGACACAATTGTCCCAGAATTGGACCCGGTTTTGGGTAAATGGTCAACGCGTCAATTCGGGTGAGCTTTTAGGAAAGAATTCGCGGGCAAGTTGCGTCCCTCCGGCCCCCATCGGGCCGGTGCGCGAGCGCGCGCAGAGACGCAGAGACCATGGCGTGACCGCGGGACGGACCGTCGCATTCTGCGGCGCGATCTGCCCCGAATGAGCAGCACTGATAGAGAGGCGCTCAGGAGGCCGCCTTCGACGCGCGCGCGTTCTACGACTCCAGACAGAGGGAGCAAGCCGGGCGAAAGAGGCGGCACCCCGCCGAGCTAGCGGGGCGGAGAATGGTCGGAGCGGTGAGATTCGAACTCACGACCCCCAGCACCCCATGCTGATGCGCTACCAGGCTGCGCTACGCTCCGACCCGAGGAAGGCGAATATAATCGGGAAGCCGGCCAATGCAACCGGCACCGGATTCAGCGCAGAGCCCGCTTCAGCAATGCCCGGAGCTCGACCAGCTCGTCCCGGATCTCCTCGAGCGCATGGCGAAGCTCGTCGGGGATCGGCTCGCGCGGCGCGGAGAGCCCCAGCTCCGGCTCGGCGGGCCTCGGGACCGAGACCTTGACCGCCCCTTCCCGCAGCAGGCGCTGCACGCCCTTGATCGTATAGCCCTCCTGGTAGAGGCATTGGCGGATGCGGCGCAGGAGTACGACGTCCTCGGGCCGATAGTAGCGCCGACCGCCGCCGCGCTTCAGCGGCTTCACCTGCGGGAATTTCGATTCCCAGAACCGCAGGACGTGCTGCGGTACGTCGAGCTCCTCGGCGACCTCGCTGATGGTTCGGAAAGCCGCGGGAGATTTCTCGGTCCGGCGCGCGATGCTCTCGACCATCGCCCTACATCACGCCCGTCTTGAGCGGCTCGCGTGTCTTGTTCGCTGCGGCGACGCGATTGATGCGGTCCTTGAGGACGTGGCTGGCCCGGAACACCAGCACCTTGCGCGGGCTGATCGGCACCTCCTCCCCCGTCTTCGGGTTGCGGCCGATGCGCTGCCCCTTCTGCCGCACCGAGAAGCTGCCGAAGGAAGAGATCTTGACCATCTCGCCCCGCGCCAGCGCGTCAGCAATCTCGTTGAGCACGGTGTCGACCAGAGCGGCCGACTCGTTCCGGGACAATCCGACTTCCTGGTAGACAGCCTCGCTGAGTTGAGCACGCGTGACCGTATGGCCGGCCATGGTTGAGCCCCCCGGTTATTTGCGGCGACGTTAGACCCGCCGCGCCGGAGGCGTCAATCAGCCCGCCCATCGCGGGAAGTGAAAACTCCGCAAAAAGGCTGCGAATCACCAGCGGACGAGGCTGGCGCCCCAGGTGAGCCCGCCGCCCATCGCCTCCATCAGCACGAGCTGACCGGGCTTGATCCGGCCGTCGCCGGCGGCCTCGGCGAGCGCGAGCGGGATCGATGCCGCCGAGGTGTTGGCGTGCCGGTCGATCGTGACGACCACCTTCTCGGCCGGCAGCTCGAGCTTGCGCCCCATCGCGTCGATGATGCGGCGGTTCGCCTGGTGCGGGACGAGCCAGTCGATGTCGCGCGCCGTGAGCTTGTTGGCGTCGAGCGCCTCGTCGACGGCCGCGGCGAGGCGCTGCACCGCGAGCTTGAAGATCTCGCGCCCCTCCATCCGCAGATAGCCGGTGGTTCGTGTGGTCGACGGCCCGCCGTCGACGTAGAGGAGATCGTAGTCCCGGCCGTCGGAATGGATGTGCGTGGAAAGGACGCCGCGCGCGCTGCCCTTCTCGGCGCGCAGGACCACCGCGCCAGCGCCGTCGCCGAACAGCACGCACGTCGAGCGATCCTCCCAGTCGAGGATGCGCGAGAAGGTCTCGGCCCCGATCACCAGCGCGGTCTTCGCCTGCCCCGCCTTGATGAAGTTGTCGGCGACCGCGAGCGCATAGATGAAGCCGGAGCAAACGGCCTGCACGTCGAATGCGGCGCCGCCCGTCATCCCGAGCTTCGCCTGGACGCGCGTCGCCGTCGCTGGAAAGGTGTTGTCGGGGGTCGCGGTCGCGAGAACCACGAGCTCGATCTCGCTCGCCTTGACGCCGGCCGCGGCAAGCGCACGCTCGGCGGCGTTACGCGCGAGATCCGAGCAGACCTCCCCGTCGGCCGCGACGTGGCGCTGGCGAATTCCCGTCCGCTGCACGATCCATTGATCGGAGGTGTCGAGCCGCTCGGCGAGCTCGGCATTCGTCACGACGCGTTCCGGAAGATAGCTCCCGCAACCGATGACCAGGGATCTGATGCTCATTGGCCTTTCTAAATGGCGGCGGTCGCGGGTGCCGGAGCCAGCCGGGCGAGCTCGTCGCGGATCTGGTGGAGAAAGCCGTTGACGTGCATGTCGACGGCGACGCCGATCGCGTTGGCGAAGCCCAGCGCATCGGCGCCGCCATGGCTCTTCACCGCGATGCCGTTGAGGCCGAGGAACATCGCGCCGTTGTAGCGCCGCGGATCGATGCGGTTGCGCATCTTCTTCAGCGCGGGGGCCGCGAGAAGATAGCCGAGCCGGGCGAGCAGCGAATGGCGGAAGGCCTGGCGGAGATACTCGACGAAGAGCTTCGAGGTTCCCTCCGCGGTCTTGAGGGCGACGTTGCCCGTGAAGCCGTCCGTGACGACCACGTCGACCACCCCGCCGGCGATGTCGTTGCCCTCGATGAAGCCGTGAAAGGCGACGGGGCTGCCCGGGGCGCGCAGCCGCGCCGCCGCCACGCGCAGCGTCTCGTGCCCCTTCATCTCCTCCGACCCGACGTTGAGAAGGCCGATGGTCGGCTGCGGCAGGCCGAGGACGCAGCGCGCGAAGGCATCGCCCATCACCGCGAACTGGACGAGGTTCTCCTCGTCGCACTCGACGTTCGCGCCGAGGTCGAGCATCACGCTTTCGCCGCGCAGGGTCGGGAAGATCGACGCGATCGCCGGACGGTCGATCCCGGGCAGCGTCTTCAGGACGAATTTCGCCATCGCCATGAGCGCGCCCGTGTTGCCGGCCGAAACCATGCCGTCCGCCTCCCCGGCCGCGACCGCGTCCAAGGCAAGGCGCATCGACGAGCGCCGTCCCGTGCGCAGCGCCACCGACGGCTTGGTCTCGTTCGTCACCATCTCGTCGGTGTGGCGCAGCGTCGCCGCCGCCTTCAGCTTGGGCAGCTTGGCGAGAAGCGGCTCGATCTTGTCCTCGGCGCCGTAGAGCAGGAAGTGGACGCCCGGGAAGCGCTGCAGCGCTCGCTCCGCGCCCTTGAGCACGATGCGCGGCGCCTGGTCGCCGCCCATGGCGTCGAGCGCGATTCTGATCCGCTGGCTCACGCCACGCTTGCCCGGCGCCGCGCCGTCAGGCGCTCTCGGTCGTCGCTACGACCTCGCGACCGTCGTAGTGGCCGCAATGCCCGCAGAGGCGGTGCGGGCGCTTCAGCTCGCCGCAATTCGGGCACTCGTGGTAGG
Source organism: Rhodospirillales bacterium (assembly GCA_019689675.1). Taxonomy (GTDB): domain Bacteria; phylum Pseudomonadota; class Alphaproteobacteria; order ATCC43930; family CGMCC-115725; genus JADGGZ01. The sequence continues at coordinate 2,473 of JADGGZ010000123.1, read as the reverse complement.
CCGCGGGCGCGAGAGCGTGATGGGCACGGCGCATGTTGCGGCGCGACTGCGATACTTTCTTCTTGGGAACAGCCATTTTTGGGAACTCGCCTGAAAAGCGGGTGGTTGTTAGCCGAAAACCCCCGGCGCGGCAACCTCGTCAACCATCGCCGGGGGTCTTCAGCGCTTTCGCCAGAACGCTGAACGGGCTTTCGACCGTGCCGTCGCCCGTCCAGCTCGGGTCGAGGGCGGCGCCCGGAGCGCGCGGGTAGGGATCGAGCGCCAGAGAAAGTTGCTGCGCCACGGCCTCGCCGATATCGATCGTGTCGCCCTCGAGCGGCTCGACGACAGTATCGTCGTCCTCCGTGCCTGCCGGCGCCTCTCCGTAGACGAGGATGAACCGGTCGCGAACGCGGCTCGCCACCGGCTCCAGGGTGACGACGCATTCCTGGACGACGTCCGCGTCGAGCGTCGCCTCGAGTCGGACGCCGCGCCCAAACGGCTCGAGGCGAACCTCGGCGACGAAGCGATCGAGGGCGAGAAGGCCGAAGCGCCGGGCGAGCGCGGCGCGCTCCGCCGCCGTCGCCTCGATCCGGTGATCCTCCGGCCCGCTCAGCCGGCTCGCGGCGATAGGCCGCGGAAACTCATTCTGCATCGGCATCGCCCTTCCTGCGGGGCGCAGGCATCGGGAATTCGACCTCGCCGGCCATCAGCGCCGCGACGCTCTGCCCCGCCAGAGAAGCCGCCGCGGCTTCGCTCCAGGCCCGCATCGCCTCGATCGCGGCCGCGCTCGGCGTCGCGGTGCCGTAGAGATTGCGGCGCAGCGCGTCGTCGAGGTCCTCGGCGCCGGCGAGCCCGCGCTCGTATGCGCGCGCGCGTCCATAGAACGCAGAGGCCATCCGTTTCACCTCCCGGCCGACTCCGAGATCGCCCGTACCCAGCTCGCGCAGCCCGCGATCGAGATCGGCGAACATGGCGTCGAACACCTCCTGGGCGAAGTCCTTGGCCTCCGGTGCGGCCGACAGGCGGCGCAGGACCAGCGTCATGTGCAGCGCCAGGAGCTCGAAGCGCCCGTCGAGCGTGTCCGGCACGTCGAGTTCGGCATAATAGACCGGGCGCCGGGCCGCCTCGACCGTGCGCGTGTAAAGGCGGTACGCGGCCTCGCGCCGCGGCTGCGGACGGAACAGGCGGCCAAGCATGCTGGGCGGTTGAACGGGCTGGCAAGCGGCGTTATGAAGACGATGCCGAATGTGGGGCGAAGGGCCGGCGGATGCAACCGTCGGCGGAGGTAGTCGACCATGCGCTTTCCTGTCCGGACCGCGGCGCTCGCGCTGACGGTCCTCCTGGCCGCCTGCACCACCTTCGTGGACCAGCGCGGCAACCTTCCCGAGGAAGACAGGCTCGCTCAAATCCAGCCCGGCGTGACGACCCGCGAGCAGGTGCAGCAGCTTCTCGGAACGCCCTCGAGCACCAGCACCTTCGACGATTCGACCTGGTACTACATCAGCATGAAGACCGAGCAGTGGGCCTTCCTCGCGCCCACGACGGTCGATCAGAAGGTCGTGGCGATCGAGTTCGACCAGAACGGCTTGGTCCGCGACATCCAGCAGCGCGGACTGGCCGACGCGAACGAAGTCGCGATGGTCGAGCGCGCGACGCCGACGCCGGGCAAGACTCTGGGTTTCTTCGAGCAGCTCTTCGGCAATATCGGCCGGTTCAACACGCCGCAGGCCCTGCCCTCGCGCGGCGGCGTCTGAGCGCCGCGGAACGGCGGCCCGCCGCCGCCGTTGGCGCGGCATGACGGCGGCGGCGATCTTCGATATGGACGGGACCTTGGTCGACTCGGTCGACCTGCACGCGGCCGCATGGCAGGCGGCGATGCGCGAGTTCGGCCGCGACCCGCCCTACGAGACCGTGAGGGCGCAGATCGGCAAGGGCGGCGACCAGCTGCTGCCCGTGTTCTTCTCGCAGGAAGAGATCGCCGCGCGCGGCGGCGAGATCGAGGCCCGCCGCGGCGAAATCTACCGGCGCGATTATCTGCCGAAGGTGCGCGCCTTTCCGCGCACCCGCGAGCTCTTCGAGCGCGTGCGCGCCGATCGCAAGCGGATCGCGATCGCCTCGTCTTCGCCTAGCGACGAGCTCGGCCGCTACAAGCGCCTGGCGCGCATCGAGGACCTCGTCGACGTCGAGATCGGCAAGGACGGCGTCGAGCGCTCGAAGCCCTCTTCCGACGTGTTCGAGGCCGCGCTCGCGAAGCTCGGCCTCGACGCCGCCGCGTGCCTCGCGATCGGCGACACGCCGTACGACGCCGTCGCTGCCGGCAGGCTCGGCATCCCCGTCATCGGCATGCTTTGCGGCGGATTCCCGGAGGCTTCGCTCAGAGAGGCGGGCTGCGCCGCCATCTATCGCGATCCGGCCGACCTCCTGGCGCGTTACGAGGACTCGCTGCTCGCCCGCTGAAAAAAGAAACGGCCCGCCGGGCGCTGCCGCGCGG
>JADGGZ010000122.1 GCA_019689675.1 Rhodospirillales bacterium | reverse complement strand
CCCGTCTCGGTGCAGCCGAACGCCGGGCTTCCCGAACTCGTCGAGGGCAAGACGCGCTATCCGCTGACCCCGACCGAGCTCGCGCAATGGCTCGAGCGTTTCGTGGTCGAGGACGGGGTCTCGATGGTCGGCGGCTGCTGCGGTACCGAACCCGCCCACATTGCCGCCCTCGACGCGATGCTTCGCCGCCTCGGCGAACCGCGCCCGGCGCCGAAGCGCCGCAGCGTCGTCTGGGTGCCGTCGATCGCCTCGCTCTACAGCCAGGTCCCTCTGCGCCAGGAGAACGCCTTCCTCGCCATCGGAGAGCGCTGCAACGCGAACGGCTCGAAGAGGTGGCGCGAGTTGCAGGAGAAGCACGACTGGGACGGCTGCGTCGAGATGGGGCGCGAGCAGGTGAAGGAGGGCAGCCACGCCCTCGACATCTGCACCGCCTTCGTCGGCAGAGACGAGGTCGCCGAGATGCGCGAGGTCGTCGCCCGCATGCGCGGGGCGGTCAATGCGCCGCTCGTCATCGACTCGACCGAGCTGCCGGTGCTCGAGGCCGCGCTCGAGCTTTACGGCGGCAAGCCGATCATCAACTCGATCAACTTCGAGGACGGCGAAGGCCCGGCGGCGAAGCGCCTCGAGCTCGCTCGCCGCTTCGGCGCCGCCGTGATCGCCCTCACCATCGACGAGGAGGGCATGGCGAAGGAGACCGATCGCAAGGTCGCGATCGCGCGCCGGCTGCGCGATTTCGCCTGCGGCCGCTACGGTCTTCCGGAGTCCGATCTTCTCTTCGATCCGCTGACCTTCACGATCTGCACCGGGAACGACGACGACCGCAGGCTCGGTCTCGCGACGCTGGACGCGATCGAGCGAATTCGCGCCGAGATGCCGGAGTGCCAGATCATTCTCGGACTTTCGAACATTTCGTTCGGCCTCAATCCGGCCGCGCGGCACGTGCTCAACTCGGTGTTCCTCGAGCACGCCTTGAAACGCGGGCTCACCGGCGCCATCGTGCACTTCTCCAAGATCACGCCGCTCCACAAGATCCCGGAGGAGGAGGTGCGCGTCGCCGAGGACCTCATCTTCGACCGGCGACGGGAGGGCTATGATCCGCTACAGGCGTTCATCGCCCTCTTCGAGGGCCGCACAGCGAGCGGCAACGCCAGGAAGTCGCGCCCGGAGAAGATCGAGGAGCGGCTTGCGCAGCGCATCGTCGACGGCGATCGGCTCGGGCTCGAGGAAGACCTCGCCCTAGCGATGCAGACGTACAAGCCGCTCGACATCATCAACAACATCCTTCTGGACGGCATGAAGACGGTCGGCGACCTCTTCGGCGCCGGCAAGATGCAGCTTCCCTTCGTGCTGCAGTCCGCCGAGACGATGAAAGCGGCGGTGCGCTACCTCGAGCCGCACATGGAGCGCGTCGAGGGGCACGCCAAGGGCACGGTCGTGCTCGCCACGGTCCGCGGCGACGTGCACGACATCGGCAAGAACCTCGTCGACATCATCCTCTCGAACAACGGATACCGGGTCATCAATCTCGGCATCAAGCAACCGATCAGCGCGATCCTCCAGGCGGCGAACGAGCACCGCGCCGACGCGATCGGCATGTCGGGCCTCCTCGTCAAGTCGACCGTGGTGATGCGCGAGAATCTCGAGGAGATGAGCCGTCTCGGCATCACGACGCCGGTGATGCTCGGGGGCGCGGCCCTGACGCGACGCTACGTCGAGGAGGACTGCACGAAAGCCTACGCCTGCGGCCGCGTCGCATACGCGCGCGACGCCTTCGACGGGCTCGCGCTCATGGACAAGGTCGTCAGCAACCGTTTCGACGAGCATCTCGCCGAGCGGCGCGCCAAGAACGAAGGCCGCGTCGTCAATACGCAGAGGAAGCTCGGCCGCGCCGCCGATCCGCGGCCGCTGCGCCCGCTCGACCTCGAAGAGATCCGCCTGAGGCGGCGCGAGCTCACCGACGGCTTCATCCCGCCGGAGCCTCCGTTCTGGGGCGCGCGCGCCATCGCGCGGGTTCCGGTGAAGGCGCTGGTGCCGTTCCTCAACGAACGGATGCTCTACCAATTCCAGTGGGGATACCGGAAGGACGGACGCACGCTGGAGCAATACAAGCGCTGGGCGCAGAAGGAGCTACGGCCGGTGCTGCAGCGCATTCTCGATGTCGCGATCCAGCAGGACATCCTCGTGCCGCAGGCCTGTTACGGCTATTGGAAGGCGGCGGCGGAGGGCAACGACGTCATCCTTTTCGACGAGGGCGGCGAGCGCCAGGTCGCGCGGTTCTCGTTCCCGCGCCAGAACCGCGAGGACGGGCTCTGCATCGCGGACTTCTTCCACGACGTGTCGAGCGGCGTGCGCGACGTGATCGCGCTCCAGGTGGTCACGATGGGACGTCGCGCCTCGGAGGTCGCCCGCGAGTGGTTCGCCGAGAACCGCTATCAGGACTACCTCTACCTGCACGGCCTTTCGGTCGAAATGGCCGAGGCGATGGCCGAGTACGTGCACAAGCGCATCCGCGGCGAGCTCGGCTTCGCCGCGGAGGATGCGCGCGACATAGAGGCGATGCTGAACCAGGGCTATCGCGGGAGCCGCTACTCGTTCGGTTACCCCGCTTGCCCGAACCTCGCCGATCAGAGGCAGCTTCTGGCGCTCCTCGGCGCCGAGCGGATCGGGGTCACTCTCACCGAGGAGGACCAGCTCGATCCCGAGCAGTCGACCTCGGCGGTGGTCGTCTTCCATCCCCAAGCGAAGTACTTCTCGGTGTGATCGCCCGGTTCCTTTTTCGCGCTTTTGTGCATTGACCGACGTTTTCCGCGGGCGCACCGTTTTCCCGTAACCTCAGCCGGGAGGGTGCGAGAAAGCCGCATGACTCCACCGACGACTCACCCTCGGGGCCCCGCCCGCTGAGCGTCGGCGTCGGCTCGGCGAGGTCCCGCTCCACGAAACGAAATCAGGCCCGGTCAGGGACCGGGCGATGGCAAGTCCATCCGGAAGAAGCCCCGCCCGCAGTCGGCGGGGCTTCGTGTTGATCGAGCTCGGCGAGCGCCTTGCGCCAGCGCCGCCAGGCGCGGCGATAGGTGGCGAGATCGCGGCATAGCGTGGCGTCCGAGGCGCCGCTATTGCGCAGCAAGCGAATGGAGGCGAGCCGGTCGCGAATGCCGGCGGCGAGAAAGCCGATCTCAGCTTCCGCCTCGCTGCGGGCGGCGTTCAGCGCGGAGCCGGCGCGCAGCGCCCGCCGCAGGGGCCCCGGGATCGGTCCGTCGAAGGCGCGCTCCAAGGATTCGTGGCTGATCTGGTCATATCCGGGCATAGCCGGATCATGACCAAATCAGTTTTGTTTGGCAAGTCGCCGGGCGCGCTACCGCAGGTCCAGGACACCGACGATACGGTACATAACCCGGATATCCGAGTTCGGGATCGAGAACTCGGTCTCGGTCGGGCGGTACTGGCGCACGACGACCTCGGTCTCGGTCCGCCGGACGAGCTCCTTGATGAGCGCCTCGTCCGAATTCTTGATGATGAGGACGCCGTCGCCGGGCTTCGCCGGAAGATGCGGGTGCACCCACAGCGTCTGCCCGTGCTTGTACATCGGGTGCATCGAATCGTCGTAGGCGAACACGGCGAAGGCATCGGGGACGCGGCGGAGCTGCGGCGGCCGATAGGTCCAATCGACCGGCTGCTGGTCGACCGGGATGGTCATCACGCCGCTGCCGCCCTGCGCGCGTCCGAGGACCGGGAGATCGAGGGTGCCGAACTCGACCGGCGCGGGTTCGCCCGGCTTGCCCGGAAGGGACGGGCGCGGCCCGCTCACCTCCGGCGGCAGCAACTCCTTCGGATCGATGTCGAGCGCCCGGCCGATGCGCACCATCCAGTCTACCGTGAGGCGCCGCTCACCTTTCTCGAGCTTGTTGATCTGAGGCGCGCTCGTGCCGGCGCGCTCGGCGAGCGCCTGCATCGAAAGCCCGGCGCGCTGGCGAAATTCACGGATTCGATTCTGCATCGCGCCGAGAATGACCAAATCGGCGCGGTCCGTCCATTTTCAATCCGGGCTTGACATTGCCATTAAAGCTGAGCATTAGATTGGATATGAAAGACCGTTACGGATATAGAGCGTCCCGGCCTGACGACTGGCGCGGCACCGTACTCGGCGAGCCGGTAGCGGCGCGAGAGGCCGGGGAGGCCGTTCTGGTCCGCGGCTACCCCGCCGTCGTCAAGACTGATCGTGCCCGGTTATGGGTCGCTGCCGCTGTCCGCCAGCTCGCGGCGCGCCGGCCGCCGCGGCCCTTCACGGCGAACGTGGCGGTCGAATGCCGCGCCTGGTGCATCGCCGGCGCAACCGCGCTCGCGTCCGATCTCCTCGCCGAGGCGCTAGAGCGGGCCGGGATCGTGGCCGACGGCAGGCAGATCCGGGAGGCTCACGTCTATGCCGCTCACGATCGGGCGCGCCCGCGAGTCGAGCTCGCGCTGCGCGTGCTCGATTGAGCTTCGCCGATCCGGTGGTCCGGCCGTCGGCGTCCGACAAAATGGTCAGGAGAGGGAAGCGATGAGGAAGGCGAAACGACGTCAGACTGCCGCCGCCGATCTCGGCTCGCCCGAGCGGGCGCGCCACGGCGAGGTCGTGCCCCGTGCCACCGAGGCGGCCGGCGTCATCGGAAGGCGGGTCAAGCACGAGTGTCGCCTCGACTGGTATCACGACAAGGCGAGCCTCGATGACCGCCAATACGATGCGGGGATACGGTTCCGCCGCGACTGGCTTCTCGCTACCGCCCCTCCGAGGCTCACCGGCACTTACGGTCCGCGCGTCGGCGCGAGCGTGCAGGATTTCCACGAAATCCAGCTCGCTGCCCGGCGTCGGACGGCGAGGGCTCTGCTCGCCCTCGGCGAAGAGCTCGGCGCGGCGGTGATCGCGGTCTGCGGCTTCGACGAATGGGCGAGCGGCCGGCTGCCGCGCCTGCGCGAGGCGCTGACCCTGCTCGCCGATCACTACGGGATGCCGCGTGCGGCACCGATGTGACCAGCGTCACTGTAGAGATGAGGGCGTCTCGGCATTTTGTCCGAGCAAGCACATTCCTTCAGGCGTCGTTCGCCCTCTGAGCGAGGACGCCGACGCTCCAGACCCGGACCCCCTCATTCCGGCGTCGGCAACGCCTCGCCCTCCCGGGCGGGGCGTTTTGCGTCTAATCTTCCGTGAAGATGGCGACGATCACCTATCTCACGACCATCGAGTTCGGCCCCGGCGCCGTGCGGGAGCTCCCGCGCACGCTTGCCGAGCTCGGAATCCAGCGGCCGCTCATCGTCACCGACCGCGGCCTCGTCGAATCGGGTCTGGCGACCCGCATCGCCGAACCGCTCCGCGCGGCGGCGGTCTTCGACGGAACGCCGCAAAATCCGACCGAAGACGCGGCAGCGGCAGCGCTCGAGCTCTATCGCGCAGCCGAGGCCGACGGCATCGTCGCGATCGGGGGCGGCTCGCCGATGGACCTAGCGAAGGCGGTCGCGCTGCTCGCGACGCACGCGCCGCCGCTCCAGAGCTATGCGGCGGTTCTCGGCGGCACGGCGAAGGTCGGCCCGACAGCGCCGGTCGTCGCGGTGCCGACAACGGCGGGGACGGGCAGCGAGGTCGGCCGCGGCGCGCTCATCACCTTCCGCGACGGGCGGAAGCTCGCCCTCATTTCGCCGCATCTCATACCTCGGCGCGCGATCTGCGACCCCGAGCTCACGCTGGGGCTGCCGCCGCGGCTCACCGCGGCGACGGGAATGGATGCGCTCACGCACTGCTTCGAGACTTTCCTTTCGCCGCGAGTGAATCCCCCCGCGGATGCGATCGCGCTCGACGGGGCCGGTCGGGCGTGGCGTTCGATCGTGCGTGCCGTCGAGAACGGGAGCGATCTCGCCGCTCGCACGGAAATGATGATGGCCGCGCTCGAAGGCGGGCTCACTTTCCAGAAAGGGCTCGGCGCCGTGCACGCTCTTTCACACCCGCTCGGTGCCATCGAAGCGCCGGTGCTCCATCACGGCACCCTCAACGCGGTGATCCTGCCGGCGGTGCTGGAGTTCAACGCCGGCCATGTCGGCGACAAGTACGATCGACTGCGCCAGTCGCTGGGGCTGCCCGCCGGCGCGGATCTCGCCGACGAGGTCCGCGCGCTCAACCGGCGGATCGGACTGCCGGCGGGCCTCGGCGAGATGGGCGTATCCGCGTCGATGCTGCCCCGCATCGTCGCGGGCGCGCTCGAGGATCACTCGGGTGCAACCAATCCGCGGCCGGCGACCGCGGGCGACTACGAGGCCATGCTGCGCGCCGCGATGGGCTGAGGACGGATCGACGCGGCCCTGTCTCCGTTCTGAGCAAACAGAACGGGGCTGAGGGAACGTTGCGTGCAAAGGCCGACGCCCTTCGGGCGCTTTCTCGAATGGACGGATTCCTTCCGGGGCCGCACCGTCGCCTTCCGCGGCGTCGACGACAGCATCCAGATGTGGCCGGCCGCCGTGCGCTCGTATTTTCGGGCCCGGCGCGGAGCATCGGGCGCCGACGATGAAGCGACGCTGGTCCAATTCCGACGATACGAGGCCGGGCTCGTCGTCAATTTTCGACGCGAGGCGCTTCTCCTGACCGGGCGCGTCCCCCGCGACGACTGGCAATGGCTCGCCGTCGCGCAGCACTACGGTCCTCCTACGCGTCTTCTCGACTGGCCGAAGCCCGCTCGTGGCGCTCTATTTCGCGGCCTCGCGTCGGCGCGACGGACCTGCCCGCGTGTACGCCTACGATCTGGGCATGGTCGGCGCCGAGGGCGCGATGATCGACGCGGGGTCGCCGGATTTCCCGAACCCTTTCGAATTCGGCGGGGAGATCGGGGCGTTCGCGTCCGTCGTCATCAGCAAGCGCATGGCGGAGCAGGAAGGCGTGTTCACGATCCAGGGCGATCCGCTCCGCGACATCCACTTGGCTGCGGCGTCGCGGCTTCATCGGCCCGATATCGATTCGGGCGAACGGACAGAAATCCTCATCGACCTCTTCCGTCTCGGAATTTGCGCCTCCACTCTGTTCCGCGATCTTCGGGGGCTGGCCGAGACGCTGCGCCGGGTGCACGAAGAATACGTGCCGGCGCTTTCGGAAGAGGGGGTCGCGCAAGAACGGTCGCTCGCCGGCGCATCACCCCTTTCGGGTAGCAAGACAAATCGCTGATTGGCGCCTATCGTGCCGCGCTTCGAGCCGGGGGGCCTCTGCGGGACATGCGATCACGTCCCACGATTCTCGTCGTCGAGGACGAAGAACTCGTCCGCGAGTTGACGGTCGAGCTTCTGCTCGACTTCGGATACGAGGTGCTGGCGGCGGCGAACGGCCGCGAGGCGATGGTTCTGATCGCGGATGCCGGCCGGCGGATCGATCTCCTTTTCACCGATATCGTCATGCCCGGAGAACTCGACGGCTTCGCGCTCGCGCGGGAAGCGCGACGCCACCGCCCGAACCTGCCGATCCTCTACACCAGCGGATACACGAACCGCGGCGCGGGCAGGGACTCCGACTGCCTTGGTGCCATGGTGCCGAAGCCCTATCGACCCGAGCAGCTGAAAGCCGAGATCCGCCGTGCGCTGGAGCGTATGTGACCGCGCTCACAGAGGCCGCCGCGTGCGAGCGCTACGGTATCACAGCACCTTGGACGATTGTTCCGATGCCGTGGTCTCGAACCCCCGTCGGATCCGTCCGGCGCAGTTATCTCCCCTGACACTCGTCGCCTGACCCCGCCTCCGGCGGGGTCTTTTTTGCTCCGGCCAGTCTCGCCGCGGCGCGAACTCCTTTCTTGGACACGGGAGCAAATCGCGCTTCGGCGCGTTAGCACCGGCCCCCGCAGTTCGCTCCACGAAATGAACTCGATCGAGAAGGCCGTGATGAACGCGTACATCGCTGCGGCCGCGCGCAAAGAGGGCGCGAGCGAGCGTTTGTGCGCCGCCGTCGAAACCTGGCTTGCGCTCAATCCCGGCGCCGACGGGGCGCTCGCGGCGCGGACGGTAAACGGAATTCTCGTGCAGCTGCGCCTCGTCGAGGACGAAGTCGCGCCGATGGAAGCCTCGCCCGAGGACAGGGAACGCGTCATCACCGCGTGGCGGAGGGCGCAGGCAATCGGCCTTCATCCGGACAACTGCCTCGCGCGCGCGATCGAGGCATGGCTCGACCGGCATCCAGGGGACGACCGGCCGACCGCGGAGCGTCGCGTCGCGCGGATCATCGAACTCGAAGGGGCGGTGCCATGAAGAGATCCGTTCTTCTCCTTGCCGCGCTCGCAATCACCCTATCGGCGACGCCCGCCTTCGCCGACTGCAAGAGCGACCTCGCGTCTCTCAAGGCGCGGGTCGCCATGGAGCGGGACCCCGACGTGCGCAAGGCGGCAGAGAAGCATGTCAAGCGTGCGGAGATCGAGACCAAGGGCAGCGAAAGCGAATGCCGCAACGCCGTGACCCGCGGCTGGCGCGCCATGGCCGAGGCGCGCGAGGCGGCGGCTTCGGCGGCGCAGAAGGCCGCCGCGAAGGGCGCGCGCTGACCCGAGGGTGATCCCTCGATCGGCCAGCGTGACGCGCAGCGCACGCCTGTTCGCGGCGCGCTTGAACGGGTCCAAGCGCGACGGCCGCATAAAGAACTCGGCAACGAATGCTTGGTTAAGCTCCGCCCCCTCTTTCGGCAAAGCAGCGAGGCGGGTTCCAAGAGGTCGGGGATGGGCCACCGGACGCTGAACCGAATCGTGCTTCACACCGGGCAGATCGTGTTCGAGGAAGGTGACCTCGGCGATCGCGCCTATCTCGTTCAGAAGGGCTTGGTCGAGATCGTGAAGCGGAAAGGCGGCACCGAGGAGGTGGTGCGGCTGGTCCGCCCCGGGGAGATCTTCGGCGCGATGTCCGCGATCGATGAGCAGCCGAGGGTCGCGACCGCGCGAGCAGCCGAAGAGACTGTCTGCGTCGTAATCTCGAAGAGGATCGTCGAGGAGAAGATCGCGGCCGCCGATCCTCTGATCGCCGCGCTTCTGCGGTGGTTCGTCTCGCAGTCGCGCGGGCGCGCGATGCACTGACGGCTCGAGCGACTCCCCGGAAGTCAGCCGTAACGAAGCTGAACATCGCGGCAGGCGACACTCGGAAAGCCGAGCGTCACGAGCCGCTCCTCGCCGACGCCGAGCTCGCGCGCAAGCGGCAGCCACTCCGCGCAAGGTCGAGCGAGGCAAGCCTGCATCTCGGCAAGATCGCGCGGCATTCTCAATCCGTCGAGGGCTTCCTCCGGCGCCGCCGCGCCGACGTCTCGCAGCCGGCGGAGGGCGCGGCGAAGCCCCGCTTCCGTCGGCCGCGGTCGGGTCAGCGCCGCTTCGGCCGCCGCGAGCAGGGCCTCCGAGGCGAGGCCGAGCGCAGGGTCGCCCATCGTCGGTCCGTTCCGTCTGCGTGCGAAGAATTCGGGCTCGGTCGCCATGATTTCCCGCATCTGAAGCCAAGCCGTGTGCGGCGGCCATAACCTCTTCCGGGGTAATCCTTTCGGCCGCGACAAGGCGCGCGAGAAGAAGCTGTAGGGCACGCGTGGCGGTCGCGGGGCAGCCTCTCGCGCGGGTGGAGGAGCGTCAGCTGCGTCCTCGTGCAAGCCCCCGCGCCGGCGAACGCGCGTCCGGGCCAAGGCCAAGCCGGCCGTCGACGAGCATGACGAAGGCGCCGCGGTCAGCGCGATCCCAGGCGGCCTGGAGCGCGGCCCGGCTTCCGGCGTGCGCGGCACCGGGAGCAAAATCGAGCGTCCGTGCGCTGATCCAGATCAAGGCTCACGAGCAGACGCGTGGGTACGAAAAAACGTATGGACGCCGATCCGAAGCTCGCGCCGCTGCTCGATCTCGTCAAAGTCATGGACGAGAAGTGGGGTTTGATCGCCGTGGCGATGCGGCTCACGGCGGACCCTCGCTATCTGGAAGCTTTCACCCAGATCGACGGCGCTTTTCGCCGCGCCAAAGCCGCGATAGACCGCGAGTCGAAGTGACCGTTCGGCCGAGTTCGCGATGCTCGCTTGCTCCGCCCTACGCCTCGATTAGAGTCGAGCCGAGATGCAGGAAGGGGAAGGTCGAAGCCGAACGACGTCCTTGGTGCTGCGACTGGCGATCGCGGTCGCGGCTGTCGGCGTAGCCTTCCTCCTCCGCTCCGCGCTCGATCCGCTCCTTCTCGATCGCTCGCCCTTCCATGTATTCGCCGTCGCCGCGCTCGTTGCGGCGGTTTTCGGCGGGGCGGCGCCAGGGGTGTTCGCGGTCGCGCTGTCGGCCATGGTCGCGAACGTCTTCTTCGTCGAACCGCGCGGAATGCTGTCGGTCGGCGGCCCCGCGCTCATGGAGACGTTCTTCTTCCTATTGACAGGAAGCGCGATCGTCTGGGTCGCGGCCCTCCTCCGGCGCGCCCGCCGGGACGTGCAGCGCACGCACGACGAGCTCAGGGAGCGCGAAGGGCTGCTGCGCTCGATTCTGGACACCGTCCCAGACGCGATGGTCGTCATCGACCACGAGGGGATCATTCAATCCTTCAGCAGCACGGCAGAGCGGCTCTTCGGGTACGACGCGTCGGAGGCCGTCGGCCGGAACGTCTCCATGCTGATGCCTTCGCCTTATCGCGAGGAGCACGACCGCTATATCCAGCGCTACATGCGCACCGGCGAGCGGCGCATCATCGGGGTGGGACGGATCGTCGTCGGCCAGCGCAAGGACGGGAGCACCTTCCCGATGGAGCTCGCGGTCGGCGAGGTGCACGTTGCCGGACGTCACCTCTTCACCGGGTTCATCCGCGACCTGACCGAGCGCCAGGAGAGGGAGAACCGGCTGCAGGAAATCCACAACGAGCTCATCCACATATCGCGCGTCAGCGAAATGGGGCAAATGGCCTCGACGATCGCGCACGAAGTCAATCAGCCGCTCGCCGCGATCAGCAACTATCTGAGCGCGTCGGTCAACCTCCTCGACAGCAGCCGCCCGGACGCATCGACAAAGGCGAGGGAGGCCATTCGCAAGGCTGCCGAGCAGGCGGTACGTGCCGGCGACATCATTCGCCGGTTGCGAGACTTCCTGCGCAAAGGCGAAGTCGAGAAGCGAAGCGAACCCATCCGGCGGATCATCGAGGAGGCGGGAGCGCTCGCCCTGATCGGCGCGAAGGGACGCGGCGTCGCCGTCCGCTTCGAATTTACGGACGATCCGCATCCCGTCGTTCTCGACCGCATCCAGATCCAGCAGGTGCTCGTGAACCTCATTCG
>JADGGZ010000011.1 GCA_019689675.1 Rhodospirillales bacterium | reverse complement strand
AGCGCGGCGATGTTGCGCCGGAGCGCCGCCAGCGCGGCCCGGTCCTCCTCGATGAAGAAGGCTTCGGCGGCGCCGCGCGAAAGCGCCTCGAGCCCGAGCGCGCCGGTGCCCGCGAAGACGTCGAGCACCGCGGCGTCGCGGAAGGGGGCCTGGTAGCGCCCGTGGCCGAGAATGTCGAAGAGCGCCTCGCGCGCCCGGTCGCTCGTCGGCCGCACGCCCGCGCCCGGCGGCGCTGCGAGGGGGCGGCCGCGATGCCTACCGCCGACGATCCGCACGGAAATCCCCGCCCAGTTGCTCCTTCAGCACCTTGCCGGGAACCTCCTCGACGGCGCCGCGCGGCAGCGCGCCGAGCTGGAAGGGACCGTAGGCGACACGGATGAGGCGCGTCACCGGAAGCCCCAGATGCTCGAAGACCCGCCGCACCTCGCGGTTCTTTCCCTCGCGCAGGGCGACGGTGACCCAGGCGTTGCTGCCTTGCACCCTGTCGAGCTTCGCGTCGATGGGCCCGTACGAGACGCCGTCGATCGTAATTCCCTTGGCGAGCGCGGCGAGGGAATCGGGGTCCGGCTTGCCGTGCACCCGCACGCGGTAGCGCCGCACCCAGCCTGTCGCCGGAAGCTCGAGCCGCCGCGCCAGCGCGCCGTCGTTGGTGAGGAGGAGGAGCCCTTCGGAGTTGAGGTCGAGCCGACCGACGGAGATGACGCGCGGGAGCGTCGGCGGCAAGGCCTCGAAGACGGTCTTGCGGCCCTTCTCGTCGCGATGCGTCGTCACCAGCCCTGCCGGCTTGTGGTAGCGCCAGAGCCGGCTCCGCTCGGGCGCGGCGAGCGGCTTGCCGTCGACCCGGACGTCGTCCATTTCGGTCACGAGGACGGCGGGGCTCTCGAGAACGCGGCCGTTGACCTCGACCCGGCCCTCGGCGATCCACCTCTCCGCCTCGCGGCGCGAGCAGAGGCCTGCGCGCGCCATGACCTTGGCGATGCGCTCGCCCGCCTCGCTCACCTCGCGGCGGCGGCCTGGACGAAGGCGGCCATGATCGCCTCGTCGCCCTCCGAGATCGCGTATTCGGGGTGCCACTGGACGCCGAGGCAGAAGCGCCGGCGCGGGTCCTCGATGCCCTCGACGATGCCGTCGGGCGCGAGCGCGTCGACGACGATTCCGGGCGCGACGTCCTTCACGGCCTGGTGGTGCGCGGAGTTCACCAGCATCTCGTCCATGCCGGTGACGCGGTGCAGCAGCGTGCCCTTCTCGATGCGCACCGCATGACCGGGCTCGTCGCGCGGATTGCCCTGCTCGTGCGGCAGGGCACCTTCCACCTCGTCAGGGATATGCTGGATGAGCGTGCCGCCGAGCGCGACATTGAGGAGCTGCTGCCCGCCGCAGATGCCGAGGATCGGCATGTCGCGCTCGAGGGCGCCGCGGGTGACGCCGAGCTCGAAGGCGGTACGGCGGTCCTTCGTGGTCACCGCCTTGTGCCGGCTCGCCGCGCCGAAGAGGGCGGGGTCGACGTCGAACGCGCCGCCGGTGACGACGAGCCCGTCGATGGCGTCGAGATAGAGGGCGGCGTGGTCCGGCTCGTGCGGCAGGAGCATCGGCAGCCCGCCGGCGCGCGTGATCGCCGCGCAGTAGTTCTCGCGAATCGCGTACCAGGGAAGGTTCGAGAAGCCGCCCCCCGTCTCGTAGTCGAGGGTGAGGCCGATGACGGGTCGTCGCATGGCGCGCAGTCTAGCCGCCAATCCTGAAAAATTCCGGCTTCTTCAAATCGCGATCGCAGGGCCCGCCGGCAAGCCGTCGCGCCCCGTCTCTGCCCCGGGGCGGGAGCCGCGTCTTCCTGCAAATGCAGGGAAAATGCAGGACCCGCTCCGCAGCACTTGCGGTTTCGGCCGACGCCGGCGATCCGTCGCCGTCATCCCGAGGTCGGGACATGATAAATCCATTTTGGACTAGAGTCTAGCCCTCGATGGACGCGGGCGTGCTTTGCGGCGGCGACGTCAGGAGGAGGCGGTGGAGGGATCGATGACCTTCCTCACCTCGATGATCCGGTTCGCCGGAAACCCGCTCAGCTCGGCATGGCGCCGGACCGCCGCCTCGTCTTTCGCGAGATAGACGCAGAAGGTCCGGTCCGCGGCGACATAGGATTGCTGCCATTGCACGTCGGGGGCGAGCTGCGCGAGGGCGGCGTTGGATTTTGCCGCCGCCTGACGGAGTTGCTCCCGCTCGAGGGTTCCGACAGCCGGGATCTCGCGCTCGATGATGAATTTCCGCATGAGGGCTCTCCTCTCCTCGGACCCGTGAGCGAACGCAAACGGACGAGTTTCGGCTCCCGGAGGAGGCGCGAAAATCGTCCTGCGAGGCCCCCGTGCCCCTCAGCGCCGGCGGCCCAGCCAGAACGCGAGCCCGACGACGAGCGCGACGAGGCCGATGAGGATCGTCGCGAGCGCGTTTATCTGCGGGCTCACGCCGAGACGGACGGCGGAGAAGATCACCATCGGCAGCGTCGAGGAGCCTGGGCCCGAGGTGAAGCTCGCGAGCACGAGATCGTCGAGCGACAAGGTGAAGGCGAGAAGCCACCCTGTCGCGATCCCCGGCGCGATGAGCGGCAGGGTGATGGTGGCGTAGACTTTCCAGGGCGGCGCGCCGAGATCGAGCGCCGCCTCCTCGAGGCTGCGGTCGAAGGCGGCGAGCCGCGCCTGCACGACGACGGCGACGAAGGCGAGGCCGAGCGTGGCGTGCGCGATCGTGATGGTGAGGACGCCGCGCCCCTGCGGCCAGCCGAGCCATTGCTCGGTCGAGACGAAAAGAAGCAGCAGCGAGAGGCCGGTGATGACCTCGGGCAGCACGAGCGGCGCCGTCGCCATGACGGAGAAGACGGTGCGCCCCGGAAAGCGCCAGCGCGCGAGCGCGGTGCCGGCGAGCGTGCCGAGCACCGCCGCGATAGTCGCGGCGAGCGCCGCCACCTCGAGGCTGACGAGGGTCGCGCCGAGGATCGCCTCGTTGCGCAGGAGCTCGCCGTACCATTTCGTCGAGAAGCCGCCCCAGACGGCGACGAGGCGCGAGGCGTTGAAGCTGTAGAGGACGAGGAGCGCGATCGGCGCGTAGAGGAAGACGTAGCCGATCCCGAGAAGGACGCGGCTCATGACGCGAAGGCGCGCCTCAAAAGCGCGAGCGGAACGCCCAGCAGCACCAGCATCGAAACTGCGAGCGCCGAGGCGACGGGCCAGTCGCGATTGGTGAAGAACTCGTCCCAGAGCACCTTGCCGATCATCAGCGTGTCGGGCCCGCCGAGCAGATCGGGCACGACGAACTCGCCCGCCGCGGGGATGAAGACGAGAAGAGAGCCCGCCAGAATGCCGGGCAGCGAGAGCGGAAGCGTCACCGAAAGGAATGCGCGGCGCGGTGTCGCGCCGAGATCCGCCGCCGCCTCGAGGAGCGTCGCGTCGAGCTTCTCGAGCGTCGCGTAGAGCGGCAGCACCATGAACGGCAGGTAGGAGTAGACGAGGCCGAGAACGACGCCGAACGCATTGTTCATGAGCGGCAACGGCGCCTCGATGAGCCCGAGCCAGAGAAGCGCCTCGTTGATCGTGCCGTTGGGGCGCAGGAGCCCGGTCCAGGCGTAGACGCGGATGAGGAAGCTCGTCCAGAAGGGCAGGATCACGAAGAGGAGGAGGAGGTCGCGCCGCCGCCCGGGGGCGCGCGCGATCGCGTACGCCATCGGGTAGCCGAGGAGGAGGCAGCACAGCGTCGCGATCGTGGCGAAGAGCAGCGAGTTGCCCCAGGCGCGCAGATAGAGCGAGTCGCCGGCGAGGATCTCCCACGAGAAGAGCGAGGGCGGCCAGCCGAGCGTGAAGGGCGGCACGCCGATCGCGGTCTCGCCGAAGCTGATCGCCAGCACGATGAGGAAGGGCGCCAGGAAGAAGAGGAGGAGCCACAGATAGGGCGGGAGAAGAATCCCCGCGCGAAGCCGCTTCGACTCGATCATGCGGCGCCCTCGGGAGCCGTCATTCGGCGAGCGCCACCGCGTCCTGGGGCGACCAGGAGAGGAACACGTCGGCGTCCGCCGGCAGCGGCGGCGCGTGCGGCAGGCGCGTCGCGCGCACGGCCTTGCCGCTCTCGAGGCGCACATGCACCACCATGTCGTCGCCCCGGTAGCGCGCCCCTTCCACGCGCCCGACGACGACGTTCGTCGCGTTCGGCCGGTGCGTGGCGATCTCGATGTCTTCCGGCCGGACCGAAAGCGCGATCGCGCCGGAGGGACCCGTCCCGGCGAGACGGCCGTCCGCCGTGTCGAGCCAGACGAGCCCTCCCTCGGCGCCCGCGGGCGTGCCCTCGAAGAGGTTCACCTCGCCGATGAAGTCGGCGACGAAACGCGATCGCGGGCGCTCGTAGATGTCCTCGGGCGTGCCGACCTGGCGCAGCCTTCCCTTCTCCATGACGGCGATCCGCGTCGCCATGCCGAGCGCCTCCTCCTGGTCGTGCGTCACGACCACGAAGGTGAGGCCGAGCCGCCGCTGAAGCGCCACGAGCTCGAGCTGGGTGCGCTCGCGCAGCTTCCGGTCGAGCGCCGCCAGCGGCTCGTCGAGGAGAAGAAGCTTCGGTTCGCGGGCGAGGGCGCGCGCCAGCGCGACGCGCTGCCGCTGGCCGCCCGAAAGCGCGCTCGGCCGCCGCTCCCCGAGCCCGCCGAGCTCGACGAGATCGAGAAGCCGGGCGACCCGCGCCGCGATCTCGGCCCGCGGAAGGCCCTGCTGCTTCAGCCCGTAGCCGATGTTCGCGGCTACGCTCATGTGCGGGAAGAGCGCGTAGCTCTGGAACATCATGTTGACCGGGCGGCGGTAGGGCGGCACGCCCGCCATCGGCTCGCCGTCGATGAAGATCTCGCCCTCGTCCGGCTGCTCGAACCCGGCGAGAAGGCGCAGGAGCGTGGTCTTGCCGCACCCCGAGGGACCGAGAAGCGCGAAGAACTCGCCGCGCCCGATGTCGAGCGAGACGCCGTCGACGGCGGTCGTGCCTGCGAAGCGTTTCCTCACGCCCTCGATGCGGACGATCGACGCCGCCGCCGCGGGCGGGGCGCGCACGAAGGACTGCGGGGCGGCGCCTTCCTTCCCGGGTTCGATGCCGGCGCCTTCGTCCCCGGTGGCGGGACTGGGGCGGGGGCGCGGCTTCGTCGCGCTCAACTTCCCGACTTGACCCGCGTCCAGGCGCGGGTGCGCCGGCGCTCGAAATCGCCTTCGGCAGGCTGGTCGAAGAAGAGCTTCTCGCGCACCGCCTCCGGCGGATAGATCGCCGGGTCCTCGCGGATCTCCTCGTCCACGAGCTCGGTCGCGAGCGTGTTCGGGTTCGGAAAGCCGACGGCGTTGGTGATCGCCGCGATCACCTCGGGGCGCAGGATGTAGTCGATGAAGAGATGCGCGTTCTCCGGATGCGGCGCGTCCTTCGGAATCCCCAGCATGTCGACCCAGAGCATCGCGCCCTCCTTCGGGATCGAGTATCTGATCTCGATCCCGTTCTTCGCCTCCTCGGCGCGCGTCTGCGCCTGGATGACGTCGCCGGAGTAGCCGAAGGCAACGCACAGATCGCCGTTGGCGAGGTCGTTGATGTACTGCGAGGAGTGGAACTTGCGGATCGACGGGCGGATCTTCTGGACCGCCTCGGCGGCGGCCTCGAGATCCTTGAGGTCGCGCGAGATCGGGTTCCGGCCGAGATAGGCGAGGGCGGCCGGGAAGATCTCCTGAGCCGTGTCGAGGAGGGAGATGCCGCACGGGGCGAGCTTGGCGGCGTTCTTCGGGTCGAACAGCAGGGCGAGGCTGTCGACGGGCGCGTCGGGTCCGAGCGCCTCCTTCACCTTGGCGACGTTGTAGCCGATGCCGGTGGTGCCCCAGAGATAGGGGACGCCGTGCGCGTTGCCGGGGTCGCCCGCGCTGGTCCGCTCGAGGATCGCCTTGTCGAGATTGCCGTAGTTCTTGAGCTTCGACTTGTCGATCGGCCGGTAAACGCCCGCCTTGATCTGACGGATCATGAACGGGCTGAAGCTCGGCACGACGATGTCGTATCCCGATTTCCCCGCGAGCAGCTTCGCCTCGAGCGTCTCGTTCGAGTCGTAGACGTCGTAGGTCACCTTGATGCCGGTCTCGGCCTCGAATTTCGCGATCGTGTCGGGCGCGACGTAGTCGGACCAGTTGTAGATCGCGAGCACCTTCTCCTCGGCGGCGGCGGCCGGCAGGGCGAGGGTCGCGGCGAGAGCGAGGGCTGCGATCGGGCGAAGCATGCCTCATTGAGGCATGGCGAGCCGCCGTGTCAACGGTTCGGCGCGGGCGTGTCGTCCGGAGCGGGTTCGGGCCGGTGCGGCTCTTCGCCCGGCCGGCCGCGCTCGCGCTTGGCGCGTTCCGGATCGAGCTGGGGATTGCCCGAGCGGATGCCGGATTTCTCCGGGTTGATGCGGGGCGCCTTCTTGTTCTCGCGGTCGAGATCCGCCATCGCCCTCAGCTCCGCTGCCTTTTCTGGTCTTCGAGGATCGCCTGGATCTGATCGATGCCGGCCTGCGCGACGACCTCGTCGTTGTCGCGGCACGCGCGCTCGATCTGCTCGAGCAGCGCCTTGATCTGCGCCTCCTTGGAGGTCGGCATCTGCGTCTCCGCCACCGCCTTGCGGATCTCGGCGAGCCGGACGTCGCAGCTCGGCTGCGCCAGCGCCGATGCGGCGAAAGCGGGCGCCAGAAGAAAAGCCGCGTATCTCATCCCCGGAAAAACGCCGGTAGGCGCCTTCCGGTTCAGACGAAATGGCAGGCGGCCTCCCTGCCCGGCGCCACGCCCCGGAGCGCCGGAGCCTCGGCGCGGCAGCGCGCCTCAGCGCGCGGGCAGCGCGGCGCGAAGGGGCAGCCCCCGCCGCCCGCGTCCGCGTCCGCGGGGGGCGCCGGCGTGCGGCGGCGGCGACGGCCCGGGACGAGCCCCGGGACCGCATCCTTGAGCGCGCTCGTGTAAGGGTGGAGCGGCGCTGCGAACACTTCCGCGGTCGGGCCGCTCTCGACGATCCGGCCGCGATACATGACGGCGACCTCGGCGGTCACGTACTGCACGACCGCGAGATCGTGGCTGATGAAGAGATAGGTGACGCCCTGCTCGGCCTCGAGCGCGCGCATGAGGTTGAGGACCTGCGCCTGGACCGAGACGTCGAGCGCCGAGACCGGCTCGTCGGCGACGATGAGCGCCGGGCGCGTGATGAGCGCGCGCGCGATCGCGATCCGCTGGCGCTGGCCGCCCGAGAACTCGTGCGGGTACTTCGCCGCGTCCGCCGGCTTCAGCCCGACGGCCTCGAGCGCCTCGGCGACGCGGGCGCGGCGGTCGGCCGCCCCTTCGAGGCGGAGAGGCTCGGCGACGATCCGGCCGACCTTGTGGCGCGGGTCGAGCGAGCCGTACGGGTCCTGGAACACCATCTGCAGATGGCGCCGATGGGCGCGGAGCTCGCGCGGCGAGAGCGCGGCGAGGTCCGCTCCTAAAAGGGCGATCCGGCCTTCGTCGGGCCGCTCGAGCGCCATCACGAGGCGCGCGAGAGTCGATTTTCCGCAACCCGACTCGCCGACGATGCCGAGGCTGCGGCCGCGCCGGATCCGGAAGCTCACGCCCGCGACCGCTTCGATCGCCGGCGCCGGGCGCCAGGGCGCGCTCCGCGGCAGGCGGTAGCGCTTGACGAGCCCCTCGGCCTCGACGAGCGGCACCTCGTCGTGCGCGGCGGGAGGAGGGGGCGAGAGGGGCGCGCGCTCGGTCACGCTTCCCCCTGCCTTTCCGGCTCGCGCAGGCGGGCGAGCTCGGGAATGCGGATGCAGGCGGCGGTGTGGCCCGGCTCGACCTCGATCTCCGGCGGCGGCCCGGCGTTGCAGGCCTCGATCGTCCACGGGCACCGCCCGGCGAAACGGCAGCCCGGCGGCAGCGCCGACAGCTCCGGCACGCTCCCCGGAATGGCGGCGAGCTTGCCCGCGGCGGCGCCGAGCTGCGGGCGCGCGGCGAAGAGGCCCTCGGCGTAAGGGTGGGCGCGGCGCTCGAAGAGGCGCTCGACCGGCGCGCGCTCGACCACGGTTCCCCCGTACATCACGAGCACGTCGTCCACCGTCTCGGCGATGACGCCGAGATCGTGGCTGATGAGGACGAGCGCCATGCCGGTCTCCTCGACCAGCTCGACGATGAGGTCGAGGATCTGCGCCTGCACGGTGACGTCGAGCGCCGTCGTGGGCTCGTCGGCGATGAGAAGGTCGGGGCGGCAGGCGAGGGCCATCGCGATCATCACGCGCTGGCGCTGCCCGCCCGAGAGCTGGTGCGGAAAGGCGGAGAGGCGGCCCTTCGGATCGGGCAGCCGCACATGGTCGAGAAGCCGCGCCGCCTCCGCCCTCGCCGCCTCCCAGCTCATGCCCCGATGCAGCACCAGCGGCTCGGCGACCTGGCGTCCGACGGTCTGCAGCGGGTTGAGCGCGGTCATCGGCTCCTGGAAGATCATCGCGACGCGGTCGCCGCGGAGCTTGCAGAGCTCGGCCTCGGGAAGCCGCGCGATGTCCTGCCCCTCGAGCCGGATGGCGCCTTCGACGCCGGCTCCCTCGGGAAGGAGCCCCATGAGGGCGAGCGCCGTCATCGTCTTGCCGCTCCCCGATTCGCCGACGATGCCCAGCATGCGGCCGCGCTCCAGCGCGAAGGACACGTCGCGCACCGCCGTCACCGGCCCTTGCGGGCCCGGGAGGGTCACGGTGAGGTGGTCGACCTGGAGGAGGCTCACGCGGCGCGTACCCTACCGTCGCCTTGCGAGGCGCGGGTCGGCGAGGTCGCGCAGGCCGTCGCCGAGAAGATTGAGCCCGAGGACCGACAGCGCGATCGCGATGCCGGGAAAGATCGCGAGGGTCGGCGCGAGATAGAGGAAGGTCTGGGCCTCGTTCAGCATGCGGCCCCACGACGGATAGGGCGGCTGCGTGCCGAGCCCGAGATAGGAGAGCCCCGCCTCCGCCAGGATCGCCAGTGCGAACTGGATCGTCGCCTGGACGATGATGATCGAAAGCACGTTGGGCAGCACGTGCTCGACCGTGATCGCGAGATCGCCCTTGCCGGCCGCCCGCGCCGCGAGAATGAAATCTCGCGTCCAGACCGACTTCGCGGCGCCGCGCGCGAGTCGCGCGAAGACCGGGACGTTGAAGATGCCGATCGCGATGATCGAGTTGACGGCGCCGGGCCCCAAGAGCGCCGTGATGAGGATCGCCGAGAGCACGGCGGGGAACGCGAAGGTGAAGTCGGAAAAGCGCATCACCGCTTCCTCGAGCCACCCGCCGCGCGCCGCGGCGAGAAGCCCCAGCGCGACGCCCGAGAGGCAGCCGATCGCGACGGCGACGACGCCGACCACGATCGAGTTGCGCGCGCCGACCATGATCATCGAGAAGACGTCGCGGCCGAAATGGTCGGTGCCGAACCAGTGCTGCGCCGAGGGTGGCTTCAGCTTCTGCATGACGTCGATGGCGGTCGGCGACCACGGCGTCCAGACGAGCGACACGAGGGCGGTCGCGACGAGAAGCGCCGTCAAGGCGGCGCCGATCACGAAAGAGCCGTGGCGGAGCGCCTTCAAGCCGCCCTCCTCAGCCGCGGGTCGATCGCGAGATAGAGAAGGTCGACGATGAAGTTGATGGTGACGACGAGCGCCGCGAGAAGCACGACGACGTCCTTCACCACGACGAGGTCGCGCTGCGTGATCGCCTGGAAGACGAGGCGTCCGAGCCCGGGCAGGTAGAAGACGTTCTCGATGATGATCGTGCCGGCGAGAAGCGAGGAGAACTGCAGCCCCATGATCGTCACGACGGGAATGAGGGCGTTCCGCACGACGTGACGCCAGAGCGTGCGCCGCCGCGAGTTGCCCTTGGCCCGCGCGGTGCGCACGAAATCCTCGCGCATCACCTCCAGCACAGAGGATCGGGTGACACGCGCCAGGATCGCCGCCTGCACGACCGAGAGGCTGATCGCGGGGAGGAGCAGCGCCTTGAACGCGGGGCCGACGCCCGCGCTCCAGCCCGGGAAGCCGCCGGCCTGGAACCAGCCGAGCCGGACTGCGAAGAGGAGGATGAGCAGGATCGCGAACCAGAAGTTCGGCACCGCGATGCCGATCTGCCCGAAGAGCATGACGCCCCAGTCGCCGGGCCGGCCGTGCCGGGACGCGGCGTAGACTCCGAGCGCGAGCGCCATGGCGCTCGTCAGCGCCATCGCGAGGAGCGCCAGCGGCACGGTGACGACGAGGCGCTCGCCGACGAGCTCGGCGACAGGGACGCTGTAGGTGTAGCTGACGCCGAGATCGCCGCGCACGAGCCCGCCGACCCAGGCGAAATAGCGCTCGGGCGCCGAGCGGTCGAGGCCGAGCTGCTTGCGCAGCGCTTCGAGGGTCTCGGGCTCGGCGTCGATGCCGAGCATCACCTGCGCCGGGTCGCCGGGCAGGACCTCGAGGACGACGAAGACGACGAGCGAGGCGGCGACGAGCGTCGCCAGGAACGCGAGCAGCCGGCGCAGCAGGAAAGCGAGCATCTACTCCGGAAGGCCGCTCAAGCGATCGCCTTCTCCGCTGGCGTGTGCGGCAGGGCGAGATCGCGCGCCACCGTCTCGTTGGTGAGGGCGCCGGCGTGCACGTTGAGCCCGTTCCTCAGATGCGGATCCTCGTCGAGCGCGCGCCGCCAGCCTTTGTCGGCGAGCGCGAGGACGAAGGGAAGGGTGGCGTTGTTCAGCGCGAAGGTCGAGGTGCGGGCGACGGCGCCCGGCATGTTCGTGACGCAGTAGTGGATGACCCCTTCCTCGACATAGGTCGGGTCGGCATGCGTCGTCGGACGGCTCGTCTCGACGCAGCCGCCCTGGTCGATCGCGATGTCGACGATGACGGAGCCGGGCTTCATCCGTCGCACCATCTCGCGCGTGACGACCTTCGGCGCCGCCGCGCCGGGAAGGAGCACGGAGCCGATCACGAGGTCGGCCTCGGCCACCTCGCTCTCGATGTTCTCGACCGTCGAGTAGAGCGTGTGCATCTGCGAGCCGAACTGCATGTCGAGCTCGTAGAGGCGGGGGAGCGACTTGTCGATGACGGTGACGTAGGCCTCCATCCCCATCGCCGTGCGCGCGGCGTTCGTTCCGGCGACGCCGCCGCCGATGACGACGACCTTGGCCGCCCTCACTCCCGGCACGCCGCCGAGGAGGATGCCCTTCCCGCCGTGCCCCTTCTCGAGGCAATGCGCGCCGACCTGGATCGACATGCGGCCGGCGACCTCGCTCATCGGCGCGAGCAGCGGGAGCCTGCCGTGCGCATCCGTCACCGTCTCGTAGGCGATGCAGGTGGCGCCGGACTTCATCAGCCCCTCGGCCTGCGCCTTGTCCGCTGCGAGGTGGAGATAGGTGAACAGCACCTGGCCGGGGCGGAGCCGGGCAATCTCGGCGGGCTGCGGCTCCTTCACCTTGACGATCAGCTCGGCGGCGCCGAAGACCTCCTCCGCCCCCGCGGCGATGCGCGCGCCGGCGCGCACGTAGTCGGCGTCCTCGAAGCCGATCCCGGCCCCGGCGCCGGTTTCGACGACGACCTCGTGGCCGTGATGGACGAGCTCGCGCACCGAGCCCGGCACCAGCCCGACGCGGTACTCGTGCGTCTTCACCTCCTTCGGCACGCCGACAAGCATGGGGTGTCCTCTCGCGGGATGCGCCGCGTCGAGACCCTAGCCGAGCGCCCGTCGGACGGGAAGCGGCGGAGAGGCGCGCGCCGCGCTGCTGCGCGCGCTCCTGCCGCATGCCCCCGCGCTCGCGCGGCCCTCGAGCGTCGAGCGCCGGAGCCGGCGCGGCCTAGGCCGCTTCCTTCAGGACCTCGCCCACCGTCTCGACGAGGCGGTCGATCTCCTTCTTCTCGACGATGAGCGGCGGGGAGAGCGCGATGATGTCGCCGGTCGTGCGGATGAGGACGCCCTTCTCCCAGGCCTTGAGGAACGCATCGAACGCGCGCTTGGTCGGCTTCCCGGGGATGGGCTCGAGCTCGATCGCGCCGACGAGGCCGATGTTGCGCAGGTCGATGACGTTGCGCGCGCCCTTGAGCGAGTGGATCGCCGCCTCCCAGTAGGGCGCGAGGTCCCGAGCGCGCTCGAAGAGTCCTTCCTCCTTGTAGAGATCCATGGTCGCGATCGCCGCCGCGGCGGCGACGGGGTGCCCGGAATAGGTATAGCCGTGGAAGAGCTCGATCGTGTTCTCGGGCGCGGCCTCCATGAAGGCGTCGTAGATCTCGCGCTTCAGGATGACGCCGCCCATCGGAATCGTGCCGTTGGTGACGCCTTTGGCGAAGGTCACCATGTCGGGCACGACGCCGAAATGCTCGACCGCGAAGCTCGAGCCGAGCCGGCCGAAGCCGGTGATCACCTCGTCGAAGATGAGGAGGATGCCGTGCTTGGTGCAGATCTCGCGCAGGCGCTCGAGATAGCCCTTCGGCGGGATGAGGACGCCCGTCGAGCCGGCGACCGGCTCGACGATGACGGCGGCGATCGTCGAGGGATCGTGCAGCGCGACGATGCGCTCGAGCTCGTCGGCGAGCTCCGCCCCGTGCGCCGGCACGCCCTTCGAGAAGGCGTTCTTCTCGGGCAGGTGCGTGTGCGGCAGATGATCGACGCCGGCGAGGAGAGGGCCGAAGAACTTGCGGTTGGCCGAGATGCCGCCGACCGAGATGCCGCCGAAGCCGACGCCGTGATAGCCGCGCTCGCGCCCGATGAGCCGCGTCCGAGTGCCTTCGCCGCGGACGCGGTGATAGGCGATCGCGATCTTGAGCGCGCTGTCCACGGCTTCGCTGCCGGAATTGGAGAAGAAGACGTGGTCGAGCGGCGCCGGCAGCATGGCCGCGAGCTTCGCCGCCGCCTCGAAGGCGAGCGGGTGCCCCATCTGGAAGGTCGGCGCGTAGTCGAGCTTCGCCACCTGCCGCTGGACCGCTTCGACGATCGGCTTGCGCCCGTGCCCGGCGTTGACGCACCAGAGCCCGGCAGTGCCGTCGAGGATCCGGCGCCCGGCCTGATCCTTGAAGTACATGCCCTCCGCCTCGACGAGAAGGCGCGGCGCCGACTTGAACTGCCGGTTCGCCGTGAAGGGCATGAAGAAAGCTTCGAGATTGTTGCGCAGCGAGCCGTCCATTAAGTTCCTCCTTGGGTCGACGGTAGCACGGGGCGCGTCGTCGGCGAGATTAACCGATCGTTTACCTCAGGAGAGCGACATCTTGATCGCCATGCAGACTGCCGTCGTCGTCGCCCTGATGTACCTCGCCGTCGGGGCGGCGCTTTTCGCCTATCCGCGCGGCCGCGCGCGTCCGGGCGATTTCTCGCCCCAGGGACAAGCCGCCGTCTTCTGCGACACCTTGCCGCTCGTTCTGACCTGGCCGATCGCGGTCTGGCGCCTTCTCGTCGCGCGGCTCTGACGCCCGCTTGACCGCCGCGCCCGGCGGCCGTTCCATCGGCCGTCATGAGCGCAGCAATCGATCTTCCTTCCGACGAACTCGCGCTCCGGCGAGGCTCTGGACGGTGACGGCGCCGATCCCCGCTCTCGTCGTCGGCGGCGGCATCGGCGGGCTCTCGACCGCGCTCGCTCTCTCGCGCGCGGGCCGTGCCGTCCATGTCGTCGAGAAGGCGCCGAGCTTCGGCGAGATCGGCGCGGGGCTGCAGCTCGGCCCCAACGCGCTCCACGTCCTCGCCGAGCTCGGCGTCCTCGACGAGATCCGGAAGGACGCCGTCCATCCGCGCCGCCTCGTCTGGATGGACGCGATCGAGGGCGAGCGCATCACCGCGGTCGATCTCGGCGACGCGTTCCGCGAGCGCTACGGCCGGCCCTATATCGTGATGCATCGCGGCGATCTCCTCTCGGCGCTCCTCGAGGCGTGCCGTCGCGAGCCGTCGATCACCCTCGAGCCCGGCGTCGAGGTGGTGGCGGTGGAGGATCTCGGCGACGCCGCGCGCGCCCGCTGCGCGGACGGAAGGACGATCGAGACGGAGCTCCTCGTCGGCGCCGACGGGCTCTGGTCGACGGTGCGGCGCGCGATCAGCGACGACGAGCCGCTCTGCATGGGCTACGTCGCCTATCGCGGCACGATCCCGATCGAGCGCATGTCGCGCCATGCCGGGCTCGACAATGTCGTCATGTGGGTCGGCCCCGACATGCACTTCGTGCAGTACCCGGTCCGGCGCGGCGAGCTCTACAACCAGGTCGCGGTGTTCCGCAGCCCGCGCTACCGGCCCGGCAGCGACGACTGGGGCACGGTCGAGGAGCTCGACGCGCATTACGCGCAGGCCTGCGAGTACGTCCGCGACTGCGTCAAGCTCATGTGGCGGGACAAGCGCTGGCCGATGTTCGACCGCGCGCCGATCGCGCGCTGGAGCCGCGGGCGGATCGTGCTCACCGGCGATGCGGCGCATGCGATGTACCAGTACATCGCGCAGGGCGCCTGCCAGGCGATCGAGGACGCGCTCGCGCTCGCGCGGCAGGTCGAGGCGCACGGCAGCGACCTTCCGGCGGCCATCGCCGGGTTCGAGGCGGAGCGGGTGCTGCGCACCGCGCGGGTCCAGCTGACCGCGCGCGCGATGGGCGCCTTCTTCCATCTCGACGGAGTCGCCGCCGCGGTGCGCAACGCGACGATGCGCGCCCGGGCCGAGGACGACTACTCGATGCTCGACTGGCTCTACGGCTACAGGGTCGACCGCGCGGAAGGCGTCGCCCGCCCGGCATCGTGAACGGCGCCGCCGCCGAACCTCATCCGAGGAGGGGGGCGAGAGCGGCCGCGAGCCCGCGCAGGCTGAGAAGGATGACGAGGCCGGCGACGAGCAGCATCAGCGTCCGCGCCGGGACGTGGCGCGCTACCCAGGCGGCGAGCGGCGCCGCGATGACGCCGCCGAGAAGCAGCCCCGCGATGATCGGCCAGAGCTCGAGCCCGATCGTCGCGAGGAAGGTGCCGGAGATCGCCGCCGTGACGAAGAACTCGGCGACGCTGACGGAGCCGATCGCGAAGCGCGGATGCGTGCCGCTGCCCACGAGCGAGGAGGTGACGAGCGGCCCCCAGCCGCCGCCTCCGGCGCCGTCGAGAAAGCCGCCGACGAGCCCCAGGAAGGGGACGCGTCGGAGCGGCGGCTCGCCCGGCACGCGGGCGCGGAGCGCCCGGGCGAGAATGACGATTCCCATCGCGAGGAGATAGAGGCTGACGGCCGGGCGCAGCAGCGCCGCCGGCACGCTCGTCGCGACGTAGGCGCCGAGCGCGCCCCCCGCCATCCCGGGAAGCGCGAGGCGCCAGAGCAGCGGCTTGGCGACGTTGCCGATCCGCCAGTGCGAGAGGCCCGAGGCGGCGGTCGTGAAGATCTCGGCGGCGTGCACGCTGGCGCTCGCGGTCGCGGGCGCCACGCCGAAGCTCAGCAGCACCGAGGTCGCGGTGACCCCGTAAGCCATGCCGAGCGCGCCGTCGACGAGTTGGGCGCCGAAGCCGATCGCGGCGAAAAGAGCGATCTCGTCCCACATGGCTCGATGGCCCGCCAGCCTGACTACGCGCGGCTTCCCGCCGCCGTTCCGTCGGCGGGCGGCTTCGGGGCGAGGAGGGCGGCTCTCAGAAGGCGGCGATCAGGAGATAGACGGCGAGCGCCGGAACGAGCCAGCACAGCGTGGCTGCGCCGATGATGAAGAAGAAACGCGCGCTCCGGCTCCATCGCTCGACTTTCGGTTCCTCGGCGAGCGTGCCGAGCCGGCGATCGTCCTCGTAGCGCGCCCTCGAAGATTGCACGTCGCCCCCTCCTTCAGGAGCGGTCGGTATCGGGCGCAAGGCTGCGGCGGTCGTGGACCCGACGGCTTCTCGCCGACGCCCGGGGGTTCAACGCGTGGTATAGCGAGCCGGCGGGGCTTGGCAACCCGCCTCTTTGTCGCTGGGGCGCGACGATGCGACGCCGCGAGCGGCGGCGGCCGACCCGCCCGCGTCGTTCCCGCGGAAGCGGGATCGGCCCCGATTCTTCCCGTCGCCCCCGCTCTCGCGGGTGGAGCCGCTCAGCCTCTCACCACGCGAGCCGGACGCCGAAGAGGAGCTCCGGCCGGATCCCGCCTTCGACCTTGAAATCGTAGTCGAAGCCGAAATTGCTCGAGTTGCCGGAGACTCTGGTGTCGCCCATCCAGGCGGCGCCCGCTGCGAGGAAGATTTGCGCGTTGACGTCGCCGCCGAGCGCGAGCGCGTAGGCGAGCTCGACCCCGACATAGGGCGACCACATCGTCCGGTTCCGGCGGAAGACCTGATCCTCGGCGCCGCCGCCGAGGGTCTCGCGCGAGATGCCGGTGATCTCGGAGCGCATCATCTGGGCGCCGGCCATCAGCGAGAACGCGAGGTCGGGGCGGAGCGCGAAGGTGGCGCCGAGCAGGAAGCGGAGCGCGTTCTTCTCCTCGACGCTGAGTCCCGTGTCGCGCGTGATCGCATTGTGGAGGGTCGCGAAGAGGTTCCGGCGCTCGTTGTTGAAGTAGTGCAGATATTGGAACTGCAGGAAGAGGTTCGGTGTGTAGAGCGCGACCTGGTCGGCGAGGCCGAGCTGACCGATCGCGCGCAGATAGAGCCGCGCGTCGAAGCCGGCGAAACCCATCGTGTCGCCGAGGCCGCCCGACTCGTCCGCCGCGAGCGCGGTCGAGGTGACGCGGCCGTCATAGGGCGTCCGCGCGAACCCGCCGAAGGCACCGACCGTGAAATTGGGTGCGATGGCGGGCGAGGCTTCGATGCTCGGGCGGCAGACCCGTTCGCATTCCCTCATCTCGGCGTCGGCGGCGTCGAACTCCTTCTTGAAGGCGCGCCAGAGCCGCAGGAGGTGTTCGTGCCTCATGCGGAGCGGAGGCTGCCCTACCGCCCCGTCAGGCTGGTGCGGCGGCTCGTCCCTTTTCGCGTCCGGGCGATACTCGGCGGGGCGGGCCGCATGGCCCTTGCCCTCGTTCCAGTGGCGCTCAGCGGTGTCGTTGAGGTCGAGGGCGATCCAGTTGAGCTCGCGGGCGAGCTCGTTCCGCCGTTCGGTAATGGCACGGCATTGCTCGCAGGGCTGCGTCGCGATCCGCAGGATCGGCACCGTCTCGAGGCGTTGCTCCTCGCGCGTCTTCGGCAGCAGCCTCTCGTCGTAGAAGCCGCCCGTTCGGCGCCCGTCGGGCCCGTAATTGACGCCCCAGTACGCGACGCCCTCCTCGTTGAACGCCAGACGCGATCGCGTCCGCCCCTCTTTGTCGGCCCAGGTGACACGGCTGACGTAGACGTTGCGGTTGATGTCGTACGACGTCTCTATGTCCGGGCTGCGTTGTGCGTCCGGAGGGCGATGCGATTGAATGGTCTGCATCACCCTGCCGTAGGGCGTTATGTGGACCTCGGAAACGACGTTCCCGTTGGCGTCGAACTCGGCTTCGTAGTGGGGATTGTTGAACTTGTCCACCCACAGGACCCTGGCGCTTTCGTAAAGTCCGTCCTCTCCGATGTTCGCATGGAGGTACATGCCGAAGCCGGGAATCCGGTGCGCGTCGAAATACTGCTCGAGGCGAGCCTCGTACGCCTTCCGCTCTGGTTCCTTTTCCTTGTAAAGCTCCCTCCATTTCCTGTTGTATTCTTCGATATTCTCGTCGATTTCTTTGACGATCTCTTCCCAGTGCTCTCGCTGCCAGCGCGCGAGCCGCCGGTTCTCCTCGGGACTGATGACTTCCCCAGACCTGTACGGGATGATCACGCCTTGTGCGGATGCGGTGTCGCCGAGAGCGGCCGACAGGAGCACGCAGATCGCAGTACCGAATAGGCGGCCGAAGACCGAGCCGAGCTGACCCATCCTCTCTCCCCCCCCCTGTTTAGGCGGGTCAGCTTATCCGATCGGGTTGTTCAACCAAAAGAAAAATTAACCAAAAGATAAGAGACCTCCGCGCGGGGCTCAGCCGGCGAGCTTCTTACGCAGGAGATCGTTGACCACCGCCGGGTTCGCCTTGCCTTGGGTCGCCTTCATCACCTGGCCGACGAAGTAGCCGAAGAGCTTCTCCTTGCCGCCGCGATACTCGGCGACCTTCGCCGCCTCCCTCGCCATCACCGCGTCGATCGCCTGCTCGATCGCTGCCGTGTCGGTCACCTGGCGAAGGCCCCGCTCCTCGACGATCGTCGCCGGGTCCTGCCCGGTCTCGACCATCGCCGCGAACACGTCCTTGGCGAGCCGTCCCGAGATCGTGCCGTCGGCGACGAGATCGATGAGGCGCCCGAGGTTCTCCGCTGAGACCGGCGAGCGGTCGATGCCGACGCCGAGCCTGTTGAGCGCGCCGAAGAGGTCGCCCATGACGAAGTTCGCCGCCTGCTTGGGATCGCGGCCCTTCGCGACGCGCTCGTAGTAGTCGGCGCTCTCGCGCTCCGCCGCGAGCACGCCCGCATCGTAGGCGGAGAGCTTGTACTCGCGCATGAAGCGCGCCTTCTTGGCGTCGGGCAGCTCGGGAAGGCTGTTGCGGATCTCCTCGACCCAGGCGGGGTCGAGCACGAGCGGCAGAAGGTCGGGATCGGGGAAGTAGCGATAGTCGTGCGCGTGCTCTTTCGTGCGCATCGGCCTTGTGACGCCGCGCCCGGAATCGAAGAGCCGCGTCTCCTGCCGGATCGTGCCGCCGTCCTCCAGCACCTCGATCTGGCGCCGCGCCTCGTACTCGATCGCCTGCATGACGAAGCGCACCGAGTTCACGTTCTTGATCTCGCAGCGCGTGCCGTAGGGCTCGCCCGGACGGCGCACCGAGACGTTGCAGTCGCAGCGCATGGAGCCTTCCTCCATGTTGCCGTCGCAGGTGCCGAGATAGCGCAGGATCGAGCGCAGCTTCTTGAGGTACGCGCCCGCCTCCTCGGGGCTGCGCATGTCGGGCTCGGAGACGATCTCCATGAGCGCGACGCCGGCCCGGTTGAGGTCGACGTAGGTCTTGGTCGGGTGCTGGTCGTGGAGGCTCTTGCCCGCGTCCTGCTCGAGGTGGAGGCGCGTGATGCCGACCTCGCGCGTCTCGCCGCCGGGCAGATCGAGCGTGATCTTTCCCTTGCCGACGATCGGCCGCTGGTACTGCGAGATCTGATAGCCGGCCGGAAGGTCGGCGTAGAAATAGTTCTTCCGGTCGAACACCGAGACGAGGTTGATCTGCGCCTCGAGCCCGAGCCCGGTGCGCACCGCCTGCTCGACGCAGAAGCGGTTGATCACCGGCAGCATGCCGGGGAAGGCGGCGTCGACGGGCGACACCTGCGTGTTCGGCTCGGCGCCGAAGTCGGTCGCGGCGCCCGAGAAGAGCTTCGCCTTCGAGATCACCTGGGCATGCACCTCGAGCCCGATGACGATCTCCCAGGGCCCGGTCTTTCCCTCGATCAGCATCGATCTCACCCTGCCGTGAAAGCCGGCTCCGCGGTGAACGCGGCCGCCTTCTCGATCACCTCGCCGACCCTCAGGACCGTTTCCTCGTCGAAGGCGCGGCCGATCACCTGGAGCCCCAAGGGCAGGCCCTCGGAGGAAAGGCCCGCAGGGACGGAAAGTCCCGGCAGCCCCGCCAGGTTCACCGGCACGGTGAAGACGTCGTTGAGGTACATCGCGATCGGGTCGTCCGACTTCTCGCCGATCGCGAACGCGGCGGAAGGCGCGGTCGGGGTCAGGATCACGTCGCAGTGCTCGAACGCCGCCTTGAAGTCGTTGGCGATGAGCTTGCGGACGCGCTGCGCCTTCAAGTAGTAGGCGTCGTAATAGCCGGCCGAGAGCACGTAGGTGCCGATCATGATGCGCCGCTTCACCTCGGCGCCGAAGCCGGCGGCGCGCGTCGCCTCGTACATGTCGTCGAGGCTCTGCCCCTCCTCGACGCGCAGGCCGAAGCGCACGCCGTCGTAGCGCGCGAGGTTCGAGGAGGCTTCCGCCGGCGCGATGATGTAGTAGGTCGGCAGCGCGTATTTCGTCATCTTGAGGCTGATCTCGACCGGTTGCGCGCCGGCCGCCTTCAGCCATTCGACGCCCTCGGCCCAGAGCCGCTCGATCTCGGCCGGCATGCCGTCGACGCGATACTCCCGGGGAATGCCGACCTTGAGACCGCGCACGTCGCCGGTGAGCGCCTTCTCGAAATCGGGCACCGGCAGCGGCGCCGAGGTCGAGTCCTTGGGGTCGTGCCCGGCCATGACGCCGAGCATGATCGCGGCGTCGCGCACCGTTCGCGTCATCGGTCCCGCCTGGTCGAGCGAGGACGCGAAGGCGACGATGCCCCAGCGCGAGCAGCGCCCGTAGGTCGGCTTCATTCCGACGATGCCGCAGAACCCGGCGGGCTGGCGGATCGAGCCGCCGGTGTCGGTGCCGGTCGCGGCCATCACCGCGCGCGCCGCGACCGCCGCCGCGGAGCCGCCGGAGGAGCCGCCCGGCACCAGCGGCCGGTTGTCGCCGGGGCGCCGCCACGGGCTCTCGACCGGGCCGTAATAGGACGTGGTGTTCGACGAGCCCATCGCGAACTCGTCCATGTTGAGCTTGCCGAGACAGACCGCGCCCGCGTCCCAGAGCTTCTGCGTCACGGTCGACTCGTAGGGCGGATGGAACCCGTCGAGAATGTGGCTCCCGGCGGTGGTAAGGATGCCCTTCGTGCAGAAGAGATCCTTGATGCCGAGCGGAATTCCGTCGAGCGGCAGCGCCTCGCCGCGGGCGCGCCGCGCGTCCGACGCGTCGGCCATCTCGAGCGCCTTCTCGGGCGTCTCGGTGATGAAGGCGTTGAGGGGCTTCGCGCGCTCGACGGCGGCGGTGAAGGCGCGCGCGAGCTCGCGCGCGGAGAACTCCTTCTTCGCGAGCCCTGCGCGCGCTTCGGCGATGGTGAGCCGGGTGAGCGCGGTCATTCGACGACCTTCGGCACGGTGAAGAAGCCGTGCGCCGCCGCCGGCGCGTTGCCGAGGATGTCGTCGCGGCGGTTGCCGTCGGTCACCACGTCCTCGCGCATCGGCAGCGTCATCTCGGCGACGGAGGTCATGGGCTCGACGCCCTCGGTCTCGATCTCGCCGAGCTGCTCGACCCAATGGAGGATTTTGTTCAGCTCGTGGACGAGCTGCTCCTTCTCGGACTCCGAGACGCGGATGCGCGCCAGCGTGGCGATATGCGCTACGGCGGACTTGTCGAGGGACATGGCGCGGGGCTTTATCACCCCGAAATGCCGATAAGCAACCCCGCCGCCCTCGGCGCCGCCCTCCGGCCCGGCGAGCGCCTGATGGGGCTCGACGTCGGAACGAAGACGATCGGGGTCGCGGTCTCCGATCCCCTGCGCATGGTGGCGAGCCCGGTCGAGACGATCCGGCGGACCAAGTTCCGCCCCGACGCCGAGCGCCTCGCGCTTCTCGCGACGAAGCTCGGGGTCGGCGGCATCGTCATCGGCCTGCCCGTGTCGATGGACGGCAGCGAGGGGCCGCGCTGCCAGTCGGTGCGCCAGTTCGCGGCCAATCTCGACCCCTATCTGCCCCTGCCGATGGCGTTCTGGGACGAGCGGCTCTCCACCGCCGCGGTCGAGCGCGAGATGATCGCCCACGACATGACGCGCAAGCGCCGCGCCGAGATCATCGACCGCGTCGCGGCCGCCTACATCCTCCAGGGCTTCCTAGACTGGCTGCGGCGGCCGCAGCCGGGGTAACGGCGTAGGTCTTTCGCGTGGAGGTTCAGCCGGCGGCGGCGACGGCGTGCCGCGGGCGGAAGCTCGGGACGCGCTTGGTGTCGCGGAAGATGGGCTCCAGCAGGCGCAGGAGGAGGCCCCGCGGCATCACCGCGATGAGCGGGAAGGCGAGGCTGGCGAGGAGCCGCTTTCCGGGCGTGAGATGGGGAAAGCGCCAGCACGAAACGATGCCGTCGAGCGCCAGCCGTCCGACGAGATCGCCCGGAACGGGATGTCCCTCGGGGTCGAGGCGGAGCGAGATCAGCCGCGCCTTGCAATGCGCCGGGATGTTGAGGGCGAGGCGGGACGGTGGCCGCCGCCCCTGACGCACGAGCTCGGCACGGATCGCCGCGTCGCGGTCGAGCTCGTTGCGCATGTTGGCGCGTATGAGCGGCAGATCGATCGCGCCCGCGTACATGTTGCGGCCGTGGATCCGATAGAAGCCGAGGCTCCGCTCGATCGAGACGACCGGTCCCGAGAGCGCGCTGAGGGCGTTCAAGAGCCCATCGGGGCCGCGCCGCCACGCCGTCTCGTCCATCGGCAGGAAGCGCTCGAGGAAGGCGCGCGCATAGGCGTTCCCGCTGGTCGGCGGGCTCGGATAGTAGCCGTAGAGCTCGACGAGCGGCCGGACGTCGCCGTGCACCATCGGGATGTTCGGAAGACGGACGCCGAGCGGGTTTCCCTTCGCGTCGACGGCGGAAAGGTAGAATTGCGCCTTGACGGTGCCCGGGCGCCACGCGTCGACGACCGCTTCGATCGCCTCGGGGGCGAGATAATCGTCGGAGTCGAGGATGAGGACGATATCGCCCGAGGAGGCGGCGAAGCCCGAGTTCTGTGACGCCGCCTGACCGCCGTTCTGCCGGAAAACCGGAATGACGCGGTCGCCGTAGCTGCGGATGATGTCGGGCGAGGCGTCGGTCGAGCCGTCGTCGACGACGATCACCTCGATGCGCTCGTAGGTCTGGCCGAGCGCGCTGTCGATCGCCTGGCGCAGATACGCCGCGTAATTGTAGCTCGAAACGATAATACTGACGAGCGGACGCATCCGGGCCCTGCGACGTCGAACCTAAAGGCGAGGCAGCAACGTCTTCTGTCCGCCAAACGTTCCACCCCCAGCTATTTTTTCGTCACTCGAGGAACCATCGCTACCTCCACGCGATTTATCCGCGTTCGTTGCGGTCGATAGGGGGTGGTCATGAAGAGCGCCGACGTCGAGAAGGGCGTCCCGTTCAATCGGCCCTATCTCGGTCGTGCCGAGCTCGCCTATGCGAGCGCGGCGCTCGCCAGCGCGCACCGGCAAGGGGCGGGTCCGTTCACCGCACGCTGCCATACCTGGCTCGAGGACACGACGGGCTGCGCCAAGGCGCTTCTCACGTCCTCCTGCACGGCGGCGCTCGAGATGGCCGCGCTCCTCCTCGGCATCAAGCCGGGCGACGAGGTCGTGATGCCGTCCTACACGTTCGTTTCGACCGCGAACGCCTTCGTGCTGCGCGGGGCGATTCCGGTC
Organism: Rhodospirillales bacterium; assembly: GCA_019689675.1. Classification (GTDB taxonomy): domain Bacteria; phylum Pseudomonadota; class Alphaproteobacteria; order ATCC43930; family CGMCC-115725; genus JADGGZ01. The sequence goes on along the minus strand of JADGGZ010000011.1, from coordinate 16,097 downwards.
TTCGTCGACATCGATCCACGCACGCAGAACCTCGACCCGGCGCGGGTCGCCGCGGCCATCACGAAGCGCACGAAGGCGATCGTCCCCGTCCACTACGCCGGGGTCGGCTGCGACATGGACGCGATCATGGCGATCGCCGAGCAGCACGGTCTCTACGTCGTCGAGGACGCGGCGCAGGGGCTGATGGCGACCTACAAGGGGCGTGCGCTCGGCAGCATCGGCCATCTCGGCACGATCAGCTTCCACGACACGAAGAACACCTCCTGCGGCGAGGGCGGCGCGCTTCTCATTCGCGACAAGGCGCTCATCGAGCGCGCGCTCGTGCTGTGGGAGAAGGGCACCGATCGCCAGAAAATGCTTCGCGGCGAGGTCGACAAGTACACCTGGGTCGATGTCGGCTCGTCGTTCCTGCCGAGCGACATCACTGCCGCGATCCTCCTGGGGCAGCTCGAGGAGGCCGCGGCGACGGCTGAAGACCGGCGCCGCACCTGGATGCTTTATCACGACGCTTTCGAGGAGGCGGAGCGCGAGGGGATCGTCGTCCGGCCGAGCGTCCCGGCCGAGTGCCGGCACAACGGCCACCTCTACTACCTCCTCCTGCCCAGCGCGGCGGCGCGCGACGCGTTCATCGCGCGGCTGCGCCAGCGCGGCATCGGCACGCCGTTCCACTACGTGCCGCTCCATTCGAGCCCGGCCGGACGGCGCTTCGGTCGCGTCCACGGACCGATGCGCGCGACGCTCCGCGCCGGCGCCTGCCTCGTGCGCTTGCCGCTCTGGCGCGGCATGACGGCCGAGGATGTCGAGACCGTGATCCGCGAGGGCCTCGCCGTCCTCGCCGAGCTCGGCGGTCGTGTCGCGCCGCACATTCCCCCGGCGGCGCGGCGCGGCACGCCGGCTGCCGCCCTCACAGCGGGTTCATGAACGGGGAAAGCCTCATGGATCTCAAAGCGCAATTCGAGAAGCAGGGATACGTGATCGCGCGGCGGATGTTCTCCGGCCCCGAGATGGCGGAGTTCGTCGAGGAGATCCGGAACTCCGACAAGGAGCGTCCCACCGGGGAGTCGCTCGACGCCGGGACGCTGCGCTTCTACAGCAATCTCTTCTACTCGAACCCGGTCATCCAGCGATTCATCACCCAGCCGACGCTCATCGAGTTCATGGCGCCCGTCGTCGGGCCCAATTTCTGGGTGCGCTGGGATCAGGCGGTGGCGAAGGGCCCGAACTCCGGCGTCTTCCACTGGCATCAGGACAACGCCTACAACGGGCTCCGGCACGAGCATTACCAGCTCTGGATCGCGCTCACCGAGATGACGCCCGAGAACGGCGGCCTCTGGCTCGTTCCCGGCAGCCACCGCCAGCGCATCCGGCACGAGCGCGACGGCAAGCACATGCGCGCGGTCGGGAGCGAGCGCTACGACGCGCCGGACGCCGAAAAGGTCTTCATCGAGGCCGAAGCCGGCGACGTGGTCCTCTTCTCGTCGCTGACGCTGCACAAGACCTACGAGAACACGACCGACCGGACGCGCTGGGCCTACGTCGCCGAGTACATGCGCAGCGAGCACTACGACCCGACGGTGCCTCGTCCCTACTTCAACGCCGCCCGCGACGGCCGGCCCTACCCGGTCTTCACCTACACCCTGCCCGGACGGGCACGGCTCGCCGAACGCGCGGCGACCCTGCCGCTCGCCGTGCGGCACTATGCGGAGGCAGCGCTGCGCCGGCTCGGCACGCTCGCGCGCGTCTAGGCGCCTCCGGAAGGCGGGGGCGGAGAGGGGTCAGGTGTAGGTGACGTAGACGTCCGGGCGGTCCTCGGCGACCTCGCGCAGGAGCGCGGTGAGGCGGTCGAAGTCGGCCCCGAGCCGCGCCCGCGACGCCTCCGCCTCGCGCCAGAGGATCTCGACCGGACCTTCGACCTCGCGGGTCAGCACGTCCCAGAGCGCGTCGAGGTTGCGTCCGAAATACGGGAGCGTCAGCTGACGCTCCACCTCGTCGTAAATGTCTTCGAGCGTGTCGATACGGTCGCCGCTGATAACGATCCGGCTCATTTCGGTACCTGGCGAAACGTCTGGTAGTGGTCGAGCGTGACGTAGATGAGACCGTCGGACGAAAACACAAGCCGCTTGGGTCCGCGGCGGCCGCAAGAATAATCCAGATCCGCCTCTTGCCAACGCCGCCCGGGCCGTTCCGGCAATTTTTTCTCGCGGTTGCCGAAAACGTCGCCGCCGAGCGCCCGGCCGGGGGCGACCCGGCAGAGGTCCCGGCCGGGCCGCCAGCCGAGCGCCCGGGCTTCCTCCTTGGTGAGGTAGCGGGGCGGCAGCCGCCCGTCCCGCTCGAGGGCGGCCACGGTTTCGACGAAACCCGCGACGTCGGCGAGCCCCATCTCCCGGGCGAAGGCGGCGAGCCGCGAATCGGCGGCGGCCGACGCCGCCCAGAGGAGCGCGACGAGGACCGCGGCGAGGGCGGGAAACCGCAGTCGTGCCAAGCTTCTAGGCGTCACGGCCGGGGTCGGCTTGCGTTTCGGGGATCGGGACCCCATAGTCCGCGCGCAAATGCATCCGGGGTCCCCGCTCGTCTCGTTCCGTCACCGGCATCTTCTGGGGATCGACGGGCTTTCGGCGGAGGAGATCACGTATCTCCTCGACCTCGCGGAACGGCATGTCGAGCCGAACCGGCAGGGCGACAAGAAGCGGTCCGTCCTGCGCGGCCGGACCATCATCAACCTCTTCTTCGAGAACTCGACGCGCACGCGCACCTCGTTCGAGCTCGCCGGCAAGCGGCTGGGCGGCGACGTCATCAACATGTCGACCTCGGTCTCCTCGATCAAGAAGGGCGAGACCCTGATCGACACGGCGGTGACTCTGAACGCGATGCATCCCGACGTTCTCGTCGTCCGCCACCCCGAATCGGGCGCGGTCCAGCTCCTCTCCGAGAAGGTCGACTGCGCGGTCATCAACGCCGGCGACGGCAGCCACGAGCACCCGACCCAGGCCTTGCTCGACGCCCTCACGATCCGCCGCAACAAGGGGCGGATCGCGGGCCTCCTCGTCGCCATCTGCGGCGACATCCTGCACAGCCGGGTCGCGCGCTCGAACATCCAGCTCCTCAACACGATGGGGGCGCGGGTCCGCCTCGTCGCGCCGAAGACGCTGCTCCCGGCGCAGGTCGAGCGCCTCGGGGTCGAGGTCTTCCACGACATGAGGAAGGGGCTCGAGGGCGTCGACATCGTCATGATGCTGCGCCTGCAGACCGAGCGCATGCACGGCAGCTTCGTCCCGTCGATCCGCGAGTACTTCCATTTCTTCGGCCTCGATCGCGACAAGCTCGCCGCGGCGAAGCCCAACGCGCTCATCATGCACCCGGGCCCGATGAACCGCGGCGTCGAGATCGACAGCGAGGTCGCCGACGACATCGACCGCTCGGTCATCCGTCAGCAGGTCGAGATGGGAGTCGCGGTCCGCATGGCCTGCCTCGAGGCGCTGACGCGCGACCTCCCCTCGAACGGGCCGTTGCCGTGAGCCTTCTCTTCCGGAACGTCCGCCTCCTCGACCCGGCCTCGGACACCGACCGGCCCGGCTCGCTCCTCGTCGTCGACGGACGGATCGCGGCGCTCGATCCTATGGGCGTCCCCGAGGGCGCCGCCATCGTCGACGGCGGCGGCGCGTGCCTCGCGCCGGGCCTCGTCGACATGCGCGTCCAGCTCCGCGAGCCCGGCGCCGAGCATCAGGAGACGCTGGCGACGGCGAGCGCCGCCGCGGCGGCCGGCGGCGTCACGACGATGGTGGCGCTGCCGAACACGACGCCTCCCGTCGACGACATCGCGCCTGTCGAGTTCATCGCCCGCCGCGCGCGCGAGATACGCGGCACGCGCATCTTCACCTACGCCGCGGTGACGCGCGGCCTCGCCGGCAGGGAGCTCACCGAGATGGGGCTCCTCGCCGAGTACGGGGCGGTCGGCTTCACCGACGGCGAGAAGGCCGTCGCCGACGCGCTGGTGATGCGGCGCGCGCTCTCCTACGCCGCGACCTTCGGCCTTCTCGTCCTGCAGCATCCGGAGGAGCCCTCGCTCGCCGCCGGCGGCATGATGAACGAGGGCGAGATCGCGACGCGGCTCGGCCTCGCCGGTATCACGCCCGCGGCCGAGACGATCATGGTGGAGCGCGACCTCCGCCTTCTCGAGATCACCGGCGGGCGCCTCCACATGGCGCATGTCTCGACCGCGGCGGCGATCGAGGCGATCCGACAAGCCAAGCGCCGCGGCCTCGCCGTCACCTGCGACACCGCGCCGCCCTATTTCGCGCTCAACGAGACGGCGGTCGGCGAGTACCGCACCTTCGCGAAGCTGTCGCCGCCGCTCCGCAGCGAGGACGACCGCCGCGCCGTCGTCGAGGGGCTCGCCGACGGCACCATCGACGCGATCGCCTCGGACCACGCGCCGCACGACCAGGATTCCAAGCGCCTGCCGTTCCCGGCCGCGGCCGCGGGCATCGTCGGGCTCGAGACGCTCCTTCCTTTGAGCCTCGCGCTCTATCACGACGGGCGCATGCCGCTCCTCGAAGTGGTGCGGCGCCTTTCGACCGCGCCGGCGCGGATTCTCGGCCTCAACGCGGGAACGCTCGCGCCGGGCGCCCCGGCCGATCTCGTGCTCTTCGATGCCGACCGGCCGTGGAAGATCCGCGTCGACGAGTTCCGCTCGAAGTGCAAGAACTCGCCCTTCGACGGCCGCCCCGTGCAGGGCCGCGCGCTCAGGACCTACGTCGGCGGGCGGCTCCTTTTCGAATGGACGGCGTAGACTCCTTCGTGAGCAAGCGGAGAGTGGCGCTGATCGGCGCCGCGTCGGGGTGGGGTGCCGGGTTTCGACAGACCGAGAACGGGCCGCCGGCGCTGCGCGACCTGGGGCTCGCGCGCTGGCTCGGACGGGCCGGCCTCGTCGCGGGCTGGACCGCGATGGTCGAGCCCTCGCGCTTCTGGCGCGAGCATCCGCACCTGGAGCGCACCCACGTCTTCGAGGAAGTGGCGGAGGTGAACGGCGCGCTCTGCCGCGCGGTCTGCGAGGCGATGGCGGCCGGGCGCTTCCCGGTCGTGCTCGGCGGCGACCACTCGATCGCGATGGGCACCTGGGGCGGGGTCGCGCGCGGCCTCGAGCGCGCCCCCTTCGGGCTTCTCTGGTTCGACGCGCATCTCGACGCGCACACCGTCGCGACGACGCCGTCGATGAACCCGCACGGCATGCCGGCCGCGGTGCTGCTCGGCCACGGCGAGCCCGACTTCCTCGCCATCGGCGGCGGCGCGCTCCGGCCGGAGCATCTCTGCTACATCGGCGCGCGCTCCTTCGAGCCGGGCGAGCACGCGCTCCTCGAGAGGCTCGGCGTGCGCATCTTCTACATGGACGAGGTGCATCGGCGCGGCCTCGGCAGCGTCGTCGAGGAGGCGCTGCAGATCGTCACCGACGGCACCGTCGCGTTCGGCGTCACGATCGACCTCGACGGGTTCGACCCGCTCGACGCGCCCGGCATCGGCCTCAAGGAGCCGAACGGGCTGCGGCGCGGCGAGATGCTCGACGCCCTGGGGCAGATCGCGCGCCGCCCGGACCTTTGCGCGCTCGAGATCGTCGAGTACATCCCCGAGTTCGACGAGGGAATGCGCACCGCGCGCCTCGTCCGCGACCTCATCGCCGCCGCGCTCGTGCGCGCCGCCGTGCCGGCGTGAGCGGGGGCCCGCGGCGCGGGCGTCAGTGGCGGGTGTAGCTGCCCGGCGCTTCCCCGCCCTGGACGGGCGGCGGCGGCGCGGCGAGGGGCTCGGAACCCTGCGCCTCCGACGCCGGCTTCGGCGCCTCGTAGATCCGCTTCAGCTTGTAGAAGCGGGCGACGCTGAACGGGATCGAGCCGAGATAGACGAGCCCGATCGCCGCCAGCATCGGCCACGGCGCGGTCGTGAGGAACGCGGCGAAGACGCCGACGGCGAGCAGCGCCGGCACCACGTAGTCGTGGTGGATGCGCACCCGCTTCAGCGAGACCGTCGGCACCCGGCTCACCATGAGCGCGGCGACGGAAGCGACGATCACCGCGTTGAGCCAGGGCGAGCGCACCACGGCGTCGCCCCATTCGAAGGCGACGAACATGGTGATGATCACGAGCCCCGCGCCCGCCGGCGCCGGGACGCCGGTGAAGAAATTGTAGGCGTAGGGCGGCAGCTCGACGTCGAGCTGGGTGTTGAAGCGCGCCAGGCGCAGCGCGCAGCACGCGGCGAAGAAGAGCGCTATGACCCAGCCGAGCGCGCCGAGCTCCGCCAAGGTCCAGAAATAGAGCACGATCGCCGGCGCCGCGCCGAAGCTGAGGAAGTCCGACAGCGAGTCGAGCTGCGCGCCGAAGCTCGAATTGGCCTTGAGGAGCCGCGCCATTCTTCCGTCGAGGCCGTCGAGGACTCCGGCGATGATGATGGCGATGACCGCCGCCTCGAACTTGCCCAGCATCGCGTAACGGATCGCCGTCATCCCGGCGCAGAGCGCGAGCAGCGTCAGCACGTTCGGGATCATGCGGTTGATCGAGAACGACGTGACGCGGCGCACGCGCATGCGCGGGGGCCTCAAACCCGCGCGGCGCATGGGATCACGGCGGAGCATCGGCATGTCGCTCTCCTACGCCTAGTGTTCGATCCCCTGTCGCGGCGGCTCCTGGGCGCGCGCATCGGCGATCACCGTCTCGCCGCCGATCATACGCTGGCCGACGATGACGAGCGGAGGCCATTCGGGCGGGAGGTAGACATCCGTCCGGCTGCCGAACCGGATGAGGCCGAAGCGCTGGCCCGCGACGACCCGGTCGCCCTCCTGGAGATTGCACACGATCCTGCGCGCCACGAGCCCGGCGATCTGCACGAAGGCGATGTCGCGGCCGAGATCGGTCGTCATTCGGATCGCCATGCGCTCGTTGTCCTCGCTCGCCTTGTCGAAGGAGGCGTTGAGGAACTTGCCCTTGCGGTAGCGCACATGAGTGATGCGGCCGGAGGCCGGCACGCGGTTCACGTGCACGTCGAAGACGTTGAGGAAGATCCCGATCCGGGTCATCGGCTCGGAGCCCATCTCGAGCTCGGGCGGCGGTGGCGCGGTACCGATCGAGACGACGAGCCCGTCGGCCGGGGCGACGATCAGCCCCTCGCGCACCGGCGTCGTCCGCCACGGATCGCGGAAGAAATAGGCGACCCAGGCGGCGCCGAGGAGCCCGATCCAGCCGAGCGGCTCCCAGAGGAGGAAGAGGATGATCGCCAGCAGCACCGCGCCGACGACGAACTTCCATCCGTCCGGGTGGATCGGCGCGAAAAACTTGTTCAGCACGGGCGGAAACTAGTGACTGCCCTCGAAAGGGTCAACGCGAGGCGGCCTGCGTCGCCCGGTCGAATGCGGCGAGGAAGTCGGCGAGAAAGCGCTCCATCGGCCGCGGCGGCGCCTCGCCCGGAAGGAGCCCCTCGACATAGCCGAGCCTCAGAAACGGCTCGAGGAGCCTTGCGTCGCGGGCGAGGACATGGACGGGAACGCTCCAGTCCGCGCCTGGCAGAACGAAGGCGGGCGGCTGATGGTCGCCGAGTACGATCACGATCGAGTCCCGCTCGAGGCGGGCGATCGCGTCCCCGAGCGAGCGAAAGACGTAGACGAGGCTCTCGACATAGGGCCGGTCGAGACGGCGCCAGTCCGGCGAGGCGTAGACGCGCTCCCAGGTCGCCTCGTCGATGCTCTTGTAGACGCCGGCGTCCTCCCATGCGACGTGCGGCGGCACCGGCGCGAACGGCACGTGGCTCGAAACGAGCGCCCATTGCGCGAAGAGCGGGCCCGCCGTCTCGGCCGCGAGCACGCGCTTCAGGGTCGCCTGGTCGGGGATCCGGAACCAGCCGAAGGGCGGGCCGTCATACCCGATCGCGGCGGCGTCCCAGACGCGGTCCCATCCCCAGAACGCGGTGTCGCGCTCGGCCGACTTGATGCCGGGCACGACCTCGATGGTGCGATAGCCCGCCGCCTTCATGAGATGGGGCAGCGTCGGCCGCCCGCTGTCGAGGAGGAGGCGGTAGGCGAGCTGGTCGGAAAGCCGGATCCCGCTCGCGAGCGTGCCGTGCGCGAGCCACGACGAGCCGCCGTAGGTCGGCGAGAGGAGGCGGTGCGTCGCGGCGTGATAGCCCGCGTCGCGGATCGCGGCGCCGAAGGCGGCGAGCGCCTGCCCGACGCGAGGCTCGCCGAGCGCCGCGGCGCCGTAGGACTCGATGAAGACGACATGGACGTCGCGCCCGCCGAGGCCGGCGAGGTCGGAATGCGGCGGCGGCGGCGCGTCGAAGAGGCGCGTCCAGGCGTTCCGGCGTCCCTGGCTCGCCTCGAAGGCGTGCCAGGCGACCTCGGCCTGCGCGAGGAGCGCCGGCGCGACGCGCGGCGGCACGAGGAGCCCGATCGCGAGCGCCGCGACGAGGCTCGCCGCGTTGATGGCGCGCCCGCCGGGCGCGCGGCGCAGCACGAAGGCGAGGACGGCCCAGAGCGCGAGCATCGCCGCGAGCCCGGCCAACGCGGCCGAGGCGGCCCAGAGGAGCCCCAGCCCCTCGCGCGCCAGCCCGAAGACCGAGGGAAGGTGCCGGAGGTCCCACCAGAGCTCGACCGGGCGGCCGAGCGTCACCGGGCCGAGCGCGTCGGCGAGGTTCGCGGCGGCGACGAGGAGGAGGGCGAAGGCGAGCGCGAGCGCGGCAAGGCGCGGGAGGCGTCTTCCCAGGAGCCCGACCGCCGCGAGCGCCGCGGCGACCCAGGCCGCCTCGGCGGCGGGAAAGTCGACGAGAACGGCGAGGCCCTCGGGATCGCGGGCCGGCGCCAGCAGCGCCGCGACGGCCAGGAAGGCGAGGACCGCGGTCACGGCTCCGCGATGGCCGCCGCGACCGGGGAGTGGATATAGGCCATTCCGGTATTGCTCCGCCCCTCGCGCAGCACCGCCGACGGCACGGCGTAGCGGTTGGGATAGACGGCGTCGGGCGCGACTTCGACCGGATGGCGGCGTGCGACGGCCTCGACGGCGGCGCGGCCGAGGCGCGGGTCGCAGACGATCGTCTCGCCGCTCGCATCGATGCGCGGCGTCGCGAAGGCCTTGTCGAGCGGCATCGCGTAATCGACGAGGAACGAGACGAGCTGCGCCACCGCGGGAATGATCTTCCTTCCGCCGCAGGCGCCGAGCCCCGCCCAGGGCGCGTCGCGCCGGGTCAGAACTATGGGGCACATGTTGGCGAGCGGCCGCTTGCCCGGCGCGATCGCGTTCGGCCGTCCGGGCACCGGGTCGAACCAGCCCATCCCGTTGTTCATGGTGATGCCGGATCGCGCCAGCACGACCTTCGACCCGAAGCGCGCGAGGAGCGTGTTCGTGAGCGCGGCGACGTTGCCGTCGCGATCCACCACCGAGACATGCGTCGTGTTGCCGCCGGCGGCATGGCCCATCTGGGAGAGCCGCGCCGCGAACGCCTCGCGGCAGGCGTCGACATAGACGGCGTAGGCCTCGGCATCGGGCTCGTCGCCGGGGCGGAGGCGCTCCGCGCAGGCGGCGAGAATGGCGGCCAGCGTCGGACCTCCGGTGAGGCCCGGGGCGGCATGGACGCGCACGTCTCGATAATCGAAGGAGAGCGGCGCCCTCACCACGGCGCGATAGCGCGCGAGGTCGTCCGCGCGGATCGCGCTGCCGCCTTCTGCGAGCTCGGCGGCGATCGTCTCGGCGAGTACGCCCTCGTAGAAGTCGCGCCGCCCCGCCGCGGCGAGCCGGCGATAGGTCGCGGCGAGCGCCGGCAGCGCGAGGCGGCGCTCGCCGCTCTCCGCCGCCGCCGGCGGCACCCCGTCGGGGAGGTAATGCGCCCGCGAGGCCGGATAGCGCTGGAGCTCGGCGGCGGAGATCGCGATCGCGAGCGTCGTCGCCCAGTCGATCGGCATTCCCTCCTCGGCGAGGCGGAGCGCCGGGCCGATCGCCTCGGCGAGGCTCTTCCGGCCGAAGCGCTCGAGCGCGAGGCCGAGCCCGTCGACCGTGCCTGGGACGAGGATCGACTCCCACCCGACGAGATTGCGATCGTCCTCGACCGCCGGCCAGCCGAAGGGCGAAGAACCGATCCCGCCGCGCAGCCGGTAGCGGGCGGGGTCGAGCCGCGCCGGCGCCTCCATCATGAAGTCGACGACCTCGACGGGGCCGGAGGCGGGCGCGAAGACGAGAAGCCCGCCGCCGCCGATCCCACTCATCCACGGCTCGACGACGCCGAGCGCGAACGCGGTCGCGACCGCGGCATCGACGGCGTTGCCGCCCGCGGCCAGGAGCTCGGCGCCGGCGCGGGCGGCGAGATGATGCTGGGCGGCGACGATTCCCTTCTCGGTCGCGATCGCCGGCTTTCCGATGGTCCAGGTCTCTGTCATCGGAAAGGAGTGTAGCGCAGCGGTCGGATTTTCCCGCCTTCGGGCCGCATGCGCTGCGCCCCGGCGAAAAAGCCCTCCCCCCGGCGGAGGGGCGCCGAGAGGAGGGAGTACGCCAGGACTACTTGATGCCGAGCGCGGCCTCGGCCTTGGCGAGCGCCGCCAGCGACTCGTCGTGCTTGCCGGCCTTGTGCGCCGCCTCGCCCTCCGCGCGAAGCTTCCGCACCTCGGCCATCTTCTCGGCGCTGAGCTGCGGATTCTTCGCCAGGGCCTCGTCGATCGCCTTCATGTGCTTGGGACAGGAGGTCGCCCAGGCCGGCCCGGCGGCGAGAGCGAGCACGACGGCGGCGGCGAGAAGTCTCGGCATGGCAATCCCTCCCTTGTTCTCGTGCAGCATTGGAGCACTTCGCAAGACGCCTGCCGCGCGCGCTTATTCCTTGCCGCGCGAATCGCGGCTAAGAGGCTCGTCGATGGCTCTTTTGCGCTCCGTCGCGACGGTCGGCGGCTACACGATGATGAGCCGCGTCCTCGGCTTCGTGCGCGACGTGCTGACGGCCGCGGTGCTGGGCGCGGGGCCGGTCGCGGACGCTTTCTTCATCGCGCTTCGCCTCCCTAATCTTTTCCGCTCTCTTTTCGCCGAGGGCGCGTTCAGCTCCGCCTTCGTCCCGCTCTTCGCCGGCCGGATCGCCACCGACGGCAAGCGCTCGGCGCGGCTCTTCGCCGAGGATGCGCTGGCAGTGCTTCTCGCCGCCCTCCTGCTCTTCGTCGCGCTCGGCGAGGCGGCGATGCCGTGGCTCATCGACGTGATGGCGCCGGGCTTCGCTGCCGACCCGGCCAAGCGCGCGCTCACCATCGAGCTCACCCGGATCACCTTTCCCTATCTCCTCTACATATCGCTCGTGGCGCTCCTCGGGGGCGTCCTCAACTCGGTCGAGCGCTTCGCCGCGGTGGCGGCGACCCCGGTCCTCCTCAACCTCTTTCTCATCGCCGCCCTCGTCGGCGCGCGCACGCTCGGCTGGCTGCCGGGCCACGCGCTCGCCTGGGCGGTGACGCTCGCCGGATTCGCGCAATTCCTCTGGCTCATGGCCGCCTGCCGGGCGGCCGGCATGGCGCTCCGCCTGCCGCGCCCGCGCCTCACGCCCGAGGTGAAGCGGCTTCTCGCCCTCATGGCGCCGGGCGTCTTCGGCGCCGGGGTGACGCAGCTCAACCTTCTCGTCTCGACGGCCGTCGCCTCGCTGCTTCCCGGCGGCGCGGTCTCCTATCTCTATTACGCGGATCGCCTCAACCAGCTTCCGCTCGGCGTCGTCGGCATCGCGGTCGGAACGGCGATCCTGCCGCCCTTGTCTCGCCAGGTGCGCACCGGGCTCGAGGCCGAGGCGAAGCACACCCAGAATCGCGGCGTCGAGCTGGCGCTTCTCCTGACGCTCCCGGCGGCGGTGGCCCTCGCCGTGCTCGCCGAGCCGATCCTCGCCGTCCTGTTCCAGCGCGGCGCCTTCGGCCCGGCCGAGACGCGCGCCACGGCCGCCGCGCTCGCGGCCTTCGCGGCCGGGCTTCCGGCCTTCGTGCTCGTGAAGGTGCTGGCGCCGGGCTTCTTCGCGAGGCACGACACCACGACCCCGGTCAAGATCGCCGCGGCGGCGATGGTGGTGAATGCGGTTCTCACCGTCGCGCTCATGTGGCCGCTGGCGCATGTCGGCAACGCGCTCGCGACCTCGATCGCCGGCTGGACGAACGCGCTCCTTCTTTTCGAGCTCCTGCGGCGGCGCGGCCATTTCGCGCTCGACGCCGCCGCCCGGCGGCGCCTCCCCAGGATCGCCGCCGCCGCGCTCGGCATGGGGGCCGTCCTCTACGGCGCGGCGCTCGCGCTCGCCCCCGCCATCGAGGCGCGCGGCCTTGCCGGCATGGGCGCGCTCGCCGCCCTCGTCGCGGCCGGGCTCGCGAGCTTCGCGCTCCTCGCAATCCTGCTCGGCGCCGCCACGCGGGAGGAGCTGAAGCGCCTTGACCCGCGGCGGCGGCAACAGCGATAAGCCGAGGCCATGAACCGCATTTTTTCGGGCGTGCAGCCGACCGGCAACTTCCACCTCGGCAACTATCTCGGCGCGCTGCGCAACTGGGTGAAGCTGCAGCACGATTACGAATGCATCTTCTGCATCGTCGATCTCCACGCGCTCACCGTGCCGCAGGATCCGAAGGAGCTGACGGCGCACACGCGCGAGGTCGCGGCCGCCTATATCGCCGCCGGCATCGACCCCGAGAAGAACATCATCTTCAACCAGAGCCGCGTGCCGGGGCATACCCAGCTCGCCTGGCTGTTCTCGTGCCTGACGCCGCTCGGCTGGCTCAACCGCATGACCCAGTTCAAGGAGAAGGCGGGCAAGCATCGCGAGAACGCGGGGCTGGGACTCTACGCCTATCCCGTGCTGATGGCCGCCGACATCCTCCTCTACAAGGCGACGCACGTGCCGGTCGGCGAGGACCAGAAGCAGCATCTCGAGCTCGCGCGCGACATCGCCGGCGCCTTCAACCGGCGCTACGGCCGCGACTTCTTCCCCCTTCCGGAGCCGCAGATCTTCGGAACCGCGACGCGCGTCATGTCGCTGCGGGACGGGACGAAGAAGATGTCGAAATCCGATCCGTCGGATTACTCTCGCATCAACATGACAGACAGCGCCGAGATGGTGGCGCAGAAGATTCGCAAGGCGAAGACCGACCCGAAGCCGATGCCGGAGAGCCTCGCCGAGCTCGAGGATCGGCCCGAGGCGGCGAACCTTCTCGGTATCTACGCGGCGCTCACCGATCACTCGCTCGAGGAGACGGTGCGTCGCTTCGCGGGCAAGGGCTTCTCCGAGTTCAAGGAGGCGCTCGCCGATGTGGCGACGGTGACGCTCGGCCGGATCGGCGGCGAGATGCAGCGCCTCAAGGCCGACCACGCCTATATCGACGGCGTTCTTCGTCGCGGCGCCGAGCGCGCCGAGGCGATCGCCGGGCCGATCCTCCGCGAGGTCGAGGACATCACCGGGCTGCTCCGGCCGTGAGGCGGCGGGCGGCCCCGACGGTGGTGCGAGATCGCCCCTCAGCCGGCGGCGTCGGCCGCGCCTGCGCGCCTTGATGCCCGCGCCGCCCCCGTCATCGAGCGCCGGCGGGGTTGCGGCCGCGATGCCGCGGCCGGCAGCCGCGGCGGCGGGTTAGGGGGAGGGGCGTGGAGATCTATCTGCCGATCGCGGAGGTCTCGGTCGATCTCCTCGTCCTTCTCGCGCTCGGCGCCTTCGTCGGCTTTCTTTCCGGCGTGTTCGGCGTCGGCGGCGGCTTCCTCCTGACGCCGTTCCTCATTTTCGTCGGCATCCCGCCCGCGGTCGCGGTCGCCTCCTCTGCGAACCAGCTCGTCGGCACCTCGGTCTCCGGGGTCATCGCCCATTGGCGGCGCGGCAACGTCGATTTCAAGATGGGCGCCGTGCTCCTCGCGGGCGGCTTCCTCGGCTCGCTGCTCGGGGTCTGGGTGTTCGGTCTCCTGCGGCGGATCGGGCAGATCGAGCTCTTCATCAACCTCTGCTACATCATCCTGCTCGGCTCGCTCGGCGTCCTGATGCTCGTCGAGAGCGTCAACACGTTCCTGCGCCGTCGCACCGCCGCGCCGCGCCGCAAGCTGCACCAGCATACCTGGGTGCACGGCCTGCCGCTGAAGCTCCGCTTCCGCCGCTCCAAGCTCTACATCAGCGCCTTCCTGCCGCTGGGGCTGGGGTTCTTCATCGGCATCCTTTCCGCCGTGATGGGCGTCGGCGGCGGCTTCATCATGGTGCCGGCGATGATCTACGTCCTCGGCATGCCGACCCTCGTCGTGCCGGGGACCTCGCTCTTCCAGATCATCTTCGTCGCCGCCGCGGTCACCGTGCTGCAGGCGGTCGGCAACCGCACGGTCGACATCCTCCTCACCGTGGTGCTTCTCGTCGGTGCCGTCTTCGGGGCGCAGTTCGGCACGCGCTGGGCGACGAAACTGCGCGGCGAGCAGCTGCGCGGGCTGCTCGCGATCCTGGTCATCGCGGTCGCGGTGAAGCTCGCCGCCGATCTCACCGTGCCGCCGCTCGACGTCTACTCGACGGCGGTGGTCGAATGAGTCGCCTTCTCGCCGCGCTCGTCCTTCTCCTCTGCGCCGCCGCGCCGGCGCAGGGGCAGCCGCTCGTCGCCGACCTCAGCAGCCATCTCATCGGCATCACGACGAGCTTCACCGGCACGAGCGTCGTCCTGTTCGGCGCGGTCGACGGCCCGGGCGACGTCGTCGCGGTCGTGCGCGGCCCCACGCGCGACGTCGTCGTCCGCCGCAAGAGCCGCGTCGGGCCGATCTGGATCAACACGAGGCAGGTGACGTTCAAGGATGTCCCCGGCTACTACGCGGTGGTCGCGAGCCGTCCGATCGAGGAGGCGGTGCCGCCGCCGGTGCGCAGCCTGCACCAGATCGGGCTTTCGGAGCTCAGCCTTACGGCGGACCGCGAGCGCAGCTACACGGAGGAGTTCCGCGCGGCGCTCGTGCGCAGCGAGGCCGAGGCCGGCCTCTTTCTCGAGAAGGTCGGCAGCATCGACTTCCTCGGCGACCGGCTGTTCCGGGCGACGCTCGTCTTTCCGGCGAACGTCCCGACCGGCACCTACTCGGTCGAGATCTTCCTCTTGCGGAACGGCGAGGTGGTGAGCGCGCAGACGACTCCGCTCGTGGTCTCGAAGATCGGAATGGACGCCCGGCTCTTCGATTTCGCCGACCGGCAGGCTCTCGCCTACGGCCTCGTTGCCGTGCTGATCGCGGTGATGGCAGGATGGCTGGCGAGCCTGCCCTTCCGGAGCGCCTGACGCATGCCGAACAACGCGCCGGTCCAGGAACGGGTCTTTCTCGTCGTCGTCGACGAGACGGAGGAGCTGCGTGTCGCGCTCCGCTACGCGGCGCGGCGCGCCCAGCATACCGGCGGCCGCGTCGCGCTCCTTTACGTGATCGAGCCTACCGAGCTGCAGCACTGGGGCGCGGTGGAGAGCCTCATGAAGGAGGAGCGGCGCGAGGAAGCCGAGGCGCTCCTCCAGAAGCTCGCCGCCGAGGTGACCGAGATCGCCGGCACCATGCCGATCATCTATATCCGCGAGGGCAGGCGCCGCGACGAGCTCCTCGCCCTCATCGACGAGGAGAAGAGCATCTCGATCCTGGTCCTCGCCGCCTCCACCGGCAGCGAGGGGCCGGGCCCTCTCATCACCGCCGTGACCGGCAAGCTCGCCGCCCGCCTCCGCATCCCGGTCACCATCGTCCCCGGCGGCCTCACCGACGACGAGATCGACGCCCTCGCGTGATTTTCCCGGGCGAAGCCCGGTTTGCCTCGGCGGTGATGTGAAAGGGAGATGACGGGGATGGAAGGGATAGAGGGGGAGCCCGCCACGGACCCGGTTACGCGGGCCATCATCGCGGTCGGCACCGCCTCGATCTCCTTGACGACAACATGGTTATCATCGAGCTGAAGATCGTCGAGGCGCTGTCGCGGGCGCACTACGGCCAGGCGAGGTCGTATCTCGAGGCGACCGGCAGCCGGTCGCCTTGCTGGTGAACTTCGCCGGCGAGCGCGCGGATTATCGGCGCATAGCCTGATGCCGCAATTCACGCTGTCCCTTCATGCCTGACGAGGGCCGGACGATCGGCCCTTCGGCTCCTCCCCTCCATCCCCCCGTATCC
>JADGGZ010000121.1 GCA_019689675.1 Rhodospirillales bacterium | reverse complement strand
CCGGCGGCGATCGTCATCGCCTTGCGCGCGATCGCCTCGGCGTCGAGCGGCTGGTCGAAGAGGGCGCGCGCGGCGGCGAGCGCGAAGGCGCCGCCCGAGCCGATGCCGATGATGCCGTCCTCGGGCTCGAGCACGTCCCCGGTCCCCGAGAGGATGAGGCTCACATGCCGGTCGGCCACCGCCATCATCGCCTCGAGGCGCCGCAGGTACCGGTCGGTGCGCCAGTCCTTCGCGAGCTCGACGCAGGCGCGCGAGAGCTGCCCCGGGTGCTGCTCGAGCTTCGCTTCGAGCCGCTCGAAGAGGGCGAAGGCGTCGGCGGTCGCGCCCGCGAACCCGGCGATGACGCTGCCGCCGGCGAGCCGCCGCAGCTTCTTCGCCGTGTGCTTGACGACGGTCTGGCCCATCGAGACCTGGCCGTCGCCGGCGATGACGACCTTCCCGTCCTTGCGCACGGAGAGGATCGTCGTGCCGTGCCAGACCGCGGAGTTGCTGTGCATCGCGCCGACATACGCCGCGGCCCCGAAGCGTTCAAGGGGCGGCGCCCCCTTGTGGGGCGCGAGGGACGGCCTCGAGGATCGCGGAGAGGATAAGGGGCCTGCGCTCCTGCACCAGCCGGGGTAGAGGGGCCGCGGCCCGAGGCGCTGGCGAGACGCGGCACGGCCTGCTAGAAACCGGGCCGCCATGCGCACCGCCACAGTCGAGCGAAACACGCGCGAGACCCGCATCCGCGGGAAGGTCGTCCTCGAGGGGACCGGCCGCTACGACGTCGCGACCGGGATCGGCTTCCTCGACCACATGCTCGAGCAGCTCTCGCGGCACAGCCTCATCGACCTCGAGCTGCGCGCCGAGGGCGACCTCCACATCGACTTCCATCATACGACCGAGGATACGGGCTACGTCGTCGGCGAGGCCGTGAGCCGGGCGCTCGGCGACCGCAAGGGCATCCGCCGCTGGGGCGACGCGCTCGTGCCGATGGACGAGACGCTGACGCGGGTCGCGCTCGACTGCTCGAACCGCCCCTATCTCGTCTGGAAGGTGAATTTCTCGAAGCCGAAGCTCGGCGACATGGACACCGAGCTCTTCAAGGAGTGGTTCCAGGCCTTCGCGCAGTCGGCCGGCGTCACCCTCCACGTCGAGAACCTCTACGGCGAGAACAACCACCACATCGTCGAGAGCTGCTTCAAGGGCCTCGCCCGGGCGCTGCGGCAGGCGGTCGAGATCGATCCGCGTCAGTCGGGAGCCGTGCCGTCGACCAAGGGGACGCTCGGCGGCACGCTCTGATGCAGGCGGTCATCATCGACTACGGCTCGGGCAACCTGCGCTCGGCCGCGAAGGCGTTCGAGCGTGCCGGCGCCGCGGTGCGCGTCACCGGCGATGCGGAGGAGGTGCGCCGCGCCGAGCGCGTGGTCCTTCCAGGCGTCGGCGCCTTCGCCGACTGCCGGCGCGGGCTCGACGCCGTTCCCGGCATGGTCGAGGCGCTCGAGGAGGCGGTACGGCGGCGCGGCCGGCCGTTTCTCGGCATCTGCGTCGGCATGCAGCTCATGGCCGAGCGCGGCCGCGAGTTCGAGACCGTGCCCGGCCTCGGCTGGCTCCAGGGCGAGGTGGTGGCGATCCGGCCTTCCGACCCGCGTCTCAAGATCCCACACATGGGCTGGAACGAGCTCGAGCTCCGCCGCCCGCACGCCCTCGTCGAGGGGCTGCCCGCCGGCGCGCACGCCTATTTCGTCCATTCCTTCCACCTCGCCGGCGGCGATCCCGCGGACCTCGTCGCCACCACCGACTACGGCGGGCCCGTGACCGCGATCGTCGCCAGGGACAATCTCGCGGGAACGCAGTTCCATCCCGAGAAGAGCCAGGAGACCGGGCTTCGCCTCATCGCCAATTTCCTCGCATGGCGGCCATGAGCACGAAGAAACCGCAGACCTCGATCGAGCGCCTCACCGCGTTCTCGGGGAACGATCTCGACGACCTCTGCGCGGCGACCGAGGCGGCGATCGTCGGCGGCGGCGGCTTCGGCTGGGTCAAGGTGCCGCCGCGCGGGGTCCTCGAGAAATACTGGGCCGGCGTCCTGCTCGTGCCCGAGCGCCAGCTCTTCGTCGGCCGGCTCGACGGCGTCATCGCCGGCTCGGCGCAGCTGACGCGCGCGCCCCGCAACAACGAGGCGCAGTCCTGGGCGGGGCATCTCACCGCCGCCTTCGTCGCGCCCTGGGCGCGCGGCTACGGCCTCGCGCGCGGCCTCGTCGGCGCGATCGAGGAGGCCGCGCAGCGCGCCGGGATCGAGGTCTTGAACCTCGACCTCCGCGAGACCCAGAAGGCCGCGATCGAGCTCTACGAGCAATTGGGCTACACGCGCTGGGGCACGCATCCCTGCTACGCGCGCGTCGACGGCCGGATCGTCCCGGGCCACTACTATTACAAGCGCCTCGGGAGCGCGAAGTGATCCTCTACCCCGCCATCGACTTGAAGGACGGCGCCTGCGTCCGCCTCCTTCACGGCGCGATGGACGCGGCGACGGTCTACAACCGCGACGCCGCGGCGCAGGCGCGCGCCTTCGCCGAGGCGGGCGCCGAATGGATCCATGTCGTCGATCTCGACGGCGCGGTGGCGGGCCGGCCGGTGAACGAGGCCGCGATCGAGGCGATCCTCGGCGCCACTTCCCTTTCGGTGCAGCTCGGCGGCGGCAACCGCAGCCTCGAGATCATCGAGCGGCGGCTCCAGAAGGGCGTCCGGCGCGTCGTCCTCGGCACCGTCGCGCTCACGAACCCGGCGCTCGTCCGCGAGGCGTGCCGGCGCTTTCCCGGACGGATCGCGATCGGCATCGACGCGCGCGGCGGCAGGGTCGCAGTCGACGGCTGGGTCAAGACGAGCGAGACGACCGCGCTCGAGCTCGCCAAGGCCCTCGAGGACGCGGGCGCGGCGGCGCTCGTCTACACCAACATCGACCGCGACGGCGCCAAGAAGGGCGTCGACATCGCCGGAACGGCGGCGCTCGCGCGCGCCGTCGCGACGCCCGTCATCGCCTCGGGCGGCGTCGCCTCGCTCGACGATCTCGCGGCGCTCCGGGCCGAGAAGGTCATCGCCGGCGTCATCATCGGCCGCGCGCTCTACGACGGCGCGATCGACCTGCGCGAGGCGCTCCGATGCTGAAGACGCGCATCATTCCGTGCCTCGACGTCAAGGACGGCCGCGTCGTCAAGGGCGTCAACTTCGTCGATCTGCGCGATGCGGGCGATCCTGTCGAGCAGGCGCGGATCTACGACCGCGAAGGCGCCGACGAGCTCTGCTTCCTCGACATCACCGCCTCGGCCGAGGGGCGCGGCACGCTCTACGACGTCGTGAGCCGCACCGCCGAGCAGTGCTTCATGCCGCTCACCGTCGGCGGCGGGGTGCGCACGCCCGAGGACGTGCGAAAGCTCCTCCTCGCCGGCGCCGACAAGGTCTCGATCAACACCGCTGCGGTCGAGCGGCCGGAGCTCGTCCGCGAGGCGGCGGAGAAGTTCGGCGCGCAGTGCATCGTCGTCGCCATCGACGCCAAGGCGAGCGGCCCCGGCAGATGGGAGGTCTTCACCCATGGCGGGCGGAAGCCGACCGGGCTCGACGCGGTCGAATGGGCGCGGCGCATGGCCTCCCTCGGCGCGGGCGAGATCCTCCTCACCTCGATGGACCGCGACGGGACGAAGTCCGGCTTCGATCTCGCTTTGACGCGCGCCGTCGCCGACGCGGTGCCGGTGCCGGTGATCGCCTCGGGCGGCGTCGGCACGCTCCAGCACCTCGTCGAGGGCGTGCGCGAGGGCCATGCGAGCGCCGTCCTCGCCGCCTCGATCTTCCATTTCGGCACCTACCGCATCGCCGACGCCAAGGCGGCGCTCGCGGCGGCCGGCATCCCGGTGCGGCGGTGAGCGAGGCGCTCGACCGGCTCTGGGCGACGATCGTCGCGCGCAAGGGCGCCGATCCGGCGACCTCCTACACCGCGAAGCTCCTGGCCGCCGGCGTGCCGAAGGCGGCGCAGAAGATGGGCGAGGAGGCGGTCGAGGCCGTCGTCGCCGCGGTCGGCGAGGACGAGAAGGCGCTCGTCGCCGAGAGCGCCGACCTCCTCTACCATCTTCTCGTCCTCTGGGCGGCGCGCGGCATCGATCCCGGCGAGGTCTGGGACGAGCTCGCCCGGCGCGAAGGCACGTCCGGCCTCGCCGAGAAGGCCGCGCGCAAGGAGAAGTGAGCGCCCTGCCGCGCATCGGCCGCTCCAGGGCCGGGATTTCTCCTCGTGGGCGAAGAGCAATTCCGTGCGGGCGGCGACCGCTCTAGACTGCGCGCCATGGCATACGACCCGAACAACGTCTTCGCCCGCATCATCCGCGGCGAGATCCCCTGCAAGAAGGTCTACGAGGACGAGCACACCCTCGCCTTCCACGACATCAACCCGCAGGCGCCCACGCACATCCTCGTGATTCCGAAGGGGCCCTACGTCTCGATGGACGACTTCTCGGCCAAGGCGAGCGAGGCCGAGATCGCCGCCTTCGTGCGCGCGATCGGCAAGGTCGCCCGCGAGGCCGGCGCCGCCGAAACGGGCTACCGCATCCTCGCCAATCACGGCCGCGACGCGCACCAGGAGGTGCCGCATCTTCATGTCCACATCTTCGCCGGCCGCGACCTCGGCCGCATGATCGGCAAGGCGCCCGCCTGATGGAGCGGGCCGTCCCGCCTTCTCCCGCCGCCGCGAAGGCGGGGCGCGATTCGCGCTCGCGCGGGATTGACGGGGCCGGCCCGGTGCGGGCGGCAGAGTTCGGCCCCATATAATTCCGATGGAGACCTTCTTCACGATCGCGATCGTGGTGGTGCTCGTCGCCGTGCTCGGCACGCTCGGCATGGGCATCATCCAGATGGCGCGCGGCGGCAATCCGCAACGCTCGAACCGGCTGATGCAGCAGCGCGTCATCCTTCAGGCGATCGCGGTCGCCCTCTTCGGGATCCTTCTCTTCCTGGTGGCGAAGTAATGGCCGTCCACCTCACCCGGATCTACACGCGCGGCGGCGACAAGGGCGAGACCTCGCTCGTCGACGGCACGCGGGTCAAGAAGCACGCGCTCCGCGTCGAGGCCTACGGTACGGTCGACGAGGCGAACGCCGTGATCGGCCTCGCGCGGCTCCACGCCGAGGGCGAGGTCGACGCGATGCTGGCGCGGATCCAGCACGATCTCTTCGATCTCGGCGCCGATCTCGCGACGCCAGAGACCGGGCGCAAGGCCGAAGGCGCGCTCCGCATCGCCGCGAGCCAGGTCGAGCGTCTCGAGCGCGAGATCGACGCCATGAACGAGCGCCTTTCGCCGCTCCGCTCCTTCGTCCTGCCGGGCGGGACGCCCGTGGCGGCGCATCTCCATCACGCCCGCACCGTGGTGCGGCGCGCCGAACGCGTCGCCACGGCGTTGAGCGAGGAGGAGGAGATCAACCGCGAGGCGTTGAAGTACCTCAACCGCCTGTCGGATCATCTCTTCGTTCTCGCGCGCCATGCGAACGGCGACGGCGCCGCCGACGTTCTCTGGGTGCCGGGGGCCAATCGCTGAGGCTGCGGCGCTTTGCTGCGATGCGGCGAAGCGTCTCGGTCCCTCAACAGGATTGTCTTGCTTGGCATTTGTGCATATGCACAATTCCCGCTCCCCGCTAGGCCAGCGTTAGAACAAGGATGTCCATGAAGCTGCTCGTCGCCGTGAAGCGGGTCGTCGACTTCAACGTCAAGGTTCGCGTCAAGGCGGACAAGTCGGGGGTCGAGACCGCCAACGTCAAAATGTCGATGAATCCCTTCGACGAGATCGCCGTCGAAGAGGCGGTGCGCATGAAGGAAGCGGGCGTCGCGAGCGAGATCGTGGCCGTCTCGCTGGGCGTCGCGCAGTGTCAGGAGACGATCCGGACCGCGCTCGCGATGGGCGCCGACCGCGGCATTCTCGTGCAGACGGACGCCGAGCTCCAGCCGCTCGCCGTGGCGAAGCTTCTGAAGGCGGTCATCGAGAAGGAGCAGCCGAAGCTCGTCATCCTCGGCAAGCAGGCGATCGACGACGACTGCAACCAGACCGGCCAGATGCTCGCCGCCCTTCTCGGGTGGGCGCAGGGCACCTTCGCCTCCAAGGTCAAGGTCGAGGGCGAACAGCTCCTCGTCACCCGCGAGGTGGACGGCGGGCTCGAGACCGTGCGGCTGAAGCTTCCCGCGGTGGTCACGACCGATCTGCGGCTCAATGAGCCGCGCTACGCATCGCTCCCCAACATCATGAAGGCGAAGAAGAAGCCCATCGACACGCTGACGCCCGAAGCGCTCGGCGTGGACGTGACGCCGCGCCTCGTCACCCTGAAGGTCGAGGAGCCGCCGAAGCGTCAGGCGGGCAAGAAGGTGGGAAGTGTCCAGGAGCTCCTCGACAAGCTCCGCAACGAAGCGCGGGTGATCTGACGATGACGGTTCTTGTCCTTGCCGAGCACGACAACAAGACGCTGAAGGGGGCGACGCTCAACGCCGTCTCCGCGGCCCAGGCGATCGGCGGCGAGATCCACATCCTCGTCGCCGGCGACGGCGCGCGCTCCGTCGCGGAGGCGGCGGCCCGCATCCCCGGCATCGCGAAGGTGCGCCTCGCCGAGGACCCGGCGCTCGCGCACGGCCTTGCCGAGAACGTGGCGCCGCTCCTGGCGAAGCTCGCCGGCGAGTACAGCCACGTGCTCGCGCCTTCGACGACTTCGGGCAAGAACATCATGCCCCGCGTCGCGGCGCTGCTCGACGTGATGCAGATCTCCGACATCCTGGCGGTGGTCTCGCCCGACACCTTCGTGCGCCCGATCTACGCCGGCAACGCGCTCGCGACGGTGCAGTCGAAGGACAAGATCAAGGTCGTCACCGTGCGCTCGACCGGCTTCCCGGCGGCGCCCGCGGAGGGCGGCTCGGCCGCGATCGAGGCGGTCTCGGGGGCTTCTTCCGCCGGGCTCTCCGAGTTCGTCGGCGCCGAGCTCTCGAAATCCGAGCGGCCGGAGCTCACCTCGGCGCGGATCGTCATCTCCGGCGGCCGCGGCATGCAGTCGGGCGAGAACTTCAAGCTCCTCGAGAGCGTCGCGGACAAGCTCGGCGCCGCGGTGGGCGCTTCGCGCGCCGCGGTCGACGCCGGCTTCGTCCCGAACGACTACCAGGTCGGCCAGACCGGCAAGATCGTCGCTCCCGACCTCTACATCGCCGTCGGCATCTCGGGCGCGATCCAGCATCTCGCGGGCATGAAGGACTCCAAGGTGATCGTCGCCATCAACAAGGACGAGGAGGCGCCGATCTTCCAGGTCGCCGACTACGGTCTCGTCGGCGATCTCTTCAAGATCATCCCCGAGCTCGACCAAGAGCTCGCGAAAGGCAAGTAGACCATGGCAGAAATTCGCACCGTCGGGATCATCGGCGCGGGCCAGATGGGCAGCGGCATCGCCCATGTCTGCGCCCTCGCCGGGCTCGACGTGCGCCTTGCGGACATTTCCGACGAGGCGCTCGGCCGCGGGCTCGACACGATCAGACGCAACATCGAGCGTCAGGTCGCGCGCGGCAAGGTGACGGAGACGGAGAAGGCGGCAGCGCTGAAGCGCATCAAGACCTCCACCGACTACGGCATCTTCGCCGATTGCGACGTCGTCATCGAGGCGGCGACCGAGAAGGAGGAGGTGAAGCGCGAGATCTACAAGAAGCTCGTGCCGCATCTGAAGCCCGACGCCTACGTCGCCTCCAACACCTCGTCGATCTCGATCACGCGCCTCGCCGCGGCGACCGACCGGCCCGGCCGGTTCATCGGCATGCATTTCATGAATCCGGTGCCGGTGATGCAGCTCGTCGAGCTCATCCGCGGCATCGCGACCGAGGAGGCGACTTACCAGACGATCCGCGATCTCGCGGTGAAGCTCGGCAAGACGCCGGTCGCGGCCGAGGACTTCCCGGCCTTCATCGTCAACCGGATCCTCCTGCCGATGATCAACGAGGCGGTCTACACGCTCTACGAGGGCGTCGGGTCCGTCGACGCGATCGACACGGCGATGCGGCTCGGCGCGAATCACCCGATGGGGCCGCTGGAGCTCGCCGACTTCATCGGCCTCGATACCTGCCTTGCGGTCATGCAGGTGCTCTACGAGGGCCTCGCCGACTCGAAGTACCGGCCGTGCCCGCTTCTCGTCAAATACGTCGAGGCGGGCTGGCTCGGCCGGAAGGCCGGCCGCGGCTTCTACGATTATCGCGGCGAAAAGCCGGTTCCGACCCGGTAGCCCTCGCCTCGTCCGTCAATCGTCCTCGCCTCTCCCCGGCGCCCCGCTTCCGGCGGGGGCGACGGGGGAAGGCCGGAACGGCCCCATCTTCTAGCGGGGCTGTCGCGCAACCCCCGCAACAAATTGAGGGTTTTGCGCCGGGCCGCGCTTGTTCCCGAGGTGTTTACCCGTTATTTAGGGTCGCCGAGGGTTTAGGCCGGGGTTTTGGCGTGACGGTTACGCTCGAGAACGCCCATGCGCTGGTACTCAACGCCGACTTCCGGCCGCTGAGCTATTTCCCGCTGTCGCTCTGGCCGTGGCAGGAGGCGGTGAAGGCGGTCTTCCTCGACCGCGTCAGCGTCGTCTCCGAGTACGACCTCACGGTGCGCAGCCCCAGCTTCGTCATGCGGGTGCCGAGCGTCATCTCCCTCAAAGAGTACATCCCGGCGGCGCGGCGCCCGGCCTTCACGCGGTTCAACGTCTTCCTGCGCGACCGCTTCACCTGCCAGTACTGCGGCGAGCCGTTCCCGAGCCACGAGCTCACCTTCGACCACGTGATCCCGCGCTCGCGCGGCGGCCGCACGACCTGGACCAACGTCGTCACGGCCTGCGGATCCTGCAATCTCCTCAAGGGCAATCGCCTGCCGATCGAGAGCGGGATGTGGCCGAAGCACCGGCCGCACGAGCCGACGACGCATCTCCTGCAGGAGAACGGGCGCTCGTTCCCGCCCAACTTCCTGCACCATTCCTGGCGCGACTTCCTCTACTGGGACACCGAGCTCGATCCCGCCTGAGCGGCGGGACCGGCGCCCGGCGCCGAGCTCAGCCCCAGACGACCTTCGCGGTCTCGGGGTTCGGATCGCCGATGAGGCCGCGGCAGAAGGAGCAGTGGAAGTTCTTGATGCCCGGAAGGGCCTTGCGCACCGCGGCGATCACCTCCGACAGGTTGACGTCGGTCGAGAACCAGCGATTGCGGATCGTCACGACGCTCATCGACCGCGAGTCGAGGATCGCCCCGAGCCCCCTCTTCGCCAGCGTTTCGTTCTGCGTCGTAGTGATCATCCTGAAGAGGTCGGCGAGCGACTTGTCCTGGAACTCGATGCGCTTGGCGATCTTCTCGTAAGTCTCGCCCGCCTCGTTGTGCTTACCCTGGTACTTCGAGAGGATGTAGTTGATGCATTGCTGGCCCTCGCCGATCCGCTCGACGTACTTCGCCTTGGTGTCGGCGAGCTTGATGCCGGGGTCGGACAAGACTTTCTTGTGCTCGCCGTAGAAATAAAGCGTGACGCCGTTCGGCACCCTGAAGGTGCGGCTCTCCTTGTAGTAGCCGCCGTGCGCCGAAATGAGGCAGTCGGTGCTGTTCGACTTGGACTTGAACAAGTAGAGCTTTGATCCGATCGGAACCGCGCCTTCCGGGATCGACTCGGACATCGGCCGCCTTTCTCTCACGCTAAAGGGTTAGCGCGACGGTAGCCGGAGAGATAACGACGTCAACGCGGAAGTTGCGCCCCTTGGCGCGACGCGGGCGTCAGAGGCGCGAGGAGAGCCAGATCGCGAGACGCGAGCCGGCCTTGATCGCCTCGGTGAGGAGCCCGTAGCCGGGCGTCTCCTCGGCGCCGTGCGCTAGGCCGACGTCGCGGTGGCGCACCTCGTCGGCGCGGAACTCCTCGACCGTGGCCTTGAGCTCCGGCTCGGCGTTGCCGAGCGCCTCGGCCTGGGAGGCGTAGTGCTCGTCGATCACCTCTTCGACGGCCACGGTGCAGGCCATCGCCGCCTTCTCGCCGAGGAGCGCCGTCGCGGCGCCGAGCGCCCATCCGGCGACATGCCAGACGGGCGAGAGGAGCGTCGGGCGCACGCGGCGCTCGACGAGGAGCCGGTCGAACTCGGCGAGGTGCTGGCGCTCCTGCTCGGCCATGTGGCGGATGATCCCCGCGGACTTGGCGCGCCCGAGGACGGCGAGCTGGCCCTCGTAGATCCTGACGGCGCCGTATTCGCCGGCGTGGTCGACGCGCAGCATCCGCGCGACCCGTTCCTCGGGCCGCGGGTCGCCCGGAAGGCGGGGCGCCGTCATGCCCGGGCGCTCCTGCGGAGCCGCGCCGCGCCGAAAAAGGCCCAGGCGGCGACCAGGAGCGAGGCGATGAAGTTCCAGCCCGCCATGCTGATGCCGAAGAGCGACCAGGCGACCTCGTCGCAGCGCACCGGCGCCGTCCCCATGATCTGCGCCTTCAAGGCCTCGACGCTGTCGGCGGCGCCCGCGCCGCTGCAGGCGGTGGGGCCGGCGAACCAGCGCTGCTCGACCCCGACATGGTAGAAGGCGAGCCCCGCCCCGGCGAGGAGGATGAGCCCGGCGAGGCCCGCGACCGGCGCCGCGGCGCGCCCGCCCCCGGCGAGAAGCACGACGAGCATCAGCGCCGCCGTCGCGTACCACGGCCAGCGCTGGTAGAGGCAGAGCTCGCAGGGCACGAGCCCCCCGACATATTGCGAGAGAAGCGCCGTGCCGACCACGGCCGTGCTGGCGACGAAGAGCTCGAGGGCGAGGCGGCGGGCGGGCGACATGAGCTCAGAAGACATAGCGGACGAGGACGAAGCCACCGACGAGCGCCACCACGAAGAGCGTGGTGACGAGGGTGAGGCGGCGCTCGATGAAGTCGCGGATCGGCGGGCCGAACCACCAGAGGAGCGCGGTCAGGAGGAAGAAGCGCAGCGCGCGCGACACGAGCGAGGAGCCGGCGAACTGGAGGAGGTCGAACTGCACCGTGCCGGCGAAGATGGTGACGAGCTTGTAGGGAATGGGCGTCGCGCCCTTGACGATGATGAACCAGACGCCCCACTCGTCGAAGGTCGCCTTGACGCTCTGGTACTTGTCCATCGCGCCGTAGAGCTCGAGCACCGGGCGGCCGAGCGCCTCGAAGGCGAAGTAGCCGATCGCGTAGCCGACGAAGCCGCCGAGCACCGAGGAGACCGTGCACACAGTCGCGATCCACCAGGCGCGGTCGCGCGCGGCGAGCACCATCGGGATGAGGAGGACGTCGGGCGGGATCGGGAAGACCGAGCTCTCGATGAACGAGATCGCGGCCATCCACCAGATCGCGTCGGGGCGCGCGGCAAGGCGCATCGTCCAGTCGTAGAGGCGCTGCACCATCCCGGGCCGCGAGGCCGCTAACGCGTGATCGGGCGGCAACTGGCTTCGTCCTTTCCTCTGCCGTTCGGGCCGCGGCCGGCGGCCGCGGGCGCGGCCGGGGGGGGGGGGGGCGCGAGCGGGGGGGGGGCGGGGGGGGTTAAAAAAAAAA
>JADGGZ010000120.1 GCA_019689675.1 Rhodospirillales bacterium | reverse complement strand
CGGAAGAGCCGCGCGCGCTCCTTCAGCGGCAGCGGCGAGCACTCGACGATCACCGTCGGGGCGCCCCCGCTCTTCAGCCCGCGGCTTATCCGCTGCCCTATCCAATAGTCCTCGCCAGGGCCGAGAAGGTGAAGGTTGCGCTCCAGCACCTCTTCGGAGATCGCGATCATTTTCTCCGGCGAGATGCCAGGATCGATCCCGACGTAGCGCAGCGAGCGGTAAAGGCGCTCGATGTGCTCCTGCAGGCGGAAGGGCCTGCCCTCGAAGCTTCTCGTCATGTCGAAGACCGCGTCGCCATAGAGAAACCCGCGGTCGCGAAACGAAATCAGCACTTCGCTTTCAGGAACGATTCTACCGTTGAAGTAGGCGACGCGCTCGTTGGCGAGGGTCATGGGGCGCTCCTCCCGGAAATGCTATGAGTAAGCCCGATGAAGATCGCACTCTGCAACGAGGTCGTCGCGGCGATGCCGTTCGAGCGGCAATGCGTGTTCGCGGCGGCGCTCGGGTATGACGGGCTCGAAGTCGCTCCGTTCACGTTGGCCGAGGAGCCGCACCTCCTCGGCGGCGGCAAGGTCGCGGCCCTTCGCCGTGCGGCCGAAGAGGCAGGCGTCCCCGTGCTGGGTCTCCATTGGCTTCTGGTGAAGCCGGCCGGGCTGTCCATCACGAGCGACGATGAGGCGGTGCGCGCCAGAACGCTCGAGGTGATCCGCCGCCTCGTCGCCCTCTGCGCCGAACTCGGCGGGCGCTACCTCGTGCACGGCTCGCCGGCGCAGCGCCGCCTCCCCGACGATCCGGCCGAGGCAGCCGCGGCGCGCGCGCGTGCCGAGGAGGCGTTCGCGATCGCCGGCGAGGAAGCGGGGAAAGCCGGCGTCGTCTACTGCGTCGAGCCCCTCGCCCCGCCGGAGAACAATTTTCTCCTGCGAATCGAGGAGACCGCGGCGCTGGTGAGAAAGATCGGCAACCCCGCACTTCGCACCATGATCGACACTTCGGCGGCAGGGCTCGCGGAGAGCGAGACGGTTCCGGCGCTCATCGAGCGTTGGCTGCCGACCGGGCTCGTCGCGCATCTGCAAGTCAACGACCGGAACCGGCGCGGTCCGGGACAGGGCGAAGATCGCTTCGCGCCGGTGTTCGCTGCCCTGAAGCGCCATCGCTACGCCGGAGTGGTCGGGGTCGAGCCCTTCGACTACGTTCCCGACGGGCCCGCGGCGGCGGCGCGTGCGATCGGCTACATCAGAGGAATTCTGGAAGCGCAGGCATGAAGGTCTCTGTCGAGGAAGTCCGCCTTTACGAGTGGCCGTTCAAGCTGCGGATGCCGTTTCGTTTCGGCGTCATTACCGTGACGCACGGTCGCCAGGTCGTTGCGCATCTCAGGCTTCGCACCGAGGACGGCCGGGAAGGCTGGGGCGTCGCTGCCGAATCGCTGGGTGCCAAGTGGTTCGACAAGGATCCGCGCTGGACCGACGAGCAGAACCTTGATCAGCTTCGAGCCGCGCTCGAAATCGCGGTGCGGCTCTATCGCGATGGCGGCGCGCGCACACCCTTTGCGCATTTCGCCGAGAACTACGCGCCCCAGATCGAGCAGTGCGGGCGGCTCGGCCTCAATCCGCTCGTCGCTTGCTTCGGCTCCGCACTCCTCGACCGCGCCATCATGGACGCGGTCTGCCGCATCGACGGCGTCTCATTCTGGGACGCGATGCGGCGCAATCTGGCCGGAATTCGCGCGCATCCCGTGGCGCCCGACCTGAAGGGCGTCGATTTCGACACGTTTCTCGCGAGCCTCAGGCCGGCGCACCGCATCGCGGTGCGCCATACGGTCGGTCTCGTCGATCCGATCAGCCGGGCCGAGACACGCGTCGGCGACGGGCTTCCGGAGACGCTCGAGGAGGTGGTGCGCGTCTACGGCTGCCGCTTCTACAAGCTCAAGGTCGGCGGCGATGTCGAGGCGGACGTGGCGCGCCTCAGGGAGATCGCTTCGGTGCTCGACCGCATCGAGGAGCCCTATTACGCGAGTCTCGACGGCAACGAGCAGTACGCCGACGCTGCCGGCGTGCTTGCGCTCTGGGAGGCGATGGAACGGACCCCGTCGCTCGAGCGGCTGCGGCGCTCGATCCTCTTCATCGAGCAGCCGATCAAGCGCGCCGCGGCGCTCGAGGCCGACATTCGCGCGCTCGGGGCGAAGCGGCCGGTGATCATCGACGAATCGGACGGCACGCTCGACGCATTCCCGCGCGCCAAGGCCCTCGGCTATCGCGGCGTCTCGAGCAAGAACTGCAAGGGATTCTACAAGTCGCTTCTGAACCTCGCCCGGTGCCGGCTCTGGGGCGACGGCTACTTCCTCTCGGGCGAGGATCTGACGACCCTTGCGGGGGTCAGCGTTCAGCAGGATTTGGCGCTCGTCTCGCTCCTCGGCATCAGCCACGTCGAGCGGAACGGGCACCATTTCGTCGACGGGTTCAGCGGCCGTCCGGCGCACGAGGCCGAAGCCTTCCTCGCCGCGCACCCGGACCTCTATCACCGGCAGGACGGCAAGGTGCGGCTCCGAATCGAGCACGGCGATCTCGCGATCGGCTCGCTCGCCTGCGCCGGCTTCGCGACGGGCGCGATGCCGGACTTCGACGCGATGGAGCCGATGCCCCGGGCGAAGTGGCCCGTCTGAGCGTGGCCGACTCCTGCTCCTGTCAATCCGGGCGGGCTGAGCTCAGCGCGAAGGCGAAATTTCCGGCAGTCGCATCGTGCGGGCGACGAACGCCTTGATCGGGTTGCGGAACGCCGGGATCGACCAGAGGAAGGAGCCGATCGTCAAAGTCGCCAGCACGGCGCTGATGGGACGCGTGAAGAACGGCGTCGGATCGCCCCCCGAGAGCGAGAGGCCGCGCAGGAGGTTCTTGTCGAGGAGCTCGCCGAGAACGAGGCCGAGGATCAGCGGCGCCATCGGGAACTTGAGCTGCCGCAGGACGTAGCCGAGGAACCCGAAGCCGAGCATCACGTAGATGTCGAAGACGCGGCTCGTGATGGCGTAAGCGCCGACGGTGCAGAGCACGAAGACGACCGGCATCAACCGCTCGCGCGGGACGAGCAGAATCCAGAGCAGCGGCCTCACGAGCGTCAGCCCGTAGAAGAGCTTCGCCATGTCGGCGATGATCAGCATCGCCACGACCTCGTAGACGAAGGTCGGCGAGTTCACCATGATCATCGGACCCGGCTGCATGCCGTGGATCAGCATCGCCGCGAGCAGGACCGCGGCCGGCGCCGACCCCGGGACGGCGAGGCTCAGCACCGGAATGATCGCGCCCGGCACGCAGGCGCTCTCGCCGGTCTCGGCCGACATCAGCCCCTCGACCGATCCCTTGCCGAACTTCTCCTTCTCCTTGGAGCCGCGCTTCGCCGCGGCGTAGGAGGTCCAGGCGGCGATGTCTTCGCCGAGCCCCGGCATCACGCCGATGAAGGTCCCGATCGCGCCCGAGCGGAGGATCGTCCTCCAGTAGCGGAGGACGTCGCCGATGCGGGGAATCACCGAGTCGACCTTCGCCGACACAACCCTGAATGCCGGGCCTTGCATCACCAGCAGGACCTCGGCGACGCCGAACGCGCCGACGAGCGCCGGCAGGAGACCGATTCCGCCGGCGAGATCGACGCTTCCATAGGCGAAGCGGGGATAGGCGTGGTTGGTCTCTTGCCCGATCGTGGCGACGAAGAGGCCGAGGAAACCAGCGATGTAGCCCTTGAGCGGGTCGCCGCCCGAGAGCGTGCCGGCGATGACGATGCCGAACACGGCGATCCAGAAGAACTCGTACGAGCCGAACGAGAGCGCCCAGTCGCCGAGCACGGGGGTCAGCACCGCGACGCAGAGGGTTCCGAAGAGCGTGCCGAGCCAGGAGCCGCTCGTCGAGATTCCCATCGCCCGCCCGGCGAGGCCCTGGCGGGCGAGCGGAAACCCGTCGAGCGTGGAGCAGGCCGAGGCGGGCGTTCCCGGGATGTTGAGGAGAATGGCGCTGCGGCTGCCGCCGTAAATCGCGCCGACATAGACGCAGATGAGCACGAGGATCGCGTGGTTGTGCTCCATCGTGTAGGTGAGCGTCGTCATCAGCGCGACGCCCATCGTCGCGGTGAGGCCGGGCAGGGCGCCGACGACGATTCCGATCAGCGTGGCGGCGAGGACGTAGACGGCGATCGTCGGGGAGGCGAAGCCCCAAAGGGCCTGCCCGAGCATCTCGAGGCCGTTCACGGCAGCTGGACCAAGAAGATCTTTTCGAACACGACGGTGACGGCGAAGCCGGTCGCGAGCCCGATGACCACCGGGGCGATGAGCGTGCGTGCGCGCGCAGCGGCGCTCAGGCCCGGTCGCCACTCGAAGACGATGATGAACGCCGCGATGTAGAGCGTGGCGGCGAGCCAGAACGGCATTGCCCCCACGAGCCCGACGATGAAGACGAGCCCGAGGCCCGCGGCCATGAACATGCGCCTCAGACTCTGAGGTGTCGCCTCGGGGTCGGGCTCCGCGGGGCCGCGCCGCAGCGCCCCGTCTCCGAGCGCGCGCACGGCGAGCGCGAGCGCGAGAAGGCCGATGACGACGGCATAGAAGCCCGGAACGATGCCCGGCGCGGTGAAGACGTCGCCGCCGGTCTCGGTGAAGCGCGGCATTCGCCACGCTTCCTCGAGCACCGCCGCGGCGAACGCGAGAAGCGCCGCGGCGGTGACGAGATCGGCGCGGGCGAAGGGCTTCCTCACGTCCCCGGGCGCTTGATTCCGACCGTATCCGGCGAGATTTTCGCCTTGCCGGCGTCGTAGTAGAGCCAGGCGGTAAGGTCGATCATCTTCTTCGCCTCGGCCTGCGCCTCCTCGCCGCGGATCGGGGTGAAGATCGCGCTGCGCTGCGCCGCGTACTTCTTGAGCGCCTCGGAGTTCTTGATCTTCGTGTCCCAGACCATGTCCATGGTCTTGATCACCTCAGCCGGCGCGTCCTTCGGGACCCAGATGCCGAAGTAGTTCATCGGCGCCGGCATGTTGGGCAGCCAGTTGTTGATGGACGGGATCTCGCCGTAGCCCTCGAGCGTCACCGGCTTGGGCGAGAGTGCCGCGAGCGGGCGCAGGCGCTTCGCCTTGATCATCTCCGACATCTCGACGAGGAGCTGCGCGACGACCGGCGTCTCGCCCGAGACGGTCGCGATCACCGCCGGGTTGCCGCCGTCGTAGGTGACGTGCTTGTACTTGATCTTCGCGTTGGCGGCGATGAGCTCCATGAGGTTGTGACCGGCCGAGGAGAGGCCGGCAGTCGCGACCGGGATGTCGGGCTTCTCCTTCCAGGCCTTCAGAAGGTCGCCGAAATCCTTGTACGGCGTCGAAGGGTTCACCGAGACCGTCGAGACGTTGGCGACCGCGAAATAGACCTGCCAGTCGGGCAGCATCGTGTCGAGGAACCCGAGCACCTTGTAGGTGCCGACGTCCGAGGCCGCGCCGGCGGCCCAGGTATAGCCGTCGTGCGGCGCTTCGAGCGCGTTCTTGGTGCCGATCGAGCCGGAGGCGCCGGGCTGGTTCACGACGACGAATTTTTGGTTGAGCGCCTTCTCGAGCTCGTTCGCGACGACGCGCGCCATCTGGTCGGTCGAGCCGCCCGCGGCCCACGGCACGATGATCGTGACCGGCTTCGAGGGCTTCCAAGGGTAGTCCTGCGCGGTGGCGGGCATGGCAGCGAGCGCCGCGGCCGCGAAGAGCGCGGGTGCGAGTTTCTTCATAGATCCTCCCGAATTGCCGAGCTTCTCCCGAGTCGCGAAAAGACTGCCGTTGCGCCGGACGGCGAGTCAATGGGATAAGTAACGAGCTGGTTACTTAGAGGCGTCGATGCCCCGAATCCTTGCAACCGTCGTTGGTTCCTATCCGATTCCCGACTGGCTCGCGGCCAATCCCACCGACCAGGCGCTCACCGACGCGATGCGCGTCGTCTTCCATACCCAGGAGAGCGCCGGCATCGATCTCGTCTGCGACGGCGAGCTCTACCGCTTCGACGTGAACCATCCCGAGACCAACGGGATGATCGAGTACTTCGTGAAGCCGATGGCGGGCGTCCGCACCGCGATGAGCTTCACCGAGCTCACCGACTATCGCAACCAGAGCGGAATGGGCTTCCGCCGCCGGCCGCCGGCAGTGGTCGAAGGCCCGCTCGGCAGCGGCACGCTGGATCTTCCCGGAGCGGCGGCGCGGGCGAGGGCGCTCGCGCAGCGCCCGCTGAAATTCACGCTCACCGGGCCGCACATGCTGGCGAAGACCGTGATCGACCGTCACTACGGCGACCTCGAGCGGCTCTGTCACGCGATCGCCGACGTGCTCGCCGAGCAGGTCGCGCATATCGACGCCGACGTCGTGCAGGTCGACGAGGCGAACCTCCCCGGCAGCCCGGGCGAGGCGGGCTGGGCGGCCGAGTGCATCAACAAGGTGCTGCGCGCGGTGAAGGGCAAGGCGGCGGTCCATCTCTGCTTCGGCAACTACGGCGGGCAGTCGATCCAGAAGGGCAGCTGGGACCGGCTTCTCGGCTACCTCAACAGCCTCCAGTGCGACCACATCGTGATGGAGAACGCGCATCGCCCCGAGAGCGAGCTGCGGGTTTTCCGCGAGCTCGACAAGCGGATCGGCATGGGGCTCGGCGTCGTCGACATCAAGAGCACGGAGGTCGAGACGGCCGATACGATCGCCCGGCGGATCGAGCGCGCCGAGGAGGTCATCGGCGAGGGCCGCGTCCGCTACATCCATCCCGATTGCGGGTTCTGGATGCTGAAGCGGTCGATCGCCGACGCGAAGATCCGCGCGCTCGTCGCCGGGCGCGATCTCTTCGAAGGGCGCTATTCCGCCGGCTGAGGCTGAGGCGCGGGCGCCGGAGCCATGAGCCGGCGCTCGGAGGGCAGGAACATCGCCGCGAGCGCGACCAGCGCGGCGGTCGCGGCGAGCACCATGAACACCCACCAGAACGCGCCGGTGGCGTCGTAGATGTAGCCGACGAGCGGCACGCCCGCGGCCGAGACGCCGAGCGCGAGCACGAACTTCGCGCCGTAGGCGGTCGCCCGCCAGCGCCCCGGCGTGTAGCGCGCCAGAAGGAGGTTCTCGGCCGGGGCGGAGAAGACCGCCGCCGACTGCGCCAGCAGCATGATGGCGATGAGCGGCATGTTCGTAGCGCTCGCCGCGAGCCAGAAGAGCGGGACCTGCGCCGCCCAGGCGAGCGCGTAAACGAGCTTCGACGGGTAGCGGTCGACGAGCCAGCCGCCGACGAGCTGCACCGTCGCGGAGACGGCGTAGACCATGCTGACCCAGAACCCGACGTCGCGCACGTTGCCGCCCGTCAGCGCCGGGAGCCCGTCCTCGAACACCTTCGGCAGCGCCACCATCACCATCTGGCCGACGAGGCCGGTGCCGAGCATCGTCAGGCTGAGGACGACGAAGACGCGGATGACGTCGGCGCGCGCCGCCTCGGGCTCGGGCTTGCGGTCCGCGGTGGCGGCGACGACGGTGCCGCTGCGGACGAAGAGCGCGAGGAAAATCCCGGCGATCGTGCAGAGGACGCCCGGCACGATGAAGGCGGCGCGCCACGACACGGCGTCGGTGAGCGCGCCCGCGAGGATCGGCGCGATGCCGATCCCGATCGAGCCGAAGATGCCGTTCCAGGCGAGGGCGCGCCCGCGGCGCTCGGCGTTCCGGACGAGCCAGGCGATGCCGACCGGGTGATAGATCGAGGCGAAGAGCCCGACCGCGGCGAGGCCGAGAAGGATGCCGAGAGGGCCGGTCGCGAGACCCGTCGCGACGGTCGCGAGCCCAGTGCCGACGAAGAAGACCACCATCATCCGCTCGGCGCTCCAGCGGTCGCCGAGCCAGCCGGCCGGGAGCGCGCCGATGCCGAACAGCACGAAGCCGGCGGTCGAGAGGCTGAGAAGCTCGCCGTACGGCATCTCGAAGGCGTCGACGAGCGCGAGAACCGCCGTCGGATAGAGCAGCGTCACGAGATGCGAGAAGGAATGGCCGACGCTCGAGAAGGCGAGCGCGAGACGGGCCGAGCGCGCGTCCATGGTCGGCGAGAATGTCATGCCGTGGGCGTTGCGGCAAACCGCCGCGCCGCAGGGGAGGGTTGCGCCGCCCTCCTGCCTCGCGCGGCGGCCGGCACGCACCCCGAGCGGTCAGGTCGTCTCGTAGGTCGAGATCTCGACGAGGTTGCCGTCGGGGTCGCGGATGTAGAGGGACCGAATCGGGCCCGAGGCGCCGGTCCGCGGCACGGGGCCCTCCTCGATCGGGACGCCGCACGCGGCGAGGTGGCGTGCGACCTCGTCGAGCGGCCGCTCCGTCACGAGGCAGAAATCGGCCGAGCCTGGCGTCGGCACCCGCGCCTTCGGCTCGAACTCGCGCCCGGCCTCGTGGAGGTTGATCTTCTGCCGCCCGAAAGCGAGCGCCTTGCGGCCTGCGCCGAAGGTGACGAGGCGCATGCCGAGGACGCGCTCGTAGAAGGAGACGGTGGCGGCGATGTCGCGAACCGTGAGGACGAAATGGTCGATGCGGTCGATCATTCGTCGAGCCGCTTGTCTTCGAGCCGCTGCTTCGCCCTCTCGGCCTCGCGCCGCACCTTCTCCCGCTCGGCCTTCGACATGCCGTGGCGGACGCGATTCTCGGCGGCCTTCCGCTCGGCCGCCCTGCGCTCCTTTTCCTTCCGGAACCGGTTGAGGTTGACGACGTCGCCCATCAGGGGGGCATTCTAGCCGCGGAGAGTCCGGCTTGCGCAAGGTCTCAGCCTTCATAGCGGTGCTGCTGGCCGCGGCGGTTGCCGCGCTCCTCGTCGCGCCGTCGTTCATCGACTGGAATCGCTGGAAACCCGAGATTGAGGCGCGCCTCGCGGAAGCGACCGGCCGCGCGGTCACGATCGAAGGGCCCGTCACCCTCGCGCTCCTGCCCTATCCGGAGGCGAGCGCGCACGGGCTTCGGATAGGCGTCGGGGCGGCGCCCGGCGGCCCGGACCTCGTGCGCGTCGGCGCGCTCGAAATCCGGCCGGACCTCGGCGCTCTTCTCGAGGGCCGTCTCGTCGCCGCGAGTCTCCGCCTCGTCGAGCCCGTGCTGGAGCTGCCGCTCCCGAAAGGCGTCGATTCGGGCCGTGGCGGCGCGATCGGGATCGACCGCCTCGCCGTCGAGCGCGGCACGGTGATCTGGCATCGCCCCGAGGGAACCGAGCGGATCGACTCGATCGACCTCGTCGCGTCGGTCGGCAGCCTCTCGGGGCCGTTCCGTGCGAACGGAACCGCGCGCTGGCGCGGCGCCGCGCTCAAATTCGACGGCGAAACGGGCGCCCTCGACACCGGCCGCGTGCCGCTCGCGATCACGGTCGAGGCAGGGCGGGCGGGCCGGATCGAGGCGCGCGCCGATCTCGCCGACGGCACCGCCAAAGGGCAGATCACGGCGAGCGGCGAGGATCTGGGCGCGCTCCTGGCGCTCGCCGGATCCCCGGTCCCGGCGTTGGAGGGCCGCAAATACGCGCTTTCCGGCCCGCTCGAGGTCTCGGCCGAGCGTCTTCGCCTCGCCGACGCGACGGTCGGCCTCGACGAGGCGCGCGGCAAGCTCGCGCTCGACGCCCGACTCGGCGCGGCGCCTTCGATCGAGGCGCGGCTCGCGCTGCCGAGCCTCGATCTCGACCGGATCGCCGCGCCGGGGGGCGGTGCTCCCTTCGCCCTCCCGGAGGGCGTCGCGGCGCATGTCGAGGCGACGATCGACATCCTGCGCTTCAAGGGCGAGGTCGTGCGCCAGGCGCGGCTCGACGCGCGCCTCGAGAAAGGCGCGCTCGAGATCGCGCGGGCCGCCGCGCTCCTTCCCGGCGGCGCCGACGTCGCGCTCGCCGGCAGGCTCGCTTCCGCGAACGGCGTCCCGCGATTCGAGGGCTCGGTGGAGCTCGCCGCCGACAATTTCCGCGAGCTTCTCGCGTGGCTCGGCGCCGCGCTGCCCTCGCTTCCGCAGGACCGGCTGCGCCGCGCCAGCCTCGCGGCGAAGCTCGTCGCGCAGCCCGAGCGCATCGACATCGCCTCGCTCGACCTCTCGTTCGACGCGACGCGGGTGCGCGGGGCGGCCACTGTGGTGCTGCGCCAGCGCATCGGCATCGGCGCGCGTCTCGCGCTCGACCGGCTCGTCCTCGAGCCTTACCTCGCCGCGTTCGCGGGCGGGGGCGGCGGCGGCCTGCCGCTCGATCTCAACGTCGACGCCGCCGTCGATCTCCTCACCTGGCGCGGCGTCAATCTCGGCGGCGTCAAGCTCGCCGCGGTGCTGCAGCAGGGCGCCGTCACGGTGCGCGAGGCGAGCGTCAAGGATCTCGCCGGGGCGACGGCGAGCGCCTCGGGCGAGCTCAAGGACGGAAGGGTGCGCGGCGCGGTCGAGGCGAGCGGCCCGGAGCTCGCGCGCCTCGTCCGCCTGTGGGATCCGTCCTGGACGCGCGACCTCGGCCCCTTCCGCATCGAGGGCAACGCGGAAGGCGACCTTGCCGCGCTCGCGCTCGACGCGAAGCTCGACATGCTGGGCGGCGAACTCTCGGCGAGCGGCACCGCCGGCCTCGACAAGACCGCGCTCGCGGTGACGGCGCGCCATCCGAGCCTGCGCCGCCTCCTCGCCGGGCTCGGCCATCGCAGCGCCGGCGAGCCGGGCCCACTGGAGGCGTCGTTCCGCCTCGCCGGCGACGGCGGCACGTGGCGCGCCGACAACATCGAGATCGCGGCGGGGAGCGCGCGGATCTCAGGCTTCGTCGCGCTCGACGCGCGCGGCTCGAAGCCGCGCCTCGACGCCCGGCTCGACGCCGCCGGCGAGATCGCGGTCGATCCCTATCTCGAGGCGCGGCAATCGGCGTCGCTTCCGATCCATCTGGCGCAGGCGCAAGGCGGCCTGCCGGCGCCGTCCGACCGCTGGTCGCGCGAGAGGCTCGATCTCGGCTGGCTCGCCGCCTTCGACGGCGCCGCCGACGTGACGGCGGAGGCCATGCGCTGGGGCGACTGGCGGCTCGAAGCGGGGCGGGCGCGGCTCGAGGTGGCGGACGCCGCGCTCGCGGTGAAAAGCCTCGACGGGCGCATCTTCGGCGGCGCGCTGTCGGGCGAGGGAAGCCTCGGCGACCGCTTCGCGGCGAAGCTCTCGCTCCGCGACGCCGCTCTCGCCGCGCTCGGGCTCGGGGACCGCGTCGAAGGCACCGGCGCGCTCGACCTCGACGTCGCCGGGGCCGGGCAGAGCCCCTACGAGATCGTCTCGCGGCTTTCCGGGACGGCGCGCATCGCGGCGCGGAACGGAAGGTTCAGCGGCATCGACCTGCGCGCCGTCTCCGACCGGCTCCACAACATCGACCGGATTACCGACGTCCTCGCCCTCGTCCGCGAGGCCTCGGGCGGCACGACCCCCTTCAGCACGCTCGACGGCACGTTCCGGATCGAGCGCGGCACCGCGCGGAGCGAGGATCTGAAACTCGTCGCCGATGCGGGCGAGGCGACCGCGACCGCGCGGCTCGACCTTCCGGCGTGGACGATCGAGAGCCTCGTCTCCTTCCGCCTCACCGATCATCCGGGCTCGCCGCCGCTCGGGCTCATTCT
>JADGGZ010000119.1 GCA_019689675.1 Rhodospirillales bacterium | reverse complement strand
GCGCGCTCGGGGGCAGAGGCTCTTCCGGCGGCGGGAGGAGGTGCTCCACAGTGTTCTTCGCGGCACCCGGCTCGTAGATCAACCGATCCACGTTCGGCACCGCCATCCCGCCGCGATCCTGCGGACGGATCTTGAAGGGGCGGCCGTCGGCGCGCAGCAGCGGCGCCTCGCCGGGCGGCAGATCGGCGGTCATGAGCTTCTGCGCCCACCAGAGGGCGCCGGCCGAGGCCATCGCCACGCCGACCGCGACGGCGGCGAGCACGAGACGGCGCCGCAGGCGCCGGCGCAGACCCTCGCCGTATCCATGCTCGGCGAGGTCGGCGCTCATCGCATCTCCTCCACGGGCGTGACGCCCATGACCGCAAGACCGGAGGCGACGACGGTCTTGGTCGCGTGGACGAGCGCCAGCCGCGCGCGGGTGAGGTCACGGTCTTCCGGTTGGATGAAGCGCAGCGCGGGCTCGGTGTTGCCCTTGTTCCAGAGCCCGTGGAACGCCGCGGCGACGTCCTGAAGATAGAAGGCCACGCGGTGCGGCTCGTGGGCCTCCGCGGCGGCTTCGACGAGCCGCGGCCAGCCGGCGAGGATCCGCACGAGCGCGAGCTCGTCGGAATCGACAAGACGCAAGAGCGGCGCCTCGGCGAGCGAATCGGCGTCGAGCGCGATTCCCGGAACCTGCTCGGCCGCGTTGCGCAGCACGGAGGCGGCGCGCGCGTGGGCATACTGGACGTAGAAGACCGGGTTGTCCTTCGACTGCTCGACGACCTTCGCGAAATCGAACTCGAGCGCCTGGTCGTTGCGGCGCGTCAGCATCGTGAACCGCACGGCGTCGCGGCCCACCTTGTCGACGACGTCGCGCAAAGTGACGAAGGTTCCGGCGCGCTTCGACATCTTCACCGGCTCGCCCTTGTCGAAGAGGGAGACGAGCTGGCAGAGCTTGACGTCGAGCCGGCCCTCGCCGCCGGTTACGGCCTTCACCGCGGCCTGCATGCGCTTCACGTAGCCGCCGTGATCGGCGCCCCAGACGTCGATCATGTCGCAGAAACCGCGGCGGAACTTGTCGAGGTGATAGGCGATGTCGGCGGCGAAATAGGTCCAGGAGCCGTCGGACTTCTTGAGCGGACGGTCGACCTCGTCGCTGAACTCCGTAGCGCGGAAGAGGAGCTGCGGGCGCGGCTCCCAGTCGTCGGGCAGCTTTCCCTTGGGCGGCTCGAGCGTGCCGACATAGACGAGGCCCCGCTTCTCGAGCTCGGTCACGACCCGGTCGATCGCGCCCGATTCGTGGAGGCTGCGCTCGGAGACGAAATCGTCGTGATGGACGCCGAGCGCCTCGAGATCGGCGCGGATGAGGTCCATCATCGCGCCGACGGCGAAGGCGCGGAAAACCGGGAGCCATTCCGCCTCGGGTGCAGTCTGCCAGCGCGCGCCGTCGCGCCGCACGAGCTCCTCCGCGACCGGCTTCAGGTACTCGCCCGGGTAGAGCCCTTCCGGGATCTCGCCGATCGCCTCGCCGAGCGCCTCGCGGTAGCGCAGATGCACCGAGCGCGCGAGGACGTCGACCTGAGCGCCGGCGTCGTTGATGTAGTACTCGCGGGTGACGTCGAACCCGGCCTTGTCGAGAAGGCTCGCGAGCGCGTCGCCGACGACGGCGCCGCGCGCGTGGCCGACATGCATCGGCCCGGTCGGGTTGGCGGAGACGTACTCGACGTTGATCCGCCGGCTGCGGCCGAGTCCGCTGTCGCCGTAGGCGGTGCCGGCGCGGAGGATCTCGGCGATCCGGGCGTGCCAGAAGGCGTCGCCCAGGCGCCAATTGATGAAGCCGGGACCGGCGACGCTGCACTCGGTCACGTCGGGATGCGCGAGGAGACGCTGCGCGAGGCGCTCGGCGAGCTCGCGCGGCTTCATGCCCGCGCCCTTGGCGAGCACCATGGCGGCATTCGTCGACATGTCGCCGTGCGCTGCGTCGCGCGGCGGCTCGACGGCGACCCGGGAGAGATCGAGCTCCGGCGGGACCAGGCCTGCGAGGGCTTTCAGCACCTCGTCGCGAAAAGTGGCGAAAACGTTCATCAGGTACGGGCGTAGGGGTCGCAGAGTCGGCGGTGCTCGTCGAGGGCAAAATTGTCGGTCATGCCGGCAATGTAATCGGCGACGACCCGGGCGCTGCGCGGCGTGCCCGCCCCGTCCGCCTCCTGGCGCCACTCGTTCGGCAGGCATTGCGGCTCGGCGACCAGCGCCCGGAAGAGCTCCTGGACGACGCGGCGCGCTTTGGAGGTCATCCGGTTGACGCGCCAGTGGCGGTACATGCGCTCGAAGAGAAAAGCCTTCAAGGCCCTGTCGTTCCTCTGCATCGCCTCCGAGAACGCGATCACCGGGCGCCCGAGGCGGCGGATGTCGTCGGCGCTCCGCGCCCCGCTCTCCGCGAGCCGGCGCCGGCTCTCCTCGAGGCAGTCGGACACCATCCGGTCGATGAGACGGCGCACCGCCTCGTGGGCGAGGCGCGTGTCGTCGAGATCGGGCCAGCGCGCCTGGATCTCGGCGAAGACGGGTCCGACGAGCGGAACGGGCTCGAGGTCCGCCGGCGTGAAGAGGCCGGCCCTGAGGCCGTCGTCGATGTCGTGGTTGTTGTAGGCGATGTCGTCGGCGAGCGCCGCCACCTGCGCCTCCGCCGACGGCCAGGTCGAAAGCTCGAGCGGGTGGCGGGAATCGTACTCGCGGATCGTCGGCGGCGGGTCGGTGACGGGCCCGTTGTGCTTCACCGTGCCCTCGAGCGTCTCCCAGGTGAGGTTGAGACCGTCGAACTCGGCGTAGCGCCGCTCGAGCCGGGTGAGGACCCGGAGCGTCTGGTCGTTGTGGCTGAAGCCCCCGAAGGGCGCCATCACCGCGTCGAGCGCCTCCTCGCCGGCGTGGCCGAAGGGCGTGTGGCCGAGATCGTGGGCGAGGGCTACCGCCTCGGCGAGATCCTCGTCGAGGCGGAGCGCGCGGGCGAT
The DNA here is from genome assembly GCA_019689675.1 of Rhodospirillales bacterium. Taxonomy (GTDB): domain Bacteria; phylum Pseudomonadota; class Alphaproteobacteria; order ATCC43930; family CGMCC-115725; genus JADGGZ01. The sequence goes on along the minus strand of JADGGZ010000119.1, from coordinate 8,693 downwards.
GGTGCGCGCGATCTGCGCCACCTCGAGGCTGTGGGTGAGGCGAGTCCGGTAGTGGTCGCCCTCGTGGGCGACGAAGACCTGGGTCTTGTGCTTGAGGCGGCGGAACGCGGTCGAATGGATGATCCGGTCCCGGTCGCGCTGGAAGGGCGAGCGCATCGCGCTTTCGGGTTCCGGATGAACGCGCCCGCGGCTTTCCTCTGCACGGCAGGCGTAGGGGGCCAGCATCTCGCGCCGACCCTACAGGCCGGGAAAGGGCGACGCAAACCCCTCGCGCCGATCTTTGAAAAACGTTCTAAACTGCCTATATCCGAAGGCATTACCGGGCGGAGCGGAGAAGGATGGAAGCTTCCATCAACGTCACGTCGAGCGCGGCCAAGCGAATCGCCGAGGTGGTAGCGGGCGAGGGCAATCCCCGCGCCTTCCTGCGCATCGCCGTCTCGGGCGGCGGCTGCTCCGGCTTCCAGTACGGCTTCACGATCGACGACTCGCGCCAGCCCGACGACCGCGTCTTCGAGAAGGACGGGGTCGTGGTGGTCGTGGACGAGACCTCGCTCGAGCTCCTCAACGGCGCCGAGATCGACTTCGTCGAGGACATGATGGGCGCCTCGTTCCAGGTCCGGAACCCGAACGCGGCCTCCTCCTGCGGCTGCGGCAACTCCTTCTCGATCGGCTGAGGACCGGAGCCTCCCGCGCCTTACCTCTCGAACCGTTTCCGGAGCTCGGTCTTCAGCACCTTGCCGTAGTTGTTCTTCGGCAGCGAGTCGAGGAAGACGTATTCCTTCGGCCGCTTGAAGCGCGCGATCGAGGAAAGGCAGAGCGCGTCGAGCTCGGCTTCGGAAAGAGCCGCCTCCGGGCGCCTCACGACGAAGGCGACGACCCTCTCGCCCCACTCGCGGTCGGGCTTGCCCACAACCGAAACCTCGACGACCGCCGGATGGCGCAGCAGCACCTCTTCCACCTCGCGCGGGTAGATGTTGGTGCCGCCCGAGATGATGACGTCCTTGGAGCGGTCCTTGAGGGTGAGGAACCCCTCCTCGTCGAAGGCGCCGACGTCGCCGGTGTGGAGCCAGCCGCCGCGCAGCGTTTCGCGCGTCGCCGCCTCGTTCTTCCAGTAGCCCGCCATGACGACGTCGCCGCGGGCGAGGACCTCGCCGGTCTCGCCGACGGGCACGTCGCGGTCCTCGGCGTCGACGACGCGGACCTCGACGTCGGTGCGCGCGATCCCGGCCGAGCCGAGGCGCGCCTCCCAGCGCGGATGGTCGCGGTCGGCGTGCATCGCCTTCGAGAGGCCGGTGATCGTCATCGGCGCCTCGCCCTGACCGTAGATCTGCTGAAGCTTGGGGCCGAGGAGGTCGAGCGCGCGCTTCAGATCCTCGACGTACATCGGCGCGCCGCCGTAGATGATCGTCTTGAGGTAGCGGTGGTCGGCGCCGGCGAAAGCGGGATTGGCGATGAGCCGTGTCACCATCGTCGGCGCCGCGAAGAAGCTCATGTTCGGCCAGCGGGCGAGAAGCCGCGCGACCTCGTCCCCGTCGAAATGACCGCTTTCGGGAATGACGCTGCATCCGGCCTTGGCGATGATCGGCAGGCCGTAGAGCCCCGCGCCGTGCGACAGGGGGGCCGCCTGCAGCACCGAATCCTCGGGCGTCACGAAATCGATGTCGGCGAAGTAGCTCAACGTGGCGACGAGGAGGTTGCGGTGGGTGAGCACCGCGCCCTTCGGCCGCCCGGTGGTTCCGCTCGTGTAGAAGAGCCACGCGGGATCGGTCGGCGCGCGGGCGACGAGGCCGTGCTCGCTTTCCTCGAGAAGCCGCGTCCACTCCGGGCCGGGCGCGACGACGACGCGCTCGAGGGTCGGGATCTTCTCCGCGAGAGGAACCACGCTCTCGGCGAGATCGGGGCTGACGAACGCGACGCGGCTCTCCGAATGCTCGAGGATGTAGTGGAACTCGTTCGGGTGAAGGCGGGCGTTGACCGGCACGGCGCAGAGCCCGGCGTGCCAGATGCCGAACTGCGCCTCGAGATACTCCGGCTGGTTCCGCATGACGATCGCGGCGCGGTCGCCGGGGCGGCAGCCGAGCGGCCCCAGGAGCGCGCCCGCCAATCGCCGCACGCGCCCGGCCCAGAGCCGGAAGTCGGCATGGACGGCGGCGCCGCGCGCGAGCGCCGGCCGGTCGGGAAAGGTTCGGGCGTTGCGGTCGAGCCACGCCGCGATGTTCATGCGTCACCTCTTGCGATCATCGGGAGCCGAGCGTGCACGCGGCGGCGGGCGGTTGCAACGGAATCGACGCCGGCAATGTTGACCCGGAAGCGAAAGGAAAGGGGCCTTGCCGGTCTTCCGCGACGAGAGAGGGACGGCCCGCTTCGAACGGGTGATGCTGGTTCTGTCCGGCGGCGGCGCGCTCGGCGCCTGGCAGGCGGGCGCCTACGCGGCGATGGACTCCGGCGGGTTCGAGCCCGACTGGATCATCGCCACAGGGATCGGCGCGATCAACGCCGCGCTCGTCGCCGGAAGTCCGCCGAGAGGCCGCGTCGGCAAGCTGCGCACTTTCTGGAACCGCGCGGAGGATCTTCTGAGCCCGGCGCGCCCGGGCTTCCTCGCGCGGCTGCGGGGCGGTGCCGCGCCGACGCGCAATCTCTCGCGGCTCTCCACCTTTCTCGCCGAGCAGATCGACTTCACCCGCATCAACGCCGGAACGCTCCGGCTCGGGCTCGCGGCGCGCCACGCGACGACCGGCACCGAGGTCCTCTTCGACAACGACCGGCACGTGCTGGGCCCCGAGCACGTGCTCGCCGCCGCGGGAATCGCGCCGACCCGGGCCGAGGGCGAGCTCTGGGGCGGGGCCGAGACGCTCGCGGGCGCCCCCGTCTCGCTGCTCGATCAGGTGCCGCCTGCCGACACGCTCTGCTTCGTGCTCGATTGCTTCGATTCCGAGCCCGGACGCGTCAAGGGCGGAAGCCGCTCGCGCCAGCGCATCGCGCAGTTCCGCAGCCGGCACGACCTGCGCCGCGCCCTCGGCTTCATCGCCGAGCGGATGCCGCCCGAGCTGCGCGACGATCCCGAGATCGCCGCCTGCCTCGCCCGCGGCTCCATGGCGACGATGAACCTCGTCCATCTCGTGCACGAGGTGAACCCGGCCCTCCTTCCGGCCCGTGCCGACGACTTCGCCGCCGACCCGACGAACGCCCGCTGGCGCGCGGGCGAGCGCGACATGGCGGCGAGTCTCGCCCGCCCGGCATTGCTCATGCCGCCGCCGCGCCGCGTCGGCGTCGTCGTGCACGAGCTTCGCGGCGGCGCCGCCCCGCAGCGGCCTTAGCGTCCGCCCCGCCATCGTTCCGCGCGCAAGGATCGATTCCCGAGCTTCAATCCGGAAGCCGCTCCCTGTAGGGTCGCGCGTCGCCCTTCATGCTCGCGCGCCTTCGCCCCATTCTCCCGGTGCTCCTCGGCATCGCCCTGGCGCAGCTCGCGCTCGGCGCGCTCAACCCGCTCATCAGCCTGCTTCTCGTGCGGCGCGGCGAGCCGACCGCGGCGATCGGGCTCGTCCTCTCCTGCTACTTCGTCGGCTTCCTTCTCGGGACCCAGTTCGCCGGCCGCATCGTCGACCGCGTCGGGCACATACGCAGCTTCGCGGTCTTCGCGGCGGTGGCGGCGGACGCGGCGCTTCTCCATGCGCTCGTCGATCACCCGGTCGCCTGGGCCGCGTTCCGCGCGATCAGCGGCTTCGCACTCGCCGGGGTTTTCCTCGTGGCGGAGAGCTGGCTCAACCACAAGAGCGACGGCGGGACCCGCGGGCGCACCTTCGCCGCCTATCTCGTCGTCTCCTGGGGCGCGAGCGCAGTCGGCCCCCTCGCCATCAACCTCATACGGAGCGACGGCGAGTACGTCTTCGCGATGATCGCGATGGGGTTCGCGACCGCGCTCATCCCGATGGCGCTCACCGTCATCGGCAATCCCGAGATCGCGCAGCGCTCGCGCTTCGGCGTCCGCCGTCTCATGGAGGTCTCGCCGCTCGGCGTCGTCGCGGGGTTCGGGGCGGGGCTCGTCAACAGCGCCTATTACGCCATGCTGCCCGTCTATATCGAGCGGGTAGGGCTCTCGCCGGCGCTGCTCTCGGTCCTGCTGACGACCTCGCTCGGCGGCGGCCTTCTCGCGCAGTATCCGATCGGGTGGATCGCCGACCGGCACGGCCGCCGCCCGGTGGCGCTCGCGACGATGCTCCTCGCCTTCACCTTCGCGCTCGCGATTCTCGCGGTCGGCGCGGAGTCGTTCGCGACCCTCCTCGTCCTCGCCTTTCTCTTCTCCGGGATGATGGCGCCGCTCTACGGGCTCGCCGCCGGCCAGATCAGCGACTACGTGGCGCCGAAGGACTTCGTCGCCGCGAGCAGCGGGCTGCTCTTCGCCTGGGCGCTCGGCGCCTCGGCGGGGCCGACCGCCTCGGCGGCGGTGATGTCGTTCCTCGGCCCCAGCGGGCTCTTCGTCTACGCTGCCCTCGTGCTCGCCGCGATCGCCGCCTTCACGATCTGGCGCATGAGGCGGCGCGGCGGCGTGCCGCTCGAGCTGCAGAGCGGCTTCGTTCCGGCGGCGCAGACCCCGCCCGCGCTCGCCGAGATCGATCCGAGAAGCGAGCGCTGAGGAGGTAGAGGGACGCCTCGACCTCCGCTCCGCGACCGGTCGGCCGCCGACCTGAAATAACAGGTGATTTACAGGTCGAGGAGGAGCTTCGGGGACGATTCCGGCCGAGCAACTTCCGTCGCGCCGGCGCAAAAAAAACATGAGAGCCGGGTCCCGACGAGGCGCCGGTTGGCCTGGCCGCGATCTCCGAACCGTCGCTTTCCTGAAAAAACAGGAAAGTTACAGGATAGAGCCCGGCCGGAACGGGGCCACGACTCGTTGCCGAGGGTAGGCGCGACCGCCCGATACGGTCGGGGTGCTTCGAACCCGCCCGGCTTCCTCCGCGCGACGAGACGCGAAATCGAGCGTCAGTACCGCACGCTGCGAAGACGCAGCGCAGGGCTTCAAGGGACTTCGATGCACCATGTCAAAGAACGGCTGCCGCCCGGAAAGGCGAGCGCCGCATTCTGGAACAAAATGGGAACATCGACAAGCGCTTTCCGCGACCCGTAGACAGCGAACCGGTGGTCGAGAAGAGTTTTCCCGGGCCCTGGACCTCGCGGCGGTGTCGTCACGGTCAGAGGACGTCCGACGTTTGTCAATAAACATATTGACATTGACCATCCCATCGTCAATATAAAGATTTACATATTGCGGAAAATCGTCAACGTATATATTTACGCATATGACTACCAAGGGCGCCGTCGTCAGGCAGTATCAGGCGATCGTAAATCGTGCCGCCGGCAGAGTCGGCTCCCTCGCCGTGCCGCCCGAAGGATGGGTCGCGACCGTGCGCAAGGCGCTCGGTATGTCGGGAGCCCAGCTCGCCGAGCGGCTCGGCGTGACGCGCGCCCGCATCTCCCAAGCCGAGCGCGCGGAAGTCGAGGGGGGCGTGACGCTCAAGACGATGCACGCGGCCGCCGAGGCAATGGGGTGCCGCTTCGTCTATGCGATCGTGCCGAAAGGCCGGATCGAGGACATCGTCGCAGAGCAGGCGCGCAAGAAGGCACGCGCGCTGGTCAATCGGGCGAGCGGACACATGGCGCTCGAAAGCCAGCCCTTGTCCGAGGAGCAGAACGCGGAAGAGGCGGAGCGCATCGCCGAAAGCCTCCTGCGCGAAATGCCGGCCGATCTCTGGGCAGAGAAATAAGCGTGTCGCCGGACGCCGACGGGGCGGCGGGCGCGACGCCCCTCGATCCGGACGAACGCAACGGCCTCAAGCATCGGCACATCACGACGCGCGGCGAGCTCGATCAGCTCGAACAGGCCAACATCGCGGGCGGCCTCGCCTGGCTCGCCCGACGCCGGAAGACCGACATTCTGACGGAGGCGTTCATGCGCGAGCTGCACCGGCGCCTTTTCGGGGACGTTTGGCGGTGGGCAGGAACGTTCAGGCTGACGGAGAAGAACATCGGCATCGATCCGCTCGATATTCCCGTCCAGCTCCGCATGCTTCTCGGCGATGCGCGCTACTGGGCCGAACATCGCAGCTTCGCGCCGCTCGAGGCCGCCGCCCGGTTTCATCACCGGCTGGTGCAGATCCATCCCTTTCCGAACGGCAACGGGCGGCACGCCCGTATTGCCGCCGACGTCTATCTCGAGGAGTGCTTCGGGCATGGGCCGGTGGATTGGACCGCCGGCTACAGCCTGCAATCCATGAACGAGCGCCGCGCCCAGTATATCGACGCGCTGCGCGCCGCCGACGCGGGCGATTTCGAGCCGCTCCTCGCCTTCGTCGGACTATGACGCCGCCGCCGCGTGGCGCCGGGCGTCACGCGGGCCGTTCGGCGTGGGCCGGCGACCCGGCAATGCCGTGATAGCGCTGCCAGAACTCGTTCGCGCGACGGATGTCGAACTCGACGAAGGTCAGGAGCCGGGGCGGTCCGCCGTTCGCCCCGGCCAGCGGGAGCGCGAGCCGGTCGAAACGGTACTCGAATCCGTCGAGGGTCAGTTCCACGATGTGCCGCGTCGCCTCTCCGTCGGCGAGGGCGTGAACGAGCTGCGGCAGGACGACCCGCGCATAGGCCTCGGGCTTGGCGGTGCTGATCCGGAATCCGGGCCGCGCCTCGCCTCCGTAGCTGGTCTTGAGCGTCCCGCGGACCCGCACGCTCACGTCGCCGTCGCCGCATGCCTCGTAGAGGCTGAGGCGGCCGAGCCAAGGACGCATCTCCAGAAGATCGAGGTCGCGCCAAGTCGGCAAGGAGCCGATGGTCGGACGCCGCGACGACCAGTACCGATAGAGATCGAGCATGCGCTGCGGCGCCTCGCCGAGCGGCAGCATCGTGCTCGAAACATGCACAGATCCCATGTCTCCCTCCGAGCAAGACGCGGCGAGAGGTAAACCTGGAATGCTTAACGAAGGCCGTAGGAACCCCGCGATACGACGACGCACGGGCCCGCCGAGCCTCGACGCGCGAAGATTCTCGCCGCCGCCAGGCCGGGCAGGGGGCCGCCCCTTGCCGAAAGGCGGCGCTACGGCGCCGCGATGACCCAGCCCTTCTCGCTGATATCGAAGATCACGCCCGCGGGGTCGCGGTACTTCTCCTCGTAATAGAGCGTGTCCTTCAGCTCCGGCAGGTCCATGAAGAACGCGCCGCCGCAGCGCTCGATGCGCCGCTTCGTCGCCGCGGCGTCGTCGACGACGAAGCCGAAATGGTGCGTGCCGACGAAGTCCCTGCCTTGGGCCATGCCGGCCATCTCGTCGGTCTTGTAGTGCAGGAGCGCGAGATTGATGTAGCCGTCGGAGAGATAGACGCCGCTCGCCAGAACCGAGTCGGTGACGCCGACGCGCTCGAGCCCGAAGACCTCCTCGTAGAATCGCGCCGCCTTCTCAGGATCGGGAACCGAGAGGGCGATGTGTCGCAGCTTTCCGGCCATTCCTCCCTCCTCCGTCACAAGAATTCGCGCAGCGCGCGGTTCACCGCGGCCGGCTGCTCGATCGGCAGCCAGTGGCCGCATTTTTCGATGAGGATGAATTTCGCCTGCGGCAGCTCGCGCGCGAGGCCTTCGCCGTTGGCGGGCGGGCTCACCGCGTCGTCGGCGCCGGCGATCACCAGCACCGGGCAGCGGATCGCCTGCGGATCGACCGCGACGGAGGAAGCCATCGCCTCGCAGGAGCGGGCGTAACCCTCCGGATTTTGACGAAGCAGAAGCTCGCGCACGAAGGCGACGATTTCCGGCTTTTCGGCGAGCGTGTGCGGAGAGAGGCCGCCCTTCACCACGGCGTCGGTGATCGCCTCGAGACCTTCGGCGCGCACCTTCGCCGCGCGCTCGCGCACCGCCTGACGCCGCGCCTCGGGCGGCGCGCGGTTGACGCCGAGAAAGGCGAGCTTCAGGACGCGCTCGGGGTAGCGCGCCGCGAAATGCTGCAGGATGAGGGTGCCGAGCGAGTGCCCGACGAAGCGCGCCGCTTCGATCCCGTTCCGGTCGAGGATTGCGGCGAGATCGGCGACCCAGCTGTCGATCGAGAGCTCGCCCGCGCAAGGCGAGCGGCCTGCGCCCTCGAGATCGAAGCGCAGCATCGTGAACTTGTCGGCGAGCGCACGGACCGCCGGTTCCCAGACATTGGCAGTGCTGCCGAGCCCGTGCAGCAAGACGACGGGATCGCCCGCGCCCTGCTTTTCGACCGACAGAGTCTTGCCGCGGATCTCCTGAAGCATGGGGCGCCCCGTCGCTTTTCTGCGTCATTCGACGGCGGAAGCGCGCCCTTCGTCAAACGCGAAAAAGGAGGAGAAGGGCGCGCTTGCGGCGGGAGGGCGCGCGGCAGCAAGATGCGGTCCCGCGGCCCATTTCCCTAGCGGAGGCGGCGATGAGCGAGACGGCACGGCCCGGACGCGACAGGCGCGCCGAGGAGATCGCCGAGATGCGGCGGCAGCTCGCCGCCTGCTACCGGATCTTCGCCCGGCGCGGCATGGACGACCTCATCTACACGCATCTTTCGGCGCGCCTTCCGGGGGAGGAACCGCGCTTCCTCTTCATCCCCTTCGGCATGCTGTTCGAAGAGGCGACGGCCTCCAGCCTCGTCGAGATCGACATCGAGGGCGAAGACCTCTCCGGCTCGGGCAGGAAGGTGAACCCGGCG
>JADGGZ010000118.1 GCA_019689675.1 Rhodospirillales bacterium | reverse complement strand
ACCGTCGCCCTCGCGCGCGAGAGCGACATCGTGCTCGTCCGCCAGCGCGCCCGGCGCATTGCCGAGCTCGTCGGGCTCAAGGCGCAGGATCGGACGCGCTTCACGACCGCGCTCTCGGAGATCGCCCGCAACGCCGTCGAGCACGCGCACGGAGGCGAGGTCGAGTTTCTCCTGGTCGGCAGGGAACGGCCGCAGCGCCTCGAAGCGCGCGTGCGCGACGACGGCGCGGGCATCCCGAACCTCGGCGAGGTGCTTTCGGGCGCCTACCAGTCGCCCCGCGGCATGGGCGTGGGCATCCTCGGCGCAAGGCGGCTCGCGGAGGTGTTCGAAATCGAAAGCGCGCCGGGGCGGGGCACGACGGTCACTCTGGGCAAGATGCTGCCGCCCACGGCGAAGCTTCTCGGCGCGGCCGACATCCGGCGCATCGCCGATACGCTCGCGCGCGACATCGTCCTCGATCCGCTCCTCGAGCTGCGCGGGCGCGACCGCGAGCTGCTGCTGTCGCTCGAAGAGCTGCAGCGGCGCGAGAAGGAGCTCGACCAGATCAGCCAGGAGCTGAGCGACACCAACCGCGGCGTGGTGGCGCTCTATGCCGAGCTAGAGGAGCGCGCCGAGCACTTGCGCCGCGCGGACGAGATCAAGTCCCGCTTCCTCTCCCATATGAGCCACGAGTTCAGGACGCCGCTCAATGCGGTGCTCGCGCTCTCGAAGCTGCTGCTCGACCGGGTGGACGGCGACCTCACGCCGGGACAGGAACGGCAGGTCCGGTACATCCGGCGCTCGGCCGAAAGCCTGAAGGAGCTGATCGACGATCTGCTCGACCTCGCCAAGGTCGAATCCGGCAAGACCGAGGTCCACAGGAGCGAGTTCACGGTCGAGCACCTTTTCCGCACCCTGCGCGGCATGATGCGCCCGCTGCTCCCGAGCGAAGGCGTGGCGCTCGTTTTCGAGAACGTCGCGAACCTGCCGCCGCTCGTCAGCGACGAGGGCAAGATCTCGCAGATCCTCCGCAACTTCGTCTCGAACGCGATCAAGTTCACCGAGCGCGGCGAGGTGCGCGTATCCGCCGAGCGCGGCCCGCAGGACACGATAATCTTCAGCGTGCGCGACACCGGGATCGGCATCGCGCCCGAGCATCACGAGCTCATCTTCCAGGAGTTCTCGCAAATCGAGAGCAAGGCGCAAGGGCGGGTGAAGGGAACGGGACTCGGCCTGCCGCTGTCGCGCCGCCTCGCCGAGCTGCTCGGCGGGCGCGTCGCGGTCGAGAGCGCGCTCGGCGAAGGCTCGACCTTCACGCTGATCCTGCCGCGCGTCTTCGGCACGACCGCGAGCGAATCGCGCCGCATCCTGGTCGTCGACGACGACGAGGCGGCACGCTACGTGCTGTGTCAGTTCCTGAGCTCGGCGGGGTTCGAGGTGGAGGTGGCGGGCACCGGCGGCGAAGGGCTCGAGCGGGCCCGGCGCGAGCCGCCCGACGCGATCCTGCTCGATCTGCAGATGCCGGACCTCGACGGCTACGAGCTGATGGAGGAGCTCCACGCCGAGCCGAGGACGCGGGAGATTCCGATTGTCGTCGTGACTTCGGCCGTGCTCGGGCCGAAGGAGCGGGCGCGGCTCGGCCGGGCGCGCGCGATCGTCGGCAAGGATCGGCTTTCAACCGAGACATTGGTCGCGGCGCTCTCGCCGCTGGCGGCGGCATGAGCGAGGCGGCGCTCGTTCTCGTCGTCGACGACGATCCGTCGGGACGGTACGCGCGGGCACGCCTGCTGCGCAGCGCCGGCTACGAGACGCTCGAGGCGGCCGAGGGCGCCGAGGCCCTCGCGCTGGTCGCGGCGCGGCGGCCGGATATCGTGCTTTTGGACGTCAGGCTGCCCGACATGAGCGGCTTCGAGGTGTGCCGCCGTATCAAGGAGGCCGACCGGACGATCTCCGTCCTGCAGATCTCGGCCGTCTTCACGAGGCCCGCCGACCGCGTCATCGGGCTCGACAGCGGCGCCGACGGCTATCTCGCCGACCCGATCGACCCGCTGGAGCTGCTGGCAACGCTGCGCGGGGTCATGCGGCTGCGCCGCGCGGAGCAGCAGCTGAGCGAGCTCAACGAGACGCTCGAGGAACGCATCGCGCAGCGCACCCGGGAGCTCGCCGAGGCGAACCGGCAGCTGCTCGACGAGATGCATCGCCGCGAGCTCGCCGAGAACGCGCTGCGGCAGGCGCAGAAGCTGGAAGCGCTGGGCCAGCTCACCGGCGCTGTCGCCCACGACTTCAACAATCTCCTGACCGTGATACGCGGCAATCTGGAGGTCGCCAGGGCGAGGCTCGACGATCCGGAGCGGCTCGTCCGGCATCTCGAGGCTGCGCAGCATGCAGTCGAGCGCGGCGAGCAACTCACGAACCAGCTTCTGGCCTTCTCGCGCCTGCACCCGCTTCGTTCCGAGGAGGTCGACGTCGACGGCCTGCTCCAGCGCTTCGTGCCGATGTTCCATCAGGCTCTCGGCGAGGGAAGGGAGCTGGTGCTCGAGCCGGCGGCAGGTCCTTGCCGCGTGCGGATCGATCCGGCGCAGTTCGAGGCCGCGCTTCTCAACCTCGCGGTCAATGCGCGCGACGCGATGCCCTCGGGCGGCCGCTTCCGCATCGCGACCTCGACCGTGATCGTCGGGAGCCCGCCTGTCGCCGGTCCTTCGGAGACTCCTCCCGGCGAGTATCTCCAGATCGAGTTCGAGGACACGGGAACGGGGATGCCGCCGGAAGTCTTGGAACGAGCCTTCGAGCCGTTCTTCACCACCAAAGCGGTCGGCAAGGGAAGCGGGCTCGGCCTCGCGCAGGTCTACGGCTTCGCGAAGCAGTCGCACGGCCACGTATCGATCCGGACGGCGCAGGGATCCGGCACGACCATCGTCCTGCTCCTCCCGTCCTCGACGTGAGCCGGCTCAGGCGCCGCCGATCCCCGCGACGATCTTGCCAGTTCCTTCGCATGTCGGACATTCGCGGCCTTCGCGCCGCCCCGTGCCGGAGCAGTCGGGGCATAGGGCCTCGCCGGTTCCCGGCGTCCCCGGCGGCGCTTCGTCGCCGGGTTTCATCCTCTCGAGAGCCTCGCCTTTGCGATCGCGCATGCGACACCTCCTCCTCGTCGAGGCAACGTCGCGCGGTCGGCAATCACTCCTCGAGGATGATGGGCGCATGGCCCTCGATATGCTCGATCGGAAGGCGATCTCAGCTCGGAGGCGCGGACAGCCCCAGGTCGGGCATTGCGGCGCGGGGAATGATCGCGCCGGGATGACGGACCACGGCGGCCGCCAGCCGGTGCCCGACGAGGGCGGCCGCTTCGGGGGCGCGCCCGAGGAGACGCGCGGCGAGATAGCCGGCATTGAAGGCATCGCCCGCCGCCGTCGTGTCGACCGCGGCGACGCGCTCGGGAACAGCGACCTCCCGCCGCTCTTGTGCGTGCATGACGACGCAGCCGTCGGCGCCGCGCTTCACCGCCGCCTCGCGGCCCGCGTAGCGCGACGCCGTCGCCTCGAGGTCCGCGTCGCCGAAAAGCGCGCGCTCGTCGTCCGCGGTCGGCAGCGCGATGTCGGCAAGCGCGATGAACCGTTCGGCCGCCGCGCGGGCCGTCGCGGGATCGGGCCAGCCCGCCGGTCGGTAGTTGGTGTCGAACGCGACGCGTGCGCCGCCCGACCGCGCCGTCGCGAGGGCGGAGGCGAGGCGTTCGCGTGCCTCCTCGCCGAGCACCGAGACGGTGATGAGCGACAGATAGACGAGATCGTATTCGGCGAGCGCTTCGAGCACCGGCAAGGTCGCCGGCGCCCGGAAGAGTTCGCGCGCCGCCGCGGCCGAGCGCCAGTAGTAGAAGCGCCGCTCGCCCGACGCCTCGACGCGGATCATGTAGAGACCGGGAAGCCCGCCCGGGAGCCGCGCCACATGCCGGGTGCCGAGCCCTTCTTCGCGCCAGGCGCTGAGCATCGCCTCGCTCCAGGGATCGTCGCCGAGCGCGGTGACGTAATCGACCGCGATGCGCGCGTTGGCAGCCCGCTTCAGGTAGACGGCCGTGTTGAGCGTATCCCCGCCATAGGCGAGAGCGAGCGTGCCCGAGTCGCGCTCGCTCAGCTCGATCATGCACTCGCCGATCGCGGCGACTCGCTGCATGGGCTTTCCGTTTCGAAAGGCCCTTTTCGTGTCGCCGGTTTCGCGGCATAGGTCAAGCGACGACGACGGGAGCTGCCGATGCATGCCCTCTTCCGCGACGCGCGCGTGGTTCCGGTGCTCTCGATCGAGCGTGCGGCCGACGCCGTGCCGCTGGCGCGGGCGCTGGTAAAAGGCGGCATCAGGGTCGTCGAGATCACGCTTCGGACGCCCGAGGCGCCGGCGGCGATCGCCGCCGTCGCGCGCGAGGTGCCCGAGATCGTCGTCGGTGCCGGCACGATCCTGCGCGCCGCCGACGTGACGCGCGCCGTCGAGGCGGGGGCGCGCTTCCTCGTGAGCCCCGGCCTCACGCCCGAGCTCGCTTCGGCCGGGATCGCGACCGGCCTCCCTTTCGTTCCCGGCGTCGCGACGCCGTCGGAGGTGATGGTGGCGCGCGATTTCGGCTTCTCGTTCCTGAAGTTCTTCCCGGCCGAGCCGCTCGGCGGCGTCGCGGTGCTGAAGGCGATGGCGCCCGTCTTCCCGGGCATCGTGTTCTGCCCGACCGGCGGTGTCACGGCCGAGAGCGCGCCGCGGTACCTCGAGCTGCCGAATGTGGCGATGGTGGGCGGCTCGTGGATGGCGCCGGCGGACGCGATCGCCGCGCGCGACTGGTCGCGCATCGCCGAGCTCGCCCGCGCCGCCGCTTCCCTCGGGCGCTAGCGGAACCTCGCGCCTCCGCGCCCGTTCGCGGAGCCGCGAGAATGGCGAGGAAACCGCCCGACGACGCGCGGCGTTTCGTGCCGCCGGACGCGACGCTCGAGGACCTCGCGGCGGCGGCGAAGCGCTGCACCGCCTGCCCGCTCCACCTTACCGGGACGCAGACCGTTTTCGGCGCCGGCGCGAAGCGCGCCCGCGTCATGCTCGTGGGCGAGCAGCCGGGCGACCAGGAGGACCGCGCGGGGCTGCCGTTCGTCGGGCCGGCGGGAAAGCTCCTCGACCGCGCGCTCGCCGACGCCGGTCTCGATCGCGGGGAAGCCTACGTCACCAACGCCGTGAAGCATTTCAAGTGGGTGCCGCGGGGCAAGCGGCGCATCCATTCGAAGCCGAGCGCGATGGAGATCCAGGCCTGCCACCCGTGGCTCGAGGAGGAAATCCGCGTCGTCGGGCCGGAAGTCATCGTCTGCCTCGGCTCGACGGCCGCGCAGGCGCTCCTCGGCAAGGCGTTCCGGGTGACGAAGCAGCGCGGCGCGTTCGTGCCTTCGAACCTCGCGCCCTACGTGCTCGCGACCGTGCACCCCTCGGCGCTGCTGCGCGCGCCCGACGAGGCGGCGCGCCACGCGGAGTACGCCCGCTTCGTCGAGGACCTGAAGCTGGTGGCGCGTGTCCTCGCGCGGTAACCCATCCTCCGCCGCGCTCTTAAGGACTTGCGGGGCGCCGGCGAAGGACTATATTCGCGCCAACAAGAAGAAACCCATACGGTCCGGCCCGCCCGGACCGCCGGAAAGGGTGGGCCCTCGGCCCACCTTTCTTTTTGAGGACGACGGTTTGATCGACACCGAACGCATCGCGGCGATGATTGCGCCCTCGCTCGAGGCGATGGGCTACAGCCTCGTCCGCGTCTCGCACAGCGGCGGCCGCCGGCCGACGCTGCAGATCATGGCCGAGCGTCGGGACGGCGTCGGCATGACGGTCGGCGACTGCGAGGAGATCAGCCGGCACGTCTCTGCCCTTCTCGACGTGGAGGATCCGATCGCGGGCGCCTACACGCTCGAGGTCAGCTCTCCCGGCATCGACCGGCCGCTCGTCCGCGCCGAGGACTACGACCGTTTCGCCGGGTTCGAGGCGAAGCTCGAGCTCGCGCATGCGATCGAGGGCCGCAAGCGGTTCCGCGGCCGCATTCTCGGCAGGGAGGGCGACACGGTCCGTCTCGCGACCGAGCAGGGCGAGGTTTCGCTCCCGCTCGGCGACGTCGCGCGCGCCAAGCTCGTCCTCACCGACGAGCTCCTCGCCGCCGCGCAACAGAACAAGCTCACGCACTGAAGGCTGCACCATGGAAACCGCCGGTTACCCCATTCGAAGCGCCGAACTCCTGCAGGTCGCCGACATCGTCGCGCGCGAGAAGAACATCGATCGGGACGAGGTGCTCGAGGCGATGGAGCAGGCGATCCAGAAGGCCGGCCGCTCGAAATACGGCCAGGAGTACGACATCCGCGCCGAGATCGACCGCAAGACGGGCGAGATCAGGCTGATGCGCTTCCGCGAGG
The DNA here is from genome assembly GCA_019689675.1 of Rhodospirillales bacterium. Classification (GTDB taxonomy): domain Bacteria; phylum Pseudomonadota; class Alphaproteobacteria; order ATCC43930; family CGMCC-115725; genus JADGGZ01. The sequence continues at coordinate 5,298 of JADGGZ010000118.1, read as the reverse complement.
TCGCCGATCCGGTCGAGAACGAGATGACGCAGATCTCGCTCGAAGAGGCGCACCGCCTCAACCCGGACGCGGAGGTGGGCGACTTCCTCACCGATACGCTGCCGCCGATCGACTTCGGCCGCATCGCGGCGCAGACGGCGAAGCAGGTGATCGTGCAGAAGGTGCGCGATGCCGAGCGCGCGCGGCAGTACAACGAGTACAAGGACCGCGTCGGCGAGATCGTGAACGGCCTCGCCAAGCGCGTCGAGTTCGGCAACGTCATCGTCGATCTCGGCCGCGCCGAGGCGATCCTGCGCCGCGACGAGCTTCTACCGCGTGAAAGCTTCCGCCAGGGCGACCGGGTGCGCGCCTACATCTACGACGTGCGCGCCGAGCCGAGGGGGCCGCAGATCTTCCTGTCGCGCACGCATCCGCAGTTCATGGCGAAGCTCTTCGCCCAGGAGGTGCCGGAGATCTACGACGGCATCATCGAGATCAAGGCGGTGGCGCGCGACCCCGGCAGCCGCGCCAAGATCGCGGTGATCAGCCACGACAGCAGCATCGACCCGGTCGGCGCCTGCGTCGGCATGCGCGGCAGCCGCGTGCAGGCGGTCGTCGCCGAGCTCCAGGGCGAGAAGATCGACATCATTCCGTGGTCGGCGGATCCCGCGACCTTCGTCGTCAACGCGCTCGCCCCGGCCGAGGTCGCCAAGGTGGTGATGGACGAGGAGGCGCGCCGCATCGAGGTCGTCGTGCCCGACGAGCAGCTCAGCCTCGCGATCGGCCGCCGCGGGCAGAACGTGCGCCTCGCCTCGCAGCTCACCGGCTGGGACATCGACATCCTGACCGAGGCGGAGGAGTCCGAGCGTCGCCAGGAGGAGTTCCGGACGCGCAGCCAAATGTTCATCGAGGCACTCGACGTCGACGACGTCATTGCCCATCTACTGGTGACCGAGGGCTTCTCCTCCGTCGAGGAGGTCGCCTACGTGCCCTTGGAGGAGCTGGCCGGCATCGAGGGCTTCAACGAGGAGGTCGCGGCCGAGCTCCAGGAGCGCGCGCGCAGCTTCATCGAGCGGCAGAACGAGGAGTTCGAGGCGCGCCGCCGCGAGCTAGGGGTCGCGGACGAGGTGCTGGCGCTTCCCGGCATGACGCCGCTTCTCGCCGTCACGCTCGGCGAGAAGGGCGTGAAGACGCTCGATGACGTCGGCGACCTCGCCGGAGACGAGCTCGCCGAGATGGTCGCGCCGGCGGTCAAGATCGATCAGGAGGAGGCGAACGCGATCATCATGGCCGCGCGGGCCCATTGGTTCGCGGACGAGGCCGGGACGGGCGCGGCGCCGGAGGCGGGCTGACCCGGGGCTCGGCGCGCGAGGAGCCGGAGCGGCGCTGCCTCGTCACCGGCGAGGTCCGCCCCAAGGCGGGGCTCGTGCGCTTCGTCCTGGCGCCCGACGGCACGGTGACGCCGGACGTCGCCGAGCGGCTGCCCGGCCGGGGTTTGTGGGTCAGCGCCGCGCGCGATATAGTGGAGACGGCTGTCGCCAGACGCCTCTTCGCGCGCGCTGCGCGGGCGCCGGCGACGGCGCCGCCGGACCTCGCCGATCGCGTCGAGCGGCTTCTCGCGGAGCGCTGCCGCGAGCTCCTGGGACTGGCGCGCCGCTCGGGGCAGGCGGTCGCCGGTTTCGAGAAGGTGCGCGAGGCGTTGCGCAGCGGCCGTGTCGGGCTGCTGGTGGAGGCGAGCGATGGTGCGGAGCACGGGCGGCAGAAGCTGACGGCGCTCGGCGCCGGCGTGAAGCAGACGAGGGTGTTGCGCGCAGACGAGTTAGGTCTTGCCTTCGGGCGGGATCATGTGGTCCATGCCGCCGTGGCGCCGGGCCGCTTTGCAGAGCGGCTCGAGATCGACGCGGGGCGGCTCGCCGGCTTCCGGCGAGGCAGTTCAGGAGTTCAGGGTACCGACACGAATGGCGGATAACACCGATCAAGAGACCAAGCGCCCGCTGAGCCTGCGCCCGACGTCGAGCGGAGTGCGCAAGCCCATCGAGACCTCGCAGGTCCGGCAGAGCTTCCCGCACGGCCGCTCCAAGACCGTCACGGTCGAGGTCCGCAAGAAGCGGGTCGTCACGCCCGGCCAGGCCGAGCCCAGCGCCGGCAAGCCGCAGCCGGCCGCGCGTCCGCAGAGCACGGATGCCGGCAAGCCGGCAGGCACCGGACGGGTGCGCCCGGTCGTTCTCCCGCACTCCCTCACCGAGGAGGAGCGCGCGCAGCGCGTCCGCGCCCTCGCCGACGCGCGCAAGGCCGACGAGGAGGCGCGCCGCCGCGCCGTCATCGAAGACGAGATGCGGCGCAAGGAGGAGGAGCGGCGCCGCCAGGAGGAGGAGGCGCGCCGGAAGGCCGAAGAGGAAGAGCGCAAGAAGGCCGAGGAGGAGGCGCGCCGGAGGGCCGAGGAAGAGGCGCGCAAGAAGGCCGAGGAAGCGGCCAAGAGCAAGGCCGAAGAGGAGCGCCGGCGCGAGGTCGCCGAGCGCGCCGGCAAGGCTGCCGCCGCCAAGGTCGCGGCGCTGACCGCGCTCGGCAAGGTGAAGGGGCCGGAGATCGAGGAGGAGGAGCGCGAGGCGCCCGCCCGTCGTCCGGGCCTGCGTCCGGAGCCGAAGAAGCCGGTCGTGCCGGCGCGCGGTCGCGAGGACCGCGCCCGCCGCGTCGGCAAGCTCACGGTGACGCGCGCGCTCTCCGACGAGGACGAGCGGCAGCGTTCGCTCGCCTCGATGCGCCGGCGCCAGGAGAAGATGCGCGGGCACCATGTGCCGAGCGCCGAGCAGACGATCGTCCGCGAGGTCGTGCTTCCGGAGGCGATCACGGTGCAGGAGCTCGCCAACCGCATGGCGACGCGCGCCGCGGACGTCATCAAGGCGCTGATGCGGATGGGCGTCATGGCGACGATCACGCAGACGATCGACGCCGACACGGCCGAGCTCATCATCACCGAGTTCGGTCACAAGGTGAAGCGCGTCTCGGAGTCGGACGTCGAGATCGGCCTCAAGGGCGAGGCCGACCGGCCGGAGGATCTCGAGCCGCGGCCGCCGATCGTCACCGTGATGGGCCATGTCGACCACGGCAAGACGTCGCTTCTCGACGCGATCCGCCACACCGACGTCGCCGCGGGCGAGGCCGGCGGCATCACCCAGCACATCGGCGCCTATCAGGTTCAGCTCTCCGGCGGGCAGCGCATCACTTTCATCGACACGCCGGGTCACCAGGCGTTTACCGAGATGCGCGCGCGGGGCGCCAACGTCACCGACATCGTCGTGCTCGTGGTCGCCGCCGATGACGGCATCATGGCGCAGACGGTCGAGGCGATTCAGCACGCCAAGGCGGCGAAGGTGCCGATCATCGTCGCGATCAACAAGATGGACAAGCCGGACGCCAACCCCGATCGCGTGCGGAACGAGCTCTTGAGCCACGAGATCGTCGTCGAGAAGCTCGGCGGCGACGTCCTCGACGTCGAGGTCTCGGCGCTGAAAAGGACGGGGCTCGACAAGCTCGAGGAGGCGATTCTCCTGCAGGCCGAGATTCTCGACCTCAAGGCGAATCCGCGCCGTCCGGCCGAGGGCGCCGTGATCGAGGCGAAGCTCGAGCGCGGCCGCGGCTCCGTCGCGACCGTGCTCGTCCAGCGCGGCACGCTCCGGGTCGGCGACATCTTCGTCGCGGGCGACGAGTGGGGCAAGGTGCGCGCCCTCATCGACGATCGCGGCAACTCGGTGAAGGAAGCGGGCCCGTCGACGCCGGTCGAGGTGCTCGGCCTCAACGGCACGCCGTTCGCGGGCGACGACTTCGCCGTCGTCGAGAGCGAGGCGCGCGCGAGGGAGATCACCGACTACCGCCAGCGGCGGCGGCGCGAGAAGGCGCACACGGCGAGCGCGCGCGGCACGCTCGAGCAGATGTTCACGCAGATCCAGGAAGGCACCGCCAAGGAGCTTCCGGTCGTCGTGAAGTCGGACGTTCAGGGCTCGCTCGAGGCGATCGTCGGCTCGCTCGAGAAGCTGGCCACGAACGAGGTGAAGGTGCGCGTCCTCCACTCGGCGGTGGGCGGCATCAACGAGAGCGATGTCATTCTCGCCAAGGCCTCGAACGCGGTCATCATCGGCTTCAACGTCCGCGCCAACCCGCAGGCGCGGGACCTCGCGCGTCGCGATGCGGTCGAGATCCGCTACTACTCGATCATCTACGACGTGATCGACGACATGAAGGCGGCGCTCTCGGGCATGCTGTCGCCGACCTTGCGCGAGCGCTTCCTCGGCAACGCCGAGATCCGCCAGGTCTTCGACATCACCAAGGTCGGCAAGGTCGCCGGCTGCATGGTGACGGAGGGGCTAGTGAAGCGCGGCGGCAAGGTCCGCCTCCTGCGCGACAACGTCGTCATTCACGAGGGCACGCTGAAGACCCTGAAGCGCTTCAAGGACGAGGTCCGCGAAGTGAAGCAGGGGTTCGAGTGCGGCATGGCGTTCGAGAACTACTCGGACATCCGCCCCGGCGACATCATCGAGTGCTTCGAGATGGAAGAGGTGGCGCGGGCGCTCTAGCGCCCGGCGCCTGCTTCTCTCTGACGCAGGGGAGAGCGGAACTCCCGCCGATCCGTGCCGTTGCCTTCTGAGCGGGCGCACGTCGCCTCGCGCCGCAAGGGGCTGGGCCGGTGTCGCGTCTTCGCATTCGCAAGTACCTTCCGGCTTTCGGGCTGGTGGCGCTGGTCGCCGCAGTGTGGCTCGTGTGGCGCTCCGTGCGGGACGTCAGCCCGGCCGACGTTCTCGCGTCGATCTACGGGATCCCGCACCATCGCCTCGCGTTCGCCGCGGCCGCCGCCGCGGGAAGCTACGCCGTCCTCACGCTCTTCGACTGGATCGGCGTCCATTACGCCGGCTGCGCCGGGCGCATCTCGTTCCGGCGCGCGGCGCTCGCTTCTTTCGTCAGCCTCTCGCTCGGGCATTCGATCGGGCTCGCGCCGCTCGGCTCGGGCGCGGTGCGCTTCCGCTACTACGACGCCTGGGGGATCGGCGCCGAGGAGATCACGAAGATCGTCCTCGCCACCACCGTCACGGTGACGATGGGCCAGATCGGATTTGCGGGACTCGTCCTCGTCCTCGCGCCGGAGCCGAGCGCGCGCTGGCTTCACATCGACCCGGTTCTGGTCCGGATCGCCGGCGCGGCCTCGCTCCTCTTCTGCCTTCTCTACGTCGTTCTCGCCGCGACGCTGCGGCATCCCTTGCGGCTGCGCCGCTGGACGTTCAAGCTGCCGCGCTGGCGCCTCGCGCTCGCGCAGGTCGTTGTGGGCAC
>JADGGZ010000010.1 GCA_019689675.1 Rhodospirillales bacterium | reverse complement strand
CTCCTCCCGCCACGACCACAGCCGCCGCGTGGCGAGCTGGAGCTCATATTCGCGCGTGAAGCCGATCGCACCATGGATCTGATGGCTGCGGTCGGCGACAACGCGGGCGGCTTGGCCCGCCCGGATCTTCGCGGCGGCGATCTCCTCGAGGGCGGCGCCCTCGCGGGCAGCCTCCAGGGCGACCTCGCACATCGCGCGCGTTGCGGCAATCTCCCCGATGATTTCAGCCAAGTAACCTTGAATGACCTGGAACTGCGAGAGCGACCGTCCGAACTGCACACGCGTACGCGCGTATTCGTGGGTCATCGCGAACGCGCGCTCCATCGCGCCGAGCATCTGAAAGGAGCGCCCCAAGGCGCCGCGGGCGAACACCCGATCCGGCGTCACCGTCGGGGGCAGGAGCGCCACCCGCGCGGGCTCGATGCTGACGCCGTCGAGATAGACATGGTCGCGCGGCTCATCCGCAAGATTGCGCTCCTCGACGAGACGGACCTCCGCCACCGGAACGCGGATCGCCCAGTTGCTCCGATCGACGGAGGCTACCAGGACGATCTCGGCGGCATGCCGCCCGAAGGGCACTCTCGGGATCCTGCCTTCCAGCCGCCACTTCCCGCCGATGCGGCGAATCCCGAGCTCGCCGACGCCGACACCCGCCGCCGCGGAGAGAATCCCCTCCGAGGGCCGCTCGACACCAGCCTGCGCGAGTATCCAGCCGGCGAGCACGTCATGCTCGAGGAGCGGAACGACCGCCGCCGCACGACCGATCTCGACGAGAACACCGGCGGCGAGAGCAAGCCCTTCCTCCTCGTAGTCGGAGGCGACGGAGGTCATCCCGAGCCCGGCCATCCGGCCCCATAGGGCCGAATGCCAGTTGCCGGGCTCGAGGGCGCCGCCTTCGCCCGAAGCGATTTCCGTCTCGAGCAGCCGGCGCAGCGACTCGATCAGCATTCCGGATGTCGAATCGCTCATCGCAGACCGATCCCCCTCGCAATAATTCCACGCAGGATCTCGTTCGCGCCGCCCCGCAGCGTGTAGGCCGGCGAGTGCATGACCGCCACGGCGAGGTGCCTCACGAACGGATCGGTCGAATCGAGGAATGGCTCGGCCGGGAAGATCTGGCGAGCGACCTCGCCGACGTCCTTCTCGAAGCGGGTCCCCATCTCCTTGACGATTGCGGCTTCGAGCTCGGGGGTGTGCCCGCGATCCATACTGATGGCGACCGCAAGGGACATCGAACGCAGCGTCCACAGCCGGGCGAAAAGCTCGGCAACGGCGCGGCGAGCCGATTGCGCACCCGTTTCATCGGCGCGTCTCTGCATCTCGACCAGAAGCCGGTAGGTGCTGAGAAAGCGCTCCGGGCCGCTGCGCTCCAGCGCCAGGTCGGAGGTGATGACTCGCCACCCCTGCCCGACCTCGCCCAGAACCATCTCGTCCGGAACCTCGACGCCGTCGAACACGACTTCGTTGAAGTGATGCTCGCCGGTCATCAAGAGGATGGGCCGAACCTGAACGTTCGGGTTCGGCATCTCGACGATGAGGACGCTCAGGCCGGCATGCCGCTGCTCGCCGCGCGGGGACGTGCGACACAGGACGACAAAAATATCCGCGTGATGCCCGTGACTGTTCCAGACCTTCGTGCCGAAGAGCCGCCACCCGCCGTCGATGCGCTCGGCCCGCGTCCGCACCGACGCGAGGTCCGAGCCGACGTCCGGCTCGCTGTACCCCGCTCCGACGACGAAATCGCCCCGGGCGATGCGCGGCAGGAACTTCTGCTTCTGCTCCTCCGAGCCGAAACGAAGGATGCTGTGCGCGACCTGCCGGTCGCCGATCCAATGGGCCGCGACCGGAGCGCCGGCCGCGAGCAGCTCCTCGACAACCACGAAGCGCTCTATCTGGCTGCGGTCGTGGCCGCCGTAGCGGCCCGGAAGCGTCATGCCGACCCAGCCGCGGCTGCCCAGCCGTCGGCTGAAATCCCGATCGAAGCCGCGTAGCCAGCTGTCGATCATCGGTTCGAACGAGCCTGCCTCGAGCTCGTCTTTCAGAAACGCCCGAACCTCCCGGCGAAGGGCGATGCAGGCGTCCGGCAGCGGCTCCGGGCGAAGCCTGATGTTGAAGTCGAGCAATCGAGCCTCCCTCGCGCTTTCTCGCACCGCTTCGTGGACGACCTCGCCGTGCACCGCGCGGCCGGCTCTGCCCCGAAGCGCCAATCCTTGACCCCGGACGGTCGAGCGGTTCGGGGCCGCGGGGCCGTCGCCGGCCGAGGGCCGATGCGGTCTCGCGATCCCGAACGCCCGCCGATGCCCAGCGGAACGGGCCGCCTTACTTCGAAAGCGCGTCCCGGAAGGCCTGAAGCACCTGCCGCGCCGGCTTGTTCCGTTTCTCCAGGTTTTCGGCCCACTCGGCGGAGACGCTGTCCATCACGTCTTGCAGCTTCTTCGCTTCCGTGGGGTCGAGAGAGACGAACTGGATGCCGTCCTTTTTCAGCGCCTCGATGTCCTTTGCCTCGGACTCGTCGGTGTGCTGGCAGATTTTGCGGATGGTGTAGTCGGCGGCTTCGTCGAAGGCCTTCTTCACCTCGGGCGCGAACGCGTTCCACCGCTCGCGGGCGATCACGTACGTCACGACGAAGCTTCCGAAGTTGTGCCCTATCGTGGCCGACTTGAAACCCGTCGAGAGTCCGTAAGGCGCGACCGAGGTGTGAGGCAGAAGCATGCCGTCCACCGTGCCGCGGTGGAGCGCTTCACGCATTTCGGGCGACGGGATCGAGACCGGCACGGCTCCGAGCTTCTTGAGCGCGAGGACCTTCGCCGCCCCGGTCGTGCGGATCTTCTTTCCCTGGACGACGTCGATCGACTTGATCTCCTGCTTCGCCATGTAGAGCTGGTACGGCGCGAGCACGAGAGACCACAGAACCCGGACCCCGGCAGGCTCGAATTCGGCCTTGTCGAGGACACCGCCTTCCTTCGCCAGCTGCCAGAACGCCATCGAGCCCTCGCAGGACTTGCTGAACGGCAGCGGCAGCTCTCCCACGACCGAAAGCGGCAGCTTGTCGGTGACGAAGGCCGGCGCGACGTAGCCGACGTCGATCGTCCCTGCCTGCGTCAGGCTGAGAAGATCCTTCGCCTTCCCCATCTGCTCGGCCGGATAGTACTCGAAGGTGACCTTCCCGCCCGTGAGCGCCGTCACCTTCTCCATCCACGCCTTCGTCCCGTGCTCGGAGATGTAGTGACCTACGGGAAACGAGTCGCCGACCCGCAGCTTCATCTCGCTCGCATAGGCGCTCGTGCCGGCGAGCGCGGCGGCAAGAACCGCGAGGCCGACGGCTGATCGTCGAATGGCGTTCGAATGCATGGCTTCTTCCTCCATGAAGTGACCGGCGCAGCGAGAGACACCTGCCGCCTCGACCGCCCCCTCGCGACTCAATGGCTCATCGTCGACGGCAGCCAAAGAGTCAGCGCCGGAAATGCGACCAGGACGGCGATGATGAGAATGTGGGCGACAACATGCGGCATCACGCCCGCGAACACCTCCCGCAACGGCCGATTGGTGCACCGGGAGACGACGAAGACGTTGAGTCCGAGCGGCGGGGTGACCATGCCGACCTCCGCCGTCACGACCACGATCACCCCGAACCACACCGGATCGAACCCCAGCGTCTTGATCACCGGCAGCGCCACCGGGACCGTGAGGATCAGAATCGCGATCTGGTCCATGAAGCAGCCGAGGATCAGATAACCGAAGATGATCAGCGCCATGATCACCCAACGGGATACCTCGAGGCTGCCGACGAGCTGGACCAGCTGCTGGGTCGTCTGGGTCAGCGTGAAGAAGTACCCGAAGATCTGCGCGCCGAGCATGATCAGAAGGATCATCGCAGTGGTGTGCGCCGCGCGGGTGAGGGCGTGCCGCAGGCCGGGGCCGCGCAGCTTTCCGGCGTAGGCCGCAAGAGCGGCCGCTCCGAAAGCCCCCAGGGCCGACGCTTCCGTCGGCGTCGCCACGCCCGTGTAGATGGTCCCGGTCACCAGCATGAACAACAAGACGAGCGGCCCAGCCGTCCGGAGCGACTGGAGCTTCTCCTTGAGCGAGAATGAACCGCCGAGCGGCGCCAGAGCAGGGTTTCTCCAGACGAGAAACGCGACCGTCAGCACGATCGTGAGCGTCACCAGGATGCCCGGCACGACGCCCCCGATGAGCAGCGATCCGATGCTGACATCAGCGATAATTCCGTAAATCACGAGCGCGATGCTCGGGGGGATGAGCATCGCGAGTGTTCCCGAGATCGCGACCACGCCGCCGGCGAGAGCCGGGTCGTAGCCGCGCCGCAGCATCGCAGGAACCGTCGTCGCTGAAAGCGTCGCCGCCGCGGCCGTGCTCGACCCGGAGATCGCCCCGAAGCCGGCGCCGGCCAAGGCTGTCGCCATCGCGAGTCCGCCACGGATGCGGCCCACCCAGGTCGACGCCGCGGCGAACAATTCGTCCGCGAAGCCGGAGAGGACGACGAACTCGGCCATGACGAGGAACATCGGGATCGTGATGATCTCGTAGGAACTGACGGCCGAGAACGGCGCCGTCTTGAGCACGCCGAGAAGCGTCGCCGGACCGCCGAGCCAGAACAGCCCGAGCGCGCCCGAGATGGCGAGAGAGAAGGCGACCGGAAACCCACCGAGAAGGAGGACAGCCAGCAGCAGCGAGCAGGTCGCGGTCGTCATGCTTCTGCTTCGCCCGACCCGGACTGCGGCGGAAACTCGATCAGCGAAGACGCGGCGAAGGTCGAGACGAGGTGCGCGAGGAAACGCAGGAAGCAGTGCACGGTTAGAACCGCGAGCCCCGCCGCGACCGGTACCTGGGCGATCCAGGCCGGCAGAGACACCGCACTGTCGACAAGCTCATCGTTGACGTAGGCCGTCACGAGGCGCTCTGCGGTGAGCCAGACGAGAGTCGCCAGGAGCACCGTGGTCGCCGCGTAGCCAATGGACTCGAAGGCATGCCGCACCCGGCGCGGTATCACGTGCACGATCACGTCGACGCAGATATGGACGTGATGGCGCAGGGAATGCGGCAGAGCGAGAAAGAACACCGCCGCCATCAGATAGAGCCCGATCACGTCGTAGGCCCATATCAGCGGGCGCGAGAACACGTATCGGAGCGCGACGTCGGTCGTGACGATCAGCATGATCGCGATCAAAGTGACAGCCGACAGCGCGACGAGCACCCTGTCGACGGGCTCGATCACACGATCGACGAAGGACGGTTTCCTCTTCATCTCCCCCCGGCGCCTGCACTCCCGCACAGCGCGCGGAGCGGGCCCCCGATTCGTACGCTCGCCAGCGCCATCCCTTAGCCCTCCCCTGCCGCGGCCGCGCTTCCGGAAAGGTCGTCCTCGGACCAAACCACCTTGCGCTCGCGCAGCGCCGCGATCTCGGGCCGCCCGACGCCCGCCTCCTCGAGAACCTCGACGGTATGCTGGCCGAGCCTCGGCGCGAGGTGCCTGATCGTCGTTTCCGTCTCCGAGAAGCGCACCGTCGGCGCCATCATCCGAATGCTGCCCTCGGATTCGTGCTCAACGATCGAGAAGAAGCTCGTCGCCTGAAGATGCGGATCGTTCACGAGGTCCTCTGGCCGCCTCATCTCGACCGACGGGATGTCGCTCTCCTCCAGAAGGCGCAGCCATTCCCGGCTCGGCCTGCCGCGCATGACGTCTGCGAGGATCTCGTAGAGCGAGTCGATGTTTTCGGTCCGGGCGGCCATGTCCGCGTACCGGGGATCCTTCGCCAGCTCCGGACGTCCAATCACCTCGAAAAACCGGGCCCACTGCCGGTCGTTGTACGGGAGGACCGCGATATAGCCGTCCGCAGTCCGATAGGGGCGGCGGTTGGGAGAGAGGATTCGCGAATAGTAGGGCGGCCCGAGAGGCGGTTCGAAGGCCGTGCCGGTAATGTGCTCGGCCATCATGAAGGCGACCATCGTCTCGAACATCGGGACGTCGATCTTCTGCCCGCGACCCGTGCTCTGACGGTTGTAGAGCGCGGCGAGCACGGCGTTGGCCGCGAACAGCCCCGTCACCTTGTCCGCGACCGCGGTCGCGAAGTAGGTGGGGCTGCCGGAAAGGCGTTCCTGGTAAGCGGCGATGCCCGACGCGGCCTGTATGATGTCGTCGAAGGCGGGGCGCCCCGCGTATGGACCTTCCTCGCCGAAGCCGACCGCGCCGCAATAGATGATCCTGGGATTGACGCTCTTCGCCCAGTCGTACGTGATGCCCAGCCTTTTCATCGCGGCGGGCCGCATGTTGTAGACGAGCACGTCGGCGGTCGCGAGCAAGCGTTGAAGCACGGAGATCGCTTCCGGCTTCTTGAGGTCGATGACGCAGCTTCTCTTGTTTCGGCCGACGTTGAGGAACACGCCTCCCATCCCGCGCGACCGTGTCGGGCCGATGAAGCGCGTGCTGTCGCCTTGCGGCGGCTCGATCTTGATGACGTCCGCGCCGAGATCGCCGAGGAGCAGCGTGCAATAGGGGCCGAGCAGGACCGTCGTGAGATCGAGAACCCTGACACCGGAAAGGGGACCGGTCATCTAAAGCCTTTCGGTTTTTCGGTGAGCTCCCCCACGACGTCACTCCCTGCGCCCGACTCTGAAGCGATGAACGCCGCAGCGAAGCAGCGTCCGGAGTTCGCAGCCTGCGCTCTCGCGGGCGTCGAGCGCCTCGTCTTCCGCCGAAACTTACCCGTTGGACTTTTTCTTACCCACGGGTAAGTTATCCGCGCAGCGGAGCTTGCGCAAGAGGCAGAAGCATTGGCGCGAAGTGCGACCCCGAGCGGTTCGCCGTGGAAGCCTTTCGAGGATCGGCGGCGAGACCGCGATCTGAAGCGCGGCGCCGTTCTGAGGGCAGCAGCCCGGATGTTTCTCGAGCAAGGGTTCAATCGAACCAAGCTGAGCGACGTCGCCGAGCAGCTGAACATCACCAAACCGGCGCTCTATCACTACTTCGCGAGCAAGGAAGCCATCCTGATCGAATGCTTCCGCATGGGACAGGAGCTGATCGAGGCGCACCTTGCTGAGATCGAGGCGTCCGACGGCTCGGGGCTCGACAAGGTCCGCGAGTTCATCCGGGTATATGCGGCGAAGATCATGACGGCCGATTTCGGAATGTGCCTCGTGCGCCTCGACGATCGTGAACTGTCCGAAGAGGCGCGAAGGAAATTCCGCAAGGGAAAGCGCCTCGTCGACCAGCGGGTGAGAGCTCTCATCGCCGAGGGGATCGCCGACGGCTCGATCGCGACCTGCGACCCCAAAATGGCCGCTTTCGCGATCGAGGGCTCCTTGAACTGGATCGCTCACTGGTACCAGCCGCGAGGGCCGCTGCAGGCGACGGTCGTCGCCGAGACTTTCGCCTCGTTGCTGACGGAGGGCCTGGCCGTCCGGCAGGAACGGGCGACCCCCGCAGGAGCCTAAGGAGATCGAGAATGTCGCAGACCCGTGAGATCCGCCCCGGCGCGGACGATGCCCGTCATGTCGAGACCGTCGGCATCGGGATGTACTTCGAGGATTTCCGCGTCGGCCGGCGTTTCAGGACGGTCGGTCGGACGATCACCGAAACCGAGATCACGAACTTCGTATGCCTCACCGGCATGCTCGAGGTTCTCTTCACCGATCTCGACTATGTCGAGAAGGAAGCTCTCATCAAGGGGCGGCTAGCGCCAGGCGCGCTGGTCTATTCGATCGCCGAGGGCCTGGTGATCCAGTCGACTCTGCAGCGGACCGGGCTCGCCTTTCTGAAGATGGAGCTCGATATTGCCGGCCCGACATTCGCCGGCGACACGATCCATGTCGACGTCGAGGTGGTCGAGGCGCGCCCGACCAGCAAGCCCGGCAGGGGCATCGTCAAGACGGTCAACAAGGTGATCAACCAGCACGGAGCGACGGTGCTCACCTACACGCCGGTGCGGATGATCCGGATGCGCGACGGAAACTGACTATCCCATGACGCCCCGTCGCGGCGACTCGAGCGCCGCGGAAACTGGTGCTGCCGGAGAGGATTGAACTCTCGACCTCTCCCTTACCAAGGGAGTGCTCTACCACTGAGCTACGGCAGCCTGACGGGCCCCGGGAGATACACGACCACCGCCCGGGGCGCAAGGAATTCGCCCTGCCGAACAGGGAGCCCTGGACCGGACGGTGAGATAATTCCGCGGCGAGCGCCGTTCACCCCTCCGAACGATCGAGGAGGCACGAGGGTGGTCGTCGCCCAGGAAGTCGCGGAGGCGGTGCTGAACGCCTTCAACGCTGCGCGCGAGGCGGGCAAGCCGCCGGTCGAGTGCTATCGCGCCGGAGTCCAGGCTTGGCGCGATCACTATCCCGATCAGGCTCCGGAATACGCCGCCAAGCAGGCGGTGGCGCTCATCCTGCGCGCCAACGTCAAGCTTCGGGTGGACGAGGATTGACGGAAGGGGGCGCCGTCCCCCAAGTATCCCAGGACATGAAAGAGAAGCCCAGCCTCGGCGCGCGCGGCGCGGAAGCCGAGAGGCGCCGCAACGAGCGGCTCGCCGCGGCGCTTCGGGAAAATCTCAAGAAGCGCAAGGCGCAGGCGCGCGGTCGCGCCGAACGCGAGAAGGAGCCCGAGCCCGGCGCGGCTTGAGCCGCCGCGCCGCGACCGCTAGAAACCGCCGACATGGACCGAATCCGCATCCGCGGCGGCAGGCGCCTCGTCGGGAGAATTCCGATCGGGGGCGCCAAGAACGCCGCGCTCAAGGTGATGGCGGCGAGCCTCCTCACCGAGGAGACGCTCGTTCTCGACAACATGCCTCACCTCGCCGATATCGCGACGATGCGGTCGCTGCTCGGACAACTCGGGGTCGAGAGCGTCATCCAGAAACGGACCATGACGCTGACCGCCCGGGACGTGACCTCCACCACGGCGCCTTACGACATCGTGCGCAAGATGCGGGCTTCGGTTCTGGTCCTCGGCCCGCTCGTCGCGCGCTTCGGCCGGGCACGCGTCTCGCTGCCGGGCGGCTGCGCGATCGGCACGCGGCCGGTCGACCTGCACATCAAAGGGCTGGAGCGCCTCGGCGCCGAGATCACGCTCGACGCCGGCTATATCGACGCCAAGGCGCCGCGCGGCCTCGTCGGCGCCGAAATCGTCTTCCCGATCGTCTCGGTGGGCGCCACTGAAAACCTGATGATGGCGGCGACGCTCGCCAAAGGCGAGACCCTGCTCGTCAACGCGGCGCGCGAGCCGGAGATCGCGGATCTCGCCAAGTGCCTCGTCGCCATGGGCGCCCGGATCGACGGCGCCGGCACCGACAAGATCCGCATCGAGGGCGTGCCCGCGCTCCACGGCGCGCGGCATACGATACTGCCCGACCGCATCGAGACCGGCACCTACGCGATGGCCGCCGCCATCACCGACGGCGACGTGGAGCTCGTGAACGGGTCCTACGACCTCGTCGCGGCGATGGCGAAGACGCTCGAGCCCGCCGGAGTCGAGGTGACGCCGACCGCGGACGGGCTGCGCGTGCGCCGCCGTAACGGACGCCTCACCGGTGTCGACGTCATGACGGAGCCCTTTCCCGGCTTTCCGACCGACCTTCAAGCGCAGATCATGGCGCTCATGACCATCGCCGAGGGCGCCGCGATGATCACCGAGACGATCTTCGAGAACCGGTTCATGCACGTGCCGGAGCTCATGCGCATGGGCGCCAACATCAATGTCCACGGCGCCTCGGCGATGGTGCGCGGCGTGAAGCGCCTCATCGGCGCCGAAGTGATGGCGACGGATCTCCGCGCCTCGGTCTCGCTCGTGCTCGCCGGCCTCGCGGCCGAAGGCGATACCGTCGTCAATCGCGTCTACCACCTCGACCGCGGCTACGAACGGGTCGAGGACAAGCTCGCGGCATGCGGCGCCGAGATCGAACGGATCAAGGGATGAAGCCTGCGACGCTGAAGCTGCGCGCCGAGGACGAGGAAGACCTCGCCGTCTTCTCCGCCTGCCTCCAGGATGCGCTGGCTCCCGTCAGCGACATGGAATGGCTGCGCGAGGAGAAGCGCTTCGTCATGGTCGTCAACCGCTTCCGGTGGGAGTGCAAGGACGAGCCCTGCGAGCGGATCCTCGCCGGGATCTGCTTCGACGAGGTCGAGGACGTGAAGGTGCAGGGGTTCAGCCGCGCCGAGCGTACCCGCATCCTCGAATTGCTGGCGCTGCGTCGCCAAGGCGACGCCGTCGTCTTCGAGTTCGCCGAGGGCGCCCGGCTTCGATTGGCGACGCCGCGGATCCGCGCCGTGATCGAGGACCTGGGCGAGCCGTGGCCGACACGCTGGCGCCCGAGACATCCGATCGACGAGGGCTGAGAGAAGGGTGACGCAGAAGCTGGTCATGGCGCTGCCGAAGGGGCGCATCCTCGCCGAGGTGCTCCCGCTTCTCGCACGCGCGGGCATCGAGCCCGAGCCCGAGTTCGCGAACGAGGACTCGCGACAGCTCCGCTTCGCCACCAACCATCCGGGCCTCGACCTCATCCGCGTGCGCAACTTCGATGTCGCGACCTTCGTCGCCTTCGGAGCGGCGCAGCTAGGGGTTGCCGGCAACGACGTCCTGATGGAGTTCGATTATCCCGAGATCTATGCGCCGCTCGATCTCGAGATCGGACGCTGCCGGCTTTCGGTCGCGGCGCGCCGCGACCTCGCCGAGGAGGACAGCTCGCGGCTGAGCTACGTGCGCGTGGCAACGAAGTATCCGGAGATCACGCGGCGTCATTTCGCGCAGCACGGCATCCAGGCCGAGGTGATCAAGCTGAACGGGGCGATGGAGTTGGCGCCGGTGCTCGGCCTCTCGCCGCGGATCGTCGATCTCGTGCAGACCGGGGCGACGCTCGCCGCGAACGGCCTCGTCGAGATCGAGCGGATTGCCGAGGTGACCTCGCGCCTCATCGTGAACCGGCCGGCCCTCAAGACTCGCCCCGACGAGGTCGGCGCCTGGATCGACCGCCTGCGCGAGGTCGTCCATGCCCGTTAGGCTTTCGACCGACGCCGCCGATTTCGAGACCGGCTTCCGCTCGCTTCTCGACCTGAAGCGCGAGACCGCCGCCGACGTCGATGCCGCGGTCGGCGCGATCATCGCCGACGTCCGCGCCCGGGGCGACGCGGCGCTCACCGAGCTGACGCGGCGCTTCGATCGCTCCGCTCTGCCGCTTCGGGTCGCCCCCGACGAGATCGCCGCCGCGGCGGCGCGCTGCTCCAAAGCGACGCTCGACGCGCTGCGCCTCGCGGCCGAGCGCATCACGGCCTATCACGAGCGCCAGCGGCCGGACGACCAGGAATGGGTCGACGCGGCCGGGGTGCGGCTCGGCGCGCGTTGGCGCCCGGTCGCGGCCGCCGGGCTCTACGTGCCGGGCGGGACGGCGGCCTATCCCTCATCCGTGCTGATGAACGCAATTCCCGCCAAGGTCGCCGGGGTCGAACGCATCGTGATGGCGGTACCCGCCCCCGACGAGCGCCTCAATCCGCTCGTCCTCGCCGCCGCCGCCCTCGTCGGCATCGAGGAGATCTATCGCGTCGGCGGCGCACAGGCGATCGCCGCCCTCGCCTACGGCACTGAAACGATCTCGCCGGTCGACAAGATCGTCGGCCCCGGCAATGCCTATGTCGCGGCGGCGAAGCGGCGCGTCTTCGGCACCGTCGGCATAGACTCGATCGCCGGCCCCTCGGAGATCCTCGTCCTCGCCGATGCCGCGAGCGATCCCGACTGGATCGCCGCGGACCTTCTCTCGCAGGCCGAGCACGACGAAGCCGCGCAGTCGATCCTGATCACGGACGATGCCGCCTTCGCCGACCGCGTCGTCGCCTGCCTCGAGGCACAGCTCGCGCGTCTGCCGCGCGGCGAGACGGCGCGGGCGAGCTGGGAGAAGAACGGCGCCGTGATCATCGTGCGCTCCTGGGACGAGGCGGTGCCGCTCGTCGACCGCATCGCGCCCGAGCATCTCGAGCTGGCGCTGGAGACGCCGGAGGCGGTCGCGGCGAAAGTCCGGAACGCGGGCGCCATCTTCCTCGGCCGCTTCACCCCGGAGGCGGTGGGCGACTACGTCGGCGGGCCGAACCACGTTCTGCCGACGGCACGCAGCGCCCGCTTCTCTTCCGGGCTCGGGGTGCTCGACTTCATGAAGCGCACCTCGACCCTCGCCTGCGACGCGTCCGCTCTCGCCGCGATCGGCCCTGCCGCCGTTACCCTCGCGGAGGCCGAGGGGCTCGACGCGCACGCGCGCGCGGTCGCGTTGCGGCTCGGATGACGAGCCAGAAGATCGTCCATATCAGCCTCGACGAGCGCACCGTGGTGCGTCGCAACGCCGATGTCGAGCACGAGCGGGCGGTCGCGATCTTCGACCTTCTGGAGGAGAACTCGTTCGAGCCGAAGGCGGGCTTCGAGGGCCCCTTCCACCTGCATCTCGCCGTCGAGGAAAACCGGCTCGTCCTCGACATACGCGACACGGCCGATACGACGCTGGAGAAGATTACGGTCCCGCTCCAGCCCTTCCGCGGGATCGTGCGCGACTATTTCCTCGTTTGCGAGAGCTACTACAACGCCATACGCCGCGCCTCACCCTCGCAGATCGAGGCGATCGACATGGGGCGCCGCGGCCTTCACAACGAGGGCGCCGAAATGCTGCGGGAGCGCCTTGCCGAGCGGGTCGCCATCGACGACAACACGGCGCGCCGGCTGTTCACGCTCGTCTGCGTCCTTCATATCCGGTAGATGGCGCGCCAGCCCTCGGCCGTGCTTTTCGCCTGCACCTTGAACTCGGTGCGCTCGCCTATGGCCGAGGCGATCCTGAAGCATTTCCACGGGCGCCGCATCTACGTCGATTCCGTCGGCGTTCGGCCCGAGGAAATCGATCCCTTTACCGTCGCCGTCATGGACGAGATTGGGATCGACGTGTCCCGCCATCGGCCGAAGAGCTTCGAGGATCTCGAGGACACCTCCTACGACCTCGTCATCTCCCTCTCGCCCGAGGCGCAGCACAGGGCGGTCGAGCTCACCCGCACCATGGCCTGCGAGGTCGAATACTGGCCGACCTACGACGCGACCGCCGTCGAGGGGTCGCGCGAGACGCGGCTCGAAGCCTACCGCGCCGTCCGCGACCTGATCATGGATCGCATTCTGCAGCGTTTTCCCCTCGCCCCGGGCCCTCAACCGTAGGAAAGGGCGACCTTCCCCGATCTCGGACGGCTCCGGCGCCGGCAGCTCCCCGACCCCGAGCGTGCCGCCGGCCCGAACCGGACGCGCGCCGTCTTGCTTCAAACTACTTGACCGGAAACCAGTGCCCGACGATCTAGTGAGCAGTTGGCGGCAACGGCTCAGAGGTCATATGGCGAAAGAAGATCTGATCGAGTTTTCCGGTACGGTGACCGAGCTTCTTCCGAACGCGATGTTCCGGGTGAAGCTCGACAATAACCACGAGGTGCTCGCGCATACCTCGGGAAAGATGCGAAAGAACCGCATTCGCGTCCTCGCCGGCGACCGGGTGAACGTCGAAATGACGCCCTACGATCTGACCAAGGGCCGCATCACCTTCCGCTTCAAGTGACCCTGATCCTCGCCTCGGCGAGCCCGAGGCGACTGGACCTCCTCGCGCAAATCGGGATCCGTCCCGACGCGGTCGACCCTGCCGACATAGACGAGACCGTTCGCCCGCGAGAGCTGCCGGGCCCGCACGCGCTGCGGCTTGCCCGCGAGAAGGCGCTCGCCGTCGCCGCCCGCCACCCCGACGCCTTCGTCCTCGCCGCCGACACGGTCGTCGCCTGCGGCCGCCGCGTGCTGCCCAAGGCCGAGGACGAGGCGACCGCGCGACGCTGCCTCGAGCTCCTCTCCGGGCGCCGGCACCGCGTCCATGGCGGCGTCGCGCTCGTCGCGCCGGGCGGGCGTCTGACCCACCGCCTCGTCGAGACCGTCGTGGCCTTCAAGCGCCTCGCGCCGGAGGAAGTCGCGGCCTATCTCGCCTCGGGCGAGTGGCGCGGCAAGGCCGGCGGATACGCGATCCAGGGTCGCGCGGCGCGTTTCGTGCGCTGGCTGTCGGGCTCCTATTCCAACGTCGTCGGGCTGCCCCTTTTCGAGACCGCTTCGCTGCTCGAGGGGAGCGGCTTCCGGTGAGCCCGGTCCTGCTCCTCGCGGCAGGCCCCGGCGAAGCCCGCGCGGCGCTGCTCGAGGGCGAGGAAATCGTCGAGCTCCGGATCGAGCGCGCGGCGGCGGCGCGCGCCGGCGAAGTCTGCCTCGGACGGGTCGTCGCCGTGCTCCCCGGCATGTCGGCGGCCCTTCTCGACATCGGCGCCGAGAGACCCGCCCTCCTCGAGCGCAAGCACGCTTTGGCGCCCTTTCACGAGGGGCAGAGGCTCGTCGTCCAGGTCGTGCGCGAGGCGCGCGCGGAGAAGGGCCCGGCGGTGACGGCACGGCTCGCCCTCGGCGGCGCCCTTCTCGCCCTCACCCCCGGGCGGCCCGGCGTGCGGGTGCCGACCGAGATCCAGGGCGACGTTCTCCGGCAGGCGCTTCTGCCGCTTCTCGGGGAGGACGAGGGGCTCAATCTTCGCGCCGGCGCCGCGGGCGCCGAGATGGTCGAGCTGGAGGCCGATCTCGCGCGGCTCCGCGCACGCTGGTCGGAGATCCGTGCCCGCGCGGAGTCGGCCGTGCCGGGGCCGCTCGAGACGCCTCCCTCGCCCCTCCGCCGACTCGCGGAGGCGGCGATCGAGGAGTGGTCGCCGTCGACGGTGCGGGTCGATACGCCCCGGATCGCCGCCGAGCTGCGAGGCCTTGCCGAGGTCGAGGTCGCGCCCGGAACGCGCGCGCTCATCGACGAGGCGGTCGAGGCCGCGCTTCGGCCCGTCGTGCCCCTGCCGGGGGGCGGGTCGATCACCATCGAGCCGACGCGGGCCGCAACGCTCATCGATGTCGACGGCGGCGGCGCCAAGACCCTCCTCGACGTCAACAAGGCGGCGGCGCGCGAGGCGGCGCGGCAGATCCGGCTCCGCAACATCGGCGGCCAAATCCTCATCGACTTCGTGTCGATGGAGGCCCCGCCCCAGCGCCAGGCGGTGCTCGACGTCCTGTCTCACGCGCTCAAGGGCGACCTCGCCCGCCCGCATGCCCTCGGCTGGACCCGGATGGGTCTCGTCGAGGTGACGAGAAGACGGCGCCACCCCTCGCTCCTCGAAGTCCTGACCGAGCCGTCCGACCGGCGAAAGACCGCGCTCACCGTCGCGCTCGAGGCGCTCGCCGCGGCCGAGCGCGCCGCCGGGACGCGTCCCGTGCTGAGGGTTCATCCGGAGGTGGCCGCTGCGCTCGACGGTCCCGCGGCAGCCGCGAGAGCCGAGCTCGAAGCGCGGCTCCATGTTCCGATCGCGATCGAGGCGGCTTCAGGCATCGCGCGCGAGGCGTTCGACCTCGTCTGACGCTCGAAACGAGGCGGCCGAGGCCCTATCTTCGGCGCCATGAGCAAGCAGGCTTGTCCCGTATGCGGCCAGGCGACGGTCGAGAAATTCCGGCCCTTCTGCTCCAAGCGCTGCGCGGACATCGATCTCGGACGCTGGCTGAAGGGCGTCTATCGCGTGCCCACGGACGAGGCGCCTTCGGACGAGGAGGCGACCGAGCGCTGAAGGGGTGGACAGAACCCCCGCGGCTCCTCTATAAGCCCGCGCCTGCGACCGGCGCCCAGGTAGCTCAGTTGGTAGAGCATGCGACTGAAAATCGCAGTGTCGGTGGTTCGATTCCGCCCCTGGGCACCACTCCTCCCCTAAAGCGTCTCCTCGAATTCGCCTGCACCTCGCCTGGCGGCGGAAGGGTCAGCGATGCGGCCCCGGCAAGGCCGCGCGAATGCGCTCGGCGAAGTCGGGGGCGCCGTCGGCCGCCCGCGCGGGCCCGTTGATGAGGGAAAGGCGCCGCAGCGCCTCGAACGGCAGCGACGTGTCCACTCGGCCCGAGTGGTAGAGATAGCTGTCGATGAGACCGTTCAAGAGATGGCGGATGTCGAAGCGGCCTTCGCGGCCGGCGGCGTTCGCGTAGCGGACGATGTTGAGCGTGCAGTTGTTGCTCAACAGGTGATAGAATTCCGGGTGATCGGCGAGCTCGTTGATGCGCTCGAGATAGACGAGGAAGAGCCGGCGCGCGTTCTCGGCCGAGGTGTTGAGCCGATAAAGGTAGACGCTCTCGTCGCGGTAATTGGTGCGGACGCCGACGATATCGCGTTCGTCGCCGACCACATAGATCAGCTCGTACTGCTTGAAGAGGGACGCGAGCGGATCGTACTCCTCGCCCACCTCGGGCCGCGTTTCGATGGAGATGCTGAGCGGCAACGCATCGTCGAACGTGAAGCTCAAGAACGTGTGGCCGACCGGTCCCTCCCTCCAGTAGGACACGTAGAAATCGAGGCCGTTCAGCCGTGACAAGAGCACGTCCCGTTCTTCGTATCGGACCGTGAAATCGTCGAGGCTGCGGTACTCGATGTTGCGGACGCCGGTGAGATGCACGCGATCGCCGTCGATGAAGGCTCGCGGCATCACCGCGACTTCCGGCCGCCAATGACGGTCGTTTGAAGGCGGGATGGCGATCCACCACAGGATCACGCCGACATAGAGGGCGCCCAAGGCCATATGCATGCGGCGCGAAGGGGCGATCCAGAAAGCCCATACCGCGAACCCGGCGAATGCGAGCGCCAGGGCGAGACGCAGCCACGGCCACGGCAGATTCGAATAGAAGATGGCGAGGCTCGCCCAAGCGACGAGCAGAACCTGGACGAGGACGCTAACTACCGCCAGTAGCCAGCGGAACGGCGCGAGAAAGAATCTACGCCGCGGGCTTGGCGCCACTTCGCACCTGCGCCGGAGCGCGAACCTCGTCGGCCAGCGGCATGTCGATTGGAGAGCTCCTCTCTGCAGAGCGGCTGCACATCCTGTCACACGCTTGTCAGGAACTGGTCGAGGTCGAGCGACGAACGTCGGCCGAGATCGCGCCCGTGACGCGAGAGGAAGGTTTCGGCACACCGGCGCCCCTCATCGCGCAGCATGAGGAAAAAGTCCCATTCGGCGTTCAGCTTCGAAGATGAGCCGAGGCTCGTCAGGAGGTCGCTCGTCACGCGGTGAATTCGCATCGTCGCCCATTTGGCGGCTTCGGAGTCGCGCTGCTGCGAGACCTGCCGCAACAGGGCGATCATTCGAAGCTCCTTCAGCAAGACCGAATTGAAGGAGACTTCGTTGAGACGGTTGAGGATCTCCCGGGCCGACCTCGGCGCGTCCGGACGCTCCACGGGATTGATTTGCACGAGGATGGTGTCGCTGGCCGCGCATTCACGGACGAGCGGCGTGACGGTCGGGTTGCCGGAATACCCGCCGTCCCAGTAGAGCTCGCCGCCGATCTCCACGGCCTGAAAAAGCGTCGGAAGACAGGCCGAGGCGAGCAGCACCTCGGGCGTGATCTCGGCGTTGCGGAAAACCCGACCACGGCCGGTCCGCACGTTCGTCGCGGTGACGAAGAGCTTGATGCGGCTCTGAGAGAGCCGCCGGAAATCCACGACCGAATCGAGGATTTCGGCGAGCGGATTGGATCTTCCCGCACCGAGGTCATAAGGCGAGAAGACTCGGGACATGAATTCGGCGGCGATGAAGAAGGGAGAATGGTCGAGGCTCCAGCGGCCGAGCAGCACGTCGAGAGGGCCTCGCCGAAAGGGGCTATAGAGCGCCGCCCGCGAGACGCTCCTCCAGAACGTCTCGAGCGCCGTGCGGGCTTGATCGGGCTCGCCGTCCGCATAAGCGTGAGCGAGGACTGCCGCGTTCATCGCGCCCGCGGAGGTACCCGAGATGCCCTCGATCCGGAGGCTCGGCTCCTCCAGTAGCCGGTCGAGCACGCCCCATGTGAAGGCGCCGTGCGCTCCCCCGCCCTGAAGCGCCAAGTCGATCAGAATCTGATTCGTCGGATCTCGGGCCGCCATCGGGGCTTCGATCCCTCGGCTGGTCGACAGCGGGATACTGTCGAGAGAGCACCGTCGATCAGACTTGTTCTCGGGCGAGATTGTCAATCAGGGAGGGCGCTGCACGCCCCGCGTGCACAGCCTCGCTGCGCAGGAAACCGCAAAGGCAGCTCGCTTACGGATGAGTCGCGCCTTCGATCCGCACCGCCCCGGCGCTCGCCCGTCGCCCGAGGCGTGCGACGAATGCTTTCTGGCCCGAGCGGCCGATCGGGCGCAGACTTCGAGGACGATGATTCCCGACGAAATTGCCCGTCTCGTCGTCGACGAGGCGCCCGATGCGATCGTCTACTCTGATGGCGAAGGCGTGATCCGGTTCTGGAACCGGGGTGCCGAGCGCATCTTCGGCTTCACTGCCGCGGAGGCGATCGGCCGATCTCTCGACATCATCATTCCCGAGCACCTGCGCGCCCGTCACTGGGAAGGGTATCGGCAGACCATGGCGACCGGGCGCAGCCGGTACGGCGAAGGCGATATCCTCTCCGTCCCTGCACTGCGCAAGGACGGCAGCCGGATCTCGATCGAGTTCACGATCATCCCGGTGCGAAACGCGGATGGGCGCATGGACGGGATCGCCGCAATTCTGCGCGACGTCACGGCGCGGTTCGAAGAGCTGAAGCGGCTGCGGAAGCTGGCGAGCCAGCCTCCTCGCCGGACGGATTGAGCGAATTTTCTAGCCGCCGCCCGCGGCGCGTGCCAGCGCGAGCAGCGCCCGCCTCAGCTCGGGATCGGGGATGGCGAAATAGTTGCGCACGAGCTCGATCGTCTCGCGCCGCATGAGATCGGGCACGGCGCTCGGCACCGGCCGCCCCTTGGCGCCGGAGACGCCGAAGAACCACTCGATCGGAACTTCGAGGCGCCGGCTGATGTCCCAAAGCCGGCTGGCGCTGATCCGGTTCACGCCGTTCTCGTATTTCTGCACCTGCTGGAACGTGATCCCCAGCGCCTTGGCGAGCTGCTGCTGGGACAAGCCGAGAAGCAGCCGGCGCTCGCGCAAACGCGCCCCGACGAGCCGGTCGATATCGACCTCGTCCTTGCTGCGGCGCGCCTGAGCCGCCCTCACTCTCTCCGCCTTCATTCTGCGACGTAATACGGGGATATGCACTGCCGAGGGAAGAGCCTTGTTCCACCAGCAGTTTCGCCCCTATCTTCGTCCGCGGAAGCGGCGAATGAAGCATCTCCTCATCAGCCCCGAGGGCGACAGCTTCCCTGCGACGCCCGCAGCCCTCCAGCGACGATTGGGACTGGATGCCGGCAGCGGGGTCATCAGCCGCGCCGTCCGCGACCTTGGTTTCATCGAGCTGCGCTATCGCGACAACCGGTTGCTCATCACCGGCCGCCCCCGCGTCATTTCGCCTCTGGCCGTCGCCGGCCTCGGACAAAAGGTCGCGCGTTGGCGGGTAGGCCGGGTCGGGCTTTCGGTCCTGGACGATGGATGGAGCACCAGCGTTCATGCCTCCGTCGCCGGCGCGATCGCTCGGCTCCGCCGGCTCTGCCGCGAGCTGTCGATCGATCCCGGCTGGTCGCTCTTCGACGCCACGCCGCTCCGGCTCGACGAGCTCGACGGCGAGGGCTACGCCCAGATGCATCTGCTCAGCGCCGAATGGCAGACGCTCGGCGGAGAGATGGACTGCGACATGCGCCGACGGCTCCTGTCGCGCGCCGGCGCGGTCAACATCTTCGTCGCGCGCCCTTCGTCTGACAGCGAGAGCGTCGTCATCGAGTATTCGCGCGTCCTGGAACGCCCGTGGACGAGCTCGTGGATGCACCGCGCCGGCATCGATCTGCGGAATCAGCCGGACAGGCGCTACATCGCCTGGGTCACCCGCGCCTATCGCGATGCGCTGGCGACCGGCCGCCCCCGACTCGAACGGATCCGCGCCGAGCTGCACTGTCCCGAGCGGGGCACGCGGCTTTTCGATTACGACCGACTGATCCTTCCGTGGCGCACGCCGCAGAACGAGCCGATCGCCACAGGCGTTTCGATCGTCCGGCGGGTGGCCGCCCTCGGTCTCGTCTGACAGGCGGTTTTTCAGGACGAGACGAGCCGGGCGCCGGGACGCTCGGCCGCCACGACATAGCGGCGCAACATCGCGACCGCGCTCGCACGATCGCGAATGTTCGCGACGCTGCGCAGGTCGACGACCGCCTCCCGCGGCGTCAGCGTCGCCTCGGCATAGCCGCGATTGTCACCGTCTTCGTACAGAATGTGGGGGTCGGCGGGATCGAGCGGGCGCGTGTGCCCCTGGCTCGTGATGGAGCTGCCGACGAACTCGGTCGCGACGGGCGGCGTCTCGGGCCGATCGAAATCGGGCCGGAGGTCGGCGACGAGAAAGGCATGGATGTCGCCGCCGACGACCAACGGCCCCCCGGGCCGCCGCATGCCGATGAAGTCGAGAAGCCGTCGCCGGGCCGCGAAGTAGCCGTCCCATCCGTCGTTCCAATACCCTTCCTCGGAAGGGCGGAAGCTGCGCCGCGCCATCCGCGTCTGCTGCGCGAGGACGTTCCAGCGCGTCCGGCTGGAGGCGAGCCCCTCCTCGAGCCAACGCTCCTGATGCCACCCGAGAAGCGTCGCGCGAGGATCTTCCAGGGCCGGGCACTCGGCAAGGGTGACGACTCGGCTCCCCCCGTCGAGGGAGCAGGGCTGGTACGTCCGGTACTGCCGGTCGTCGAGCACGTGGAAGGTCGCGAGATCCCCGAAGGCGACCCGCCGGAAGAGCCGGGCGTCGGCGCCCTCGGGCTTGGCCGCGCGGGGCAGCGGCATGTGCTCCCAGAAGGCGCGGTAGGCGGCGGCGCGCCGGGCAAGGAAGGCGGCGCCGGAGGCCCTGCGCGAGCGGTCCGCGGCATAGTCGTCCACCACCTCGTGGTCGTCCCAGGTCACGATCCATGGCGCCGCGGCGTGAGCTGCCTGGAGGTCTTCGTCGGACTTGTAGAGGGCATAGCGGGCGCGGTACTCGGCGAGCGTCGTCGCCGTGGGGGCGCCATGGCTGCGGACGCGGTCGCGCCCCCAGGAAGCCTCGTAGATGTAATCGCCGAGAAAGGCGACGAGATCGGGGCCGCGCTCGGCGATGTCGCGATGGGCGGCGTAGTAACCGTGCTCGTATTGCTGGCAGGCCGCGAACGCGAAGCGCAGCTTCGCGGGAAGGGTGCCCGGCGCCGGCGCGGTGCGGGTGCGCCCCACGGGGCTCGCTTCGCCGCCGGCGACGAATCGGTACCAGTACCAGCGGTCGGGCGCGAGCCCGCGCGGCTCGACGTGGACCGAGTGCGCCTCGTCGGCGCGCGCCTCGACCGTGCCGCGGCGAACGATGTCCGAAAAATGCTCGTCCCGGGCCACCTCCCAGCGGACCTCGACCGGGGCGTCGTCGAGCGGCGCGGGCGGGAGGAGCCGCGTCCAGAGCACGAATCCGTCCGGAGTCGGGTCGCCCGAGGCGACGCCCAGCGTGAACGGATACCCGGACGAACGAGCGCCGCCCGCGCAGCCGAAAAGGAGGACGGCCGGCGCTCCGAGACCGAGGCTCCTCAGGAACCGGCGTCGGCTCGCTCCCGTGGGTCGCCGCCCTGCCGCCGGGCCGCGCGCGGCAGAGCCTGCCCGGCCCCTCATCCCAGGAGGCGCTTGGCGATCGGCCCCGCTTTCGAGAAATCCATGCTTCCGGAATGGCGTTCCTTCAGAACGGCCATGATCCGGCCCATGTCCTTGACCGAGCCGGCGCCGAGCTCGGCGATGACCGCCTTGATCGCCGCCTCCATCGCCGCCTCGTCCATCTGCTGCGGAAGGAAGCGTTCGATCACCGCGATCTCCTCGCGCTCCTGCTGCGCGAGCTCCGCGCGGCCGCCCTTCTCGTAGAGCTCGATCGATTCCCGCCGCTGCTTGATCATGCCCAGGAGCATCTGCTGGATCTCGGCATCGCCGATTCCCGCCGCATTGCCCTTGGCGCGCGCCTCGATGTCTCGCTCCTTCAACTTCGAGATCATCAGGCGGACGGTCGAGACCGTCCGCTGATCCTTGTCCTTCATGGCCGTCTTAAGCGCCTCGGTGAACCGCTCGCGCAGCATTTGAACCTCTCCGTTTCGGCGGGGACGGCCCCGGATTATTGACGCTGCCGCCCCGGGCGTCTATCTGAAGCAAAATCCACTGACAGGAAGCCCCATGTCCGACGCACCGACCCAGGCAGCGGCGCGACCGCCCGGCTGCGATGCCGTTCTTGCGCTGAGCGACGGGACACTTTTTTGGGGGCGCGGCGTCGGCGCAAAGGGAGCGAGCGTCGGCGAGGTGTGCTTCAACACCTCGATGACCGGCTACCAGGAGATCATCACTGATCCCTCCTATGCGGGGCAGATCATCACCTTCACGTTCCCGCATATCGGCAATGTCGGCGTGAACACCGAGGACATCGAGACCGCGACTCCGGCGGCGCGCGGCGTCGTCCTGCGGACCGACCCGACGAATCCCTCGAGCTGGCGGGCGCTGCAGCCGCTCGGCGACTGGCTCCGCTCGATGGGGCTCATCGGCATAACGGGAATCGACACCCGCCGCCTCACCCGGCGGATTCGCGACCTCGGCCCGCCGAAGGGCTGCCTCGCCTACGATCCCGAAGGTCGCCTCGACATGGCGGCGCTCGTGGCTCGGGCGCGCGACTGGCCGGGACTCGAGGGCATGGATCTCGCCAAGGAGGTGAGCTGCCGCCAGACCTACTCCTGGGAAGAGACCGAATGGCGGCTCGGCCAGGGCTACGGCCGCCAGACCGCGCCGAAACGGCACGTCGTCGCGATCGACTACGGCGCCAAGCGCAACATCCTCCGTCTTCTCGCCGAGCATGGCTGCCGGGTCACCGTGGTGCCGGCGACCGCCACCGCCGAGGACATCCTGCGCCACAACCCCGACGGCGTCTTCCTCTCGAACGGCCCCGGCGATCCCGCGGCGACCGGAAGCTACGCGGTCCCCGTCGTGCGAGAGCTTATCGACACTGGCAAGCCGATCTTCGGGATCTGCCTCGGGCATCAGATCCTGGCGCTGGCGCTCGGCGGCCGCACGCGCAAGATGCCGATCGGCCATCGCGGCGCCAACCACCCGGTGAAGGAGCTCCGGTCGGGGAAGGTCGAGATCACGAGCCAGAATCACGGCTTCGTCGTCGTTCCCGAGTCGCTTCCGGCGAACGTCAGGCAGACGCACGTCTCGTTGTTCGACGGCTCGAACGAGGGGCTCGAGGTCGAAGGGAAACCGATCTTCTCGGTGCAGCATCACCCGGAAGCGAGCCCAGGGCCCAAGGACGCCAATCACCTCTTCGAACGGTTCGTTCGCGAGATGGAGGCGCAGCGGTAAGCGACGATGCCGAAGCGGACGGACATTCATTCCATCCTTCTGATCGGCGCGGGGCCGATCGTGATCGGCCAGGCCTGCGAGTTCGACTACTCGGGCGTCCAGGCGGTAAAGGCGCTGAAGGAGGAGGGCTACCGGGTCATCCTCGTCAACTCGAACCCGGCGACGATCATGACCGACCCGGGGCTCGCCGACGCGACCTACGTCGAGCCGATCACGCCCGAGGTGGTCGAGAAAATCATCGCGCGCGAGAAGCCCGACGCGCTGTTGCCGACGATGGGCGGCCAGACCGCACTCAACACGGCGATGGCGCTCGTCAAGTCGGGCGCGCTCGCCCGCCATGGTGTCGAGCTCATCGGCGCCAAGGCCGAAGCGATCGCGAAGGCCGAAGACCGGCAGCTCTTCCGCGAGGCGATGGACCGGATCGGGCTGCAGAGCCCGCGGAGCCGGGTCGTCCGCTCGCTCCAGGAAGCCGAGGCGGCGCTCGAGCATGTCGGTCTGCCGGCGATCATCCGTCCTTCGTTCACGCTCGGCGGCACGGGCGGCGGCGTCGCCTACAACCGCGAGGAGTTCACCGAGATCGTGTTCGGCGGGCTGAGGGCCTCGCCCGCGCACGAGGTGCTGATCGAGGAGTCGGTTCTCGGCTGGAAAGAGTACGAGATGGAGGTCGTGCGCGACCGCGCCGACAACTGCATCATCGTCTGCTCGATCGAGAACGTCGATCCGATGGGCGTCCACACCGGCGACAGCGTCACCGTGGCGCCGGCGCTGACGCTCACCGACAAGGAATACCAGCTGATGCGCGACGCCTCGATCGCGGTGTTGCGCGAGATCGGCGTCGACACCGGCGGCTCCAACGTGCAGTTCGCCGTGAACCCGAAGGACGGGCGTCTCGTCGTCATCGAGATGAACCCGCGCGTCTCGCGTTCATCCGCGCTCGCCTCGAAGGCGACCGGGTTTCCGATCGCCAAGGTCGCGGCGAAGCTCGCCGTGGGCTACACGCTCGACGAGCTGAGAAACGAGATCACCGGCGTCACGCCCGCGTCGTTCGAGCCGACGATCGACTACGTCGTGACGAAGATGCCGCGCTTCGCCTTCGAGAAGTTTCCCGGCGCCGAACCGCTCCTCACCACCTCGATGAAGTCGGTGGGCGAGGCGATGGCGATCGGCCGCTCCTTCGCGGAATCGATCCAGAAGGCGCTGCGCTCGATGGAGACGGGCCTTACCGGCTTCGACGAGGTCGTGATCCCCGGCGCCGCCGGCGGCGACCGCGACGCCGTGCGCGCGGCATTGGCGCGGCCGACGCCCGACCGGATCCTCGTCATCGCGCAGGCGTTCCGGCACGGCCTCTCCGTCGCCGAGGTCCACGCGGCCTGCAAGTACGATCCCTGGTTCCTGGAGCAGATCGAGGCGATCGTCGCCGCCGAGGAGCGGGTCCGGCGCGAGGGTCTGCCCGAGGATCTTCTACCGCTGAAGCTGATGGGATTCTCGGACGCACGGCTCGCCGCGCTCGCCGGCCTCGACGAGCGCGAGGTCGCGGCGCGCCGGCGCGCTCAGGGCGTGCGCCCGGTCTTCAAGCGGATCGATACCTGCGCCGCCGAGTTCCCTTCGCTCACGCCCTACATGTACTCGGCGTACGAGCACGACGGCGAATGCGAAGCCGCCCCCTCCGACCGCCGCAAGGCGATCATCCTCGGCGGCGGCCCGAACCGCATCGGTCAGGGCATCGAGTTCGACTATTGCTGCGTCCATGCTGCCTACGCCCTGCGCGAGGCGGGCATCGAGACGATCATGGTCAACTGCAACCCCGAGACCGTCTCGACCGACTACGACACCTCGGACAGGCTCTATTTCGAGCCGCTCACCGCCGAGGACGTGATCGAGCTCGTCGAGGTGGAGAAGCGGCGGGGCACGCTTCTCGGCGTGATCGTTCAGCTCGGCGGGCAGACGCCGCTGAAGCTGGCGGCCGCGCTCGAGGCCGCCGCGATTCCGATTCTCGGCACCTCGCCCGACGCGATCGACCTCGCCGAAGACCGCAAGCGCTTCCAGGAGCTCCTCCAGAAGCTCGGGCTGCGCCAGCCGGCGAACGGCACCGCGACGAGCGCCGAGGAGGCCGAGCGCGTCGCGAACGAGATCGGCTATCCGGTCGTGATCCGGCCGTCCTACGTCCTCGGCGGCCGCGCGATGGAAATCGTGCATACGAGCGAGGCGCTGCAGCGCTACATGAGCCGGGCCGTCCAGGTCTCGGGAACGAGCCCCGTGCTCATCGACCGCTACCTCGCCGACGCGATCGAGGTCGATGTCGATGCGCTCGCCGACGGCGAGACGGTCGTCGTCGCGGGCGTCATGGAGCACATCGAGGAGGCCGGGATCCATTCCGGCGACAGCGCCTGCGCGCTGCCGCCCTACACGCTGCCGAGCGACACCGTCGCCGAGATCCGCCGCCAGACGGTGGCGCTCGCCGAGGCCCTGAAGGTGCGCGGCCTCATGAACGTCCAGTACGCGGTCAAGGACGGCGAGGTCTACGTGCTCGAAGTGAACCCGCGTGCCTCCCGCACGGTGCCCTTCGTTGCCAAGGCGACCGGAGTTCCGATCGCGAAGATCGCGGCGCGGGTCATGGCGGGCGAACGCCTCGCCGCTTTCGACACCGTCCCGCCCAGCAAGAGCCGCCACGTCGCGGTAAAGGAGGCCGTGTTCCCCTTCGCGCGCTTCCCGGGCGTCGACATCATTCTGGGTCCCGAGATGAAGTCGACGGGCGAGGTCATGGGCCTCGACGCCGATTTCGGTCGCGCGTTCTGGAAATCCCAGCTCGGCGCCGGCGTCGACCTGCCGCGCGAGGGCACCGTGTTCGTCTCGGTGCGCGACCGCGACAAGTCCGCTCTCGTCGAGCCCTGCCGGAAGCTCTCGGACATGGGCTTCCGGCTGATCGCCACCAGCGGAACGGCGGCCTATCTCGCGGCGAACGGCCTTCCGTGCGAGACGATCAAGAAGGTGCTCGAGGGCCGCCCGCACATCGTCGACGTCATGCTGTCGGGCGGGGTCCAACTCGTCTTCAACACGACCGAGGGCCCGCAGGCGATCTCGGACAGCTTCAGCCTACGCCGGACCGCGCTCACGCAAGGAATTCCTTACTATACGACGGTCGCCGGCGCCCGGGCGGCGGTTCAGGCGATCGCGGCCCTGCGTAGTGGCGGCCTTGAAGTCGCCCCGCTCCAGTCCTACTTTTGACGCCCTCGCCACCTCGAATCCCGGGCGAGTCACCCGGGAAGGGGTGGTGTTTGCTGTCTGATCACCCGGCAGAATCGGCTGGACGATGAACAAGATTCCGATGACGCTCGAGGGCTACAACCGTCTGCAAGAGGAGCTGAAGCGCCTCAAGACGACGGAGCGGCCCAATATCATCAAGGCGATCGCCGAGGCGCGCGATCACGGCGACTTGTCGGAGAACGCCGAATACCACGCCGCTCGCGAACGGCAGGGCTTCATCGAGGGGCGGATCATGGAGCTCGAGGACAAAATCGCCCGCACCGAAGTGATCGACGTCTCCAAGCTCTCCGGCAAGGTGGTGAAGTTCGGCGCCAAGGTGACGCTTGCCGATGAAGACACGGACGAAGAGCAGACCTTCCAGATCGTCGGCGAGGACGAGGCGGACGTGAGCCAGGGCCGGCTCTCGATCACCTCCCCTCTGGCGCGGGCGCTGATCGGCAAGAGCAAGGGGGACAGCGTCGAGGTCTCGACCCCGCGCGGGGCGAAATCCTACGAGGTGGTGAAGGTCGCCTTCGGCTAGGCGGCCGCCGGCCGCTCACGGCCGAAGGGGCGCGGTCCTTCGGCGAGACGAGCCCGGGCCGCGCCCCGAAGCCGGCAACGACGCGCCGGCCACGACATCCGAATCGCGGCAAAGAGGCGGCGCCCGCAGCCGCCTCAATCCGCCTCGATGGGGACGCCCGGCTCGTATTTCGAGGTCCGGATCGACAGCGCGGACTTGACGTGGCTGACGTTCGGCGCAGCCGTGAGCTTGTTGGTCAGGAACTTCTGGTAGGCGTCCCAGTCCTCGGCCACGATCTTCAAGAGAAAGTCGGTCTCGCCGGCGAGCATGTTCGCCTCGCGAACCTCGGGCCACGTCGCGATCAGCGCCTCGAAGGCCTTGAGGTCGCTCTCGGCTTGGCTCGTGAGTCCGACCTGCGCGAAGACGGTGACGCCGAAGCCCAACAGCTCGGCATTGAGATCGGCGTGGTACCCGCGAATGAAGCCCGCCTCCTCCAAGGCGCGCACGCGCCGCAGGCAGGGCGGCGCCGATATGCCTGCACGCCGGGCCAGCTCGACATTGGTCATCCGGCCGTCCGCCTGCAGGTCGCGAAGGATGCGGCGATCGATCCGATCGAGCTTCACATGACGCATGGCGAGTAACTATCTTACCGGCAATTTTCTTACAAGCAGGGCGACATGGTCGGAACGCCGCGGATCTGGGCGGTGCATGACGGGAAGGTCGGAATCCGCAGCCAGGTGTTGGGGCTCGCCGAGGCGCTGGGTCGCCCGTTCGAGGAAAAGGTCATCACCCTTCGGTTTCCCTGGAGCCGACTGCCGCCCGTTCCGTGGCTCGAACCGGCGCAGGCGCTCTCGCCGAGGGGCGATAGGCTCGCGCCGCCCTGGCCCGACCTCTTCATCGGCTGCGGCCGGCAGAGCGCGGTCGCGGCCCTCGCGGTGAAGCGCGCGAGCGCCGGCGCCACGATTCTCGCCCATGTCCAGGACCCCCGATTCGCGCGCGCCCGATTCGATCTCCTTGTCATCCCCGAGCACGACCGCCTGCGCGGACGCAATGTCCTCGTGACGCGCGGCGCCGTGCACCGCGTCACGCCGGAGAAGCTCCGCGCCGGCGCAGCCGAGTGGGAAAGCCGGCTCGCCGGCGTTCCGCGACCGCGAGTCGCGGTCCTCATCGGCGGCAACAACAAGGTTTTCCGTCTCGACCTCGCGGCCTTGGAACGGATCGCGGAAGAGCTCGCGGCGCTCGCCCGTTCCGGCTACGGGCTCCTCGTCACGCCGTCGCGGCGGACGGGCGCCGAAGGAGAGCGGCTTTTACGCGAGCGGCTCTCGGGCTTGCCGGCGTTCATCTGGGACGGCAACGGAGACAACCCCTATTTCGGCTTCCTCGCCCTCGCCGACGCGATCGTCGTTACCGGCGATTCCGTCTCGATGGTGAGCGAGGCGGCAGCCACCGGAAAGCCGGTTCACGTCCTCCATCTCCCGGGCGGATCCGCGAAATTCCGTCGCTTCCACGAGGGATTCGAGCGTACCGGCATCACCCGGCCGTTCGCCGGACGGATCGAGACATGGAGCTATCCGACGGTGAACGACACGGGACGCGCGGCCGAAGCGATCGAGCGCCTTCTCGTTGCCCGGGCCCGCCGCGCCGCATGAGGCCGGCCTTTTTCGCCGTCGCGGCGAGCGCGGCCGCGCTCCTCTTCTGGCTCTTTCCCGAAATCGACCTCTGGACGACCCGCCTCTTCTGGCGCCCGGACGACGGCTTCTTTCTTCGGGACTACTGGGCCTTCCGGCTCGTGCACGAAGGGACGCCCTACCTCACCGCCTCCATCGCGATCGGCATTCTCGCCTTCGCGTTCCGCGCCCGGGGCACCAGACGCGGTCGGCGCATCGCGCTCTGCCTCGCCCTGTCGCTCGTCCTCGGCCCGGGTCTCGTCGTCAACACCGGCCTCAAGGACAATTGGGGCCGGGCACGGCCGTCGCAGGTGACCGAGTTCGGCGGCACCAAGCGCTTCACGCCGGCCCCCCTCGTCTCCGATCAGTGCGTGAAGAACTGCTCGTTCGTCGCGGGCGACCCCGCGATCGCCTTCTGGTTTCTCTCGCTCGCCTTTCTGCTGCCGCCGCCCCGCCGCTACGCCGCCGCCGCGGGGGTGGTCGCGCTCGGCGCTTTCTTCGGGCTCGCGCGCATCGCCCAAGGCGGGCATTTCCTTTCCGACGTCGTGTTCTCGGGCGTCGCGGTCGCGGCGACGGCCTGGCTCCTCCACTGGCTCATCCTCGAGAAGGAAGCGGGCGAGATCGCGCTCAAGACGCCCGGTCGTAACCGCGGAAGCCCTTGAGCTCCCAAACCGCGTAGCTGCGTCGGGCTGTGCGGACGACCGTCAGCTTGGCCGCTGAACGGAAATAGCTCGCCAGTTCTGCCGCGTGCTGATCGTCGCCCTCCGTGACGAAGAGGAAGTCCCGGCCCACCAGGGGCCGCATGTCCGCCGTGAGATCGAAATGGTCGGTGACGATCCCGTCGGCGTTCCATTTCGCGAGGGGCGGCGGTCCGGGCCGAACGTAGTAGGCGAGCGCTGCCAGGACCTCGCGGTCGTCCGACGCGATGACGAAGCCCGGACGTTGCGCCAGCAGCCCCCCGATCGTCTCGCCGATCTCGGACCAGCCGCGCAGGCGCACCCACGGGTCGAACTTCGCCGGCAGAGGCGCGCCGAGCGCCGCCGCCGTCTCGGCCCCGCCCATGAGCAGCGCGCCGATGGCGACATGAAGCGCGACCGAGGCCGAGACGAGCCGCGTCCGCCCGCCGCGCAGCAGCCAGGCGACGACCAGAATCGTCGCGGCGACATAGGCGGGCGCCGCCCAGTTGGCGTTGCTGCGCGACAGGAGGCTCAGCGCCGTCACGGCTGCGAGAACGGGCAGGGAGAACCAGGCGAGGAGACGGTCGCGCCCGTCGCCGAAAGCACGCATCGCGAGCAGCACGAGAAGCGCTGCGAAGAGGATCGGGCCGAACACGCCCGCCTGCGAGAGCAGGAACTCGAGGAGCTGCAACGGATGGAAGAGCGGCCCCCAAAGATGCGCGTTCTCTTTGGTATGCGCGTAGCTCACGAATTGGTTGGCGGCGTTCCAGGCGAAGTTCGGCGCATAGACCGCGAGCGCCACGGCAAATGCGCCGAGAAGCCGCGGGAGGTGGCGGCGCTCCGAGCGTTCGACGATCGAGAAGAGCGCGCCGCAGATGATCCAGTACGCCATCGCGTATTTCGCGAGGAGGCCGAGCCCGAGTGCCATACCGAGGGCGAGCCACCAGCCCCAGCCGCCCGCCTCGCGCGCGCGAACGAAGAAGTAGAGAGAAGCGGCCCAGAAGAAAAGCAGCGGAACGTCGGTCGAGATGATGAGCGAGGAGACGCTGATTCCCGGGAGAGTCACGAAGGTGACCGCGGCCCAGCATGCCGTCCTCGGATCGTAGAGGCGCCGCGCGAGCGCATAGACGAGAAGGCTGGTGCCGAGATGGAACAGCGGAGCGGCCGCCCTCGCCCCGAACGTCGAATCGCCGAAGACCCCGGTCGTCGCCGCGATGATCCAGGCGACCATGGGCGGCTTCGAGTAATAGCCCCAGTCCGGCGTGCGCGACCAGAGCCAGTACTGCGCCTCGTCCGGATAAAGATCCGTCGTCCCCGCCGCGAGCCATAGGAGCCGCGCCAGAGTGACGACGAGCCCGACGATCGCCGCTATGCGGAGATGACGCTGCTCCGCCGCCGTGGCGGAGAGAGCGAAATCCGACATGGCCGCGGCAAGTTAGTTACGCATTGCTGGAAAGGCAATCACGCGGCCGCCGCCAACGCCGGCGCCGGATGCGGCGGGGGCTCGACGGCGAGCCTGCCGTTCTCGACCCGCAGCACGAAATCGACCCTGCGCAGAGTCGAAAGCCGGTGCGCGATCATGAAGGTAGTGCGGCCGCGGACGAGGCGTTCGAGGCTCTCGACGATCGCGCCCTCGGTCGCGGTGTCGATCGCGCTGGTGGGCTCGTCGAGGATGAGGATCGGCGCGTCCTTGAGAAAGGCGCGGGCGAGCGCGATGCGCTGCCGTTCGCCGCCCGAAAGGCGCGCGCCGCGGTCGCCGACCGGGGTCGCATAGCCGTCCGGCAGCTTCATGATGAAGTCGTGCGCCTGGGCCGCCTTCGCCGCCGCGATCACCTCGGCCCGCGTTGCGCCCGGCTTGGCATAGGCGATGTTGTCGAAGACGGTGGTCGAGAAGAGGATCGGATCCTGCGGCACGACCGCGAACTGGCGTCGAAGGTCCGAAAGCCGCAAGTCCCGCAGATCCGTGCCGTCGAGCAGGATCTGGCCCTCCTTCGGATCGAAGAGGCGGACGAGAAGGTTGACGAGCGTGCTCTTGCCGGTGCCGGTGCGGCCGACGATGCCGACGAAGCTGCCCGCCGGGACGTCGAGCGACACGCCGGCGAGCACGGGCTCGTCTGTCCCCGGATACGCGAAGGCGACGTTTCGGAACGAGACGTCGCCGTCGGCACGGTCCATCGGCATTGCGCCGCTGTCCTCCACGACGGGGGCGCGGTCGAGGAGCGCGAAGGCGCGTTCGGCGCTGGCGATCGCCTGCTGCTGTCCGGTGATGTGCGTCCCGATCTGCTGCAGCGGCTCGTAGAGCTGCGCGACATAGGCGATGACGAGCAAGAGGTCGCCGATGCTGAGGAGCCCGGCCTGGACTTCGCGCACCCCGATCCAGAGGATCACCACGGCGCCGAGCCCGGTCGAGAGCGAGAGCGCGCCGCCCAGCGCCGATTGGGCCTGAAGCGCGCGCAGCTTGGTCGCGACCGCCGTACCGTAGGCCTCCTCGTAGCGCTGGACCTCCCGCCGCTCCTGCCCGAAGGTCACAACGAGGCGAAGCGCGCCGAGAACCTCCTGCACGACGGATTGTGCTGCGCTCTCGCGCTCGCGGACGTCGTGCCAGCGGCCGCGCATCCGCTTTTGCGAGACGTGAATGAGAAGAATGGCCGGCGCCGTCGTCAAAAGCGCCGTCAGGGCGAGCGCCGGGCTGATCGCCGTCGTCACCCAGAGCGTCGCCCCGAGCGAAACGAGCGAGACCACCACCGGAATGAAGGCGTAGACCGCCGTCCATTGCAGCGCCGGCGCGTCGCTCATGATGCGGAAGGCGAGGTCCTGAGTCGCCGCCGCTTCCTGCCCCGGAGCCGCGACCATCAGCGCCCGCTCGAAGAGCTTGGCGCGGAAACGCGCGACCATCCTCTCTCCCACCCATTCGCGGAAGAGCCACTCGCCGATCCGGTGCGCGAGATTGACGAAGACGAGAGCGACCGCGAGCCCGACCGCCACGACGAGCGGCTCTGCGTCGAGGAGCCCCACAGGAAACGGCAGCGCCGCGTCGTTCAAAACCGAGTCGGCGACGATCTTGAGCGGCAGCGGCGTCAGCAGGGCGAGGGGAGCGCCGGCGAGCCCGAGGACGAGGATGAGGCCGAGATGCGGCCACCATGGCCGCGCCTCGCGCAGCGCGCGCACGTAGGTGCGCAGCGCCGGAACGTGGGATGACGACATGAACGAAGGTGCTACGGAAACTCGCCGGACGAAGGAGAATGCGCTGAACCGTCCTGACCCTTTCGAGGGCTACCCGGCTCGTGCGGACAACGCAGCCGCGAGGCGGCTTCTTCCCGTCGGGACCGGAACCTCGAAGCCTCCGGCACGGAAGACGGCGCGAGGCCGGCTGCGGCGCGTTGTCGCGCTTCGCCGTCAGGCGATTTCAGCGCGCCTCGCTCGCGCCCGACGCGGCCGACCGCGCCTCCTCGAGCAGTTCGAAGCATCGCCGCTCGTCGTCCTCGGCGCGCGCGGACGCGACGGCAGCCTCCATGCGGGCGCGGCGCGCCGGGTCGAGCGGCGGGGCGGTCGAGCCCGCGCCTTCCGCAGGGCGGCGCGCCTCGGGCGAGGGGGGCGATTCGAGCGCCGGCCGGGTGCCCCGCTCTTCCGGCGGGGGCGTGCTGCCGGCGCCGGCGAGGCCGTATTGCCGGGCGAGCAGCTCGGCTTCCTCGGCGCAGCTGCTCGCCTCGGCCGCCGGCGCGAGCAGGAGGAGAGCCGCGAGAGCGAGGAGGCCGGGGGCGAGCATGCCCGCGCCAACGGACGAGCAGCGCCGCGGTTCCCAGCCCGCAAGCGCTTGAAAAGAAACGGGCCGCAGAGACCGCGGCCCGAGTTTTCAGGGAGGAAAAGCCCGAAGGACTTACGGCACTCGCGTACCGTAAGTCTCTTCTACGACGACTAAGCTGAACAATTGGTTAACGCCGAAGATTTTTTCTCCGGCGTTACTTGCGGCGGCGCAAGAAAGTCGCGTTCAAGCCGTCGTGGCGATCTCCCGCTTGCCCATGAGGACTGCCTGGGCCGCCGCGAGGCGCGCGATCGGCACCCGGTAGGGAGAGCAGGAGACGTAGTCGAGCCCGACCTCCTGGCAGAAGAACACCGACGCCGGGTCGCCGCCGTGCTCGCCGCAAATGCCGAGCTTCAGCTTCTTGCGCGTCTTGCGGCCGCGCTCGGTCGCGATCCGGACGAGCTCGCCCACGCCCTCCGGATCGATCGAGACGAAGGGATCCTGCTCGAAGATGCCCTGCTTCTGGTAGTCGGGCAGGAAGCTTCCGGCATCGTCGCGCGAAAGCCCGTAGCAGGTCTGCGTCAGGTCGTTGGTGCCGTAGCTGAAGAACTCGGCCGACTCGGCGATCTTGTCGGCGAGAAGCGCTGCGCGCGGCAGCTCGATCATGGTCCCGGTGAGGTAGTCGATCTTGACGCCCTTCTCCTTCATCACCGCCGCGCCCACCTCGTCGACGATCTTCTTCAGGATCTCGAACTCCTTCACGGTGGCGATGAGCGGAATCATGATCTCGGGGCAGACCGGGGTTCCGGTCTCCTTCTGCACGTTGCAGGCGGCCTCGAAGATCGCCCGCGCCTGCATCTCCGGAATCTCGGGCCAGGTGATGGCGAGACGGCAGCCGCGATGGCCGAGCATCGGGTTGGCCTCGTGGAGCGCGGCCGCGCGATGGCGGATCGCGGCGAGGTCCTTGCCCGTCGCCTTCGCCATCTCCTCGAACTCGGCCTCGGTCTTCGGGAGGAACTCGTGAAGCGGCGGGTCG
The DNA here is from genome assembly GCA_019689675.1 of Rhodospirillales bacterium. GTDB lineage: Bacteria > Pseudomonadota > Alphaproteobacteria > ATCC43930 > CGMCC-115725 > JADGGZ01. Next base: position 5,689 of record JADGGZ010000010.1, on the reverse strand, counting down.
AGGAGGCGGATCGTCACCGGCAGGCCCTCCATGATCCGGAACAGCTCCTCGAAATCGCCGCGCTGCATCGGCAGGAGCTTCGCGAGCGCCTTCTTCCGGCCCTCGGCGTCGTCGGCCATGATCATCTCGCGGACCGCCACGATGCGGTCGCCCTCGAAGAACATGTGCTCGGTGCGGGCGAGGCCGATTCCCTCGGCGCCGAACTTGCGCGCGGTCCGCGCGTCGAGCGGCGTCTCGGCGTTGGCCCGCACCTTCATGGTGCGGATCTCGTCCGCCCAGGACATCAGCGTCGCGAAATCGCCCGAGAGCTCGGGCTGGATGGTCGGCACCGCGCCCGCCATCACCTCGCCGGTCGAGCCGTCGATCGTGATCGTCTCGCCGGCCTTGATGGTCTTGCCGCGGACCGACATCGTCTGGGCCTTGTAGTCGATGCGCAGGTCGCCGGCGCCGCAGACGCACGCCCTGCCCATGCCGCGCGCCACCACGGCGGCGTGGCTCGTCATGCCGCCGCGGGTCGTGAGAATGCCCTTCGCCGCGTGCATCCCGTGGATGTCTTCGGGGCTCGTCTCGATACGCACCAGGATCACCGACTCGCCCTTCTGGGCGCGATCCTCGGCCTCGTCGGCGGAGAAGACGACCGCGCCCGAGGCGGCGCCTGGCGAGGCGGGCAGGCCGCGCGCGAGAATCTCCTTCTTCGCCTTTGGATCGAGCCGGGGATGGAGAAGCTGATCGAGCGAAGCGGGATCGATGCGCCGCACCGCCTCCTTCCGGTCGATGAGCCCCTCGCGCGCGAGGTCGACGGCGATCTTCAGCGCCGCCTGGGCGGTGCGCTTCCCGGTCCGCGTCTGCAGCATGTAGAGCTTCTTCTGCTGCACCGTGAACTCGATGTCCTGCATGTCGCGGTAGTGCTTCTCGAGCTTCTCCCGCACCTCCAGCAGCTGCTTGAAGACGTCGGGCATCACCTCTTCCATCGCCGGCAGCGTCGACTTGTTCGCCTCCTTGCCGGCGATCGTCAGATGCTGCGGCGTGCGGATTCCGGCGACCACGTCCTCGCCCTGCGCGTTGACGAGGTATTCCCCGTAGAACTCGTTGGCGCCCGTCGAAGGGTTGCGCGTGAAGGCGACGCCGGTCGCGCAGTCGTCGCCCATGTTGCCGAAGACCATGCACTGAACGTTGACCGCCGTCCCCCAATCGGCGGGGATGCCGTGAAGGCGCCGATAGGTGATCGCGCGCTGGTTCATCCAGGAACCGAAGACGGCGCCGATCGCCCCCCATAGCTGCCGGTTCGGATCCTGCGGGAAAGGCTCGCCGAGCTCGCGCTCGACCACGGCCTTGTAGCCCTTGACGATTTCCTTCCAGTCCTCGGCCTTGAGATCCGTGTCGAGCCCGGCGCCGACATCGTTCTTGTGGCTCTCGAGAAGCTCCTCGAAGTGATGGTGGTCGACGCCGAGCACGACCTGGCCGTACATCTGGATGAAGCGCCGGTAGGAATCGTAGGCGAAGCGCGGATCGTTGGCGCGGCGCGCGAGGCCCTCGACGGTCGCGTCGTTGAGGCCGAGGTTGAGCACCGTGTCCATCATGCCCGGCATCGAGGCGCGGGCGCCGGAGCGGACCGAGACGAGAAGCGGATTCTCGGCGTCGCCGAATTTCGCGTTCATCGCCTTTTCGAGGCCGGCGAGCGCCGCCTCGACCTGGGCCTCGAGATCGGCCGGATAGGTCCTGTTGTTGGCGTAGAAGTAGGTGCAGACCTCGGTGGTGATGGTGAAGCCGGGCGGGACCGGCAAGCCGAGGCTCGACATCTCCGCGAGATTGGCGCCCTTCCCGCCGAGAAGGTTCTTCATGTCTGCGCGGCCTTCGGCGCTGCCGCCGCCGAAGCTGTAGACCCACTTCGTCATCTTCTTCACCCTTCGATCCGCGAAAAGTCGGCGACACGCCCGAGCGTCGCCCGGATTTCCGAGAGGAGGCGCAAACGATTTGCGCGCAATTCGGCTTCCGGAGCATTAACGGTCACGCGATCGAAAAATTCGTCGACCGGCCGCCGGAGAGCCGCGAGCGCCGCCATCGCCCGCTCGAATTCCTCGTGCGCGAGGGCGGCGCCGGCCGCGTGCCTGGCCTCGCCGAGCCGCGCGAAGAGCGCCTTCTCCTCGGGCAAGTCGAGGAGCGCCGGATCTGGGGCCTCGTCGTAGGAGCGCCCGTCGCGCTTCTCCTCGATCCGGACGATGTTCGAGGCGCGGCGGTAGGCGACGAGCAGGTTGGCGCCGTCCTCGCTCTCGAGAAACCCGCCGAGCGCGGCGACCCGCGACAGGAGGCGAACGAGGTCGTCCTCGCCGCCGAGGCTGAAGACCGCATCGATGAGGTCGTGCCGAACGCCCTTCTCGCGCAGATGCACCTCGAGCCGGTCGGCGAAGAAGCCGAGGAGGTCGACCGCCACGCGGCTCAGCTCGCGGCTCCAGCCCGGCGCGCGGACGAAGAGCGTGCCGCCGCCGAGCTGCCCGGCGACGAGCTCGGCCGCACGGTCGAACATCGCGGCGAGCGGCACCCGAAGGCGATTCTCGAGAATGAGCCGGATGACGCCGAGCGCGGCGCGGCGCAGCGCGTAAGGATCCTTCGACCCGGTCGGCTTCTCGTCGATCGAGAAGAACGCGGCGAGGCTGTCGATCTTGTCGGCGAGCGCCACCACGATGCTGACCGGCGCGGTCGGGCAACGGTCGGAGGGGCCGAGAGGCGAGTAGTGCTCGGCGACGGCGGCGGCGACGGCCTCGTCCTCGCCGTCGTGCCGGGCGTAATAGGCCCCCATGACGCCCTGCAGCTCGGGGAACTCGCCTACCATGCCGGAGGAAAGGTCGGCCTTGGCGAGGAGCGCGGCCCGGCGCGCGAGCGCCTTCTCGGCGCCCGGAACGAACGGCACGAGCGCCTCGGCCAGCGCCTCGACGCGGCGCACCTTGTCGAGAACGGTGCCGAGCTTCGCGTGGAAGATCCGCTCGGCGAGCTTCGGCACCCGGCTCTCGAGCGGCACCTTGCGGTCCTGGTCCCAGAAGAACTTGGCGTCGGAGAGCCGGGCGCGAAGAACGCGCTCGTTGCCCGCGACCACCGCGGCCCCGTTGTCGCTCGTCGTGGTGTTCGCGACGAGGAGGAAGTGCGGCGCCAGCTTCCCGTCGCTGCCGAGGCACGCGAAGTACTTCTGGTGGGCGCGCATCGAGGTGGTGAGCACCTCGGGCGGCACGTCCATGAATGCGTCGTCGATCCGGCCGGCGAGCACGACGGGGTATTCGACGAGGCCCGTGACCTCGTCGAGGAGCGCGGGATCATCCTTGAGCCGCAGCCCCCGACGCCCGGCCTCGCGCTCGAGGCCCTCGAGAATCTTCTGCCGCCGCTCGACGGGATCGAGGACCACGCTCGCGGCGCTGAGCTTCGCGCGGTAGTCGGCGAAATCCTTCACGCGGACCCGCTGCCCGGCTAGGAAGCGATGCCCCTCGGTGGTGTCGCCGACGGGGACGGAGCCGAGCTCGATCGGCAGGACCTTGCCGCCGAAGAGGCAGAGAACGCTCTGGAGCGGCCGCACCCAGCGGAAGGGCGCCGCCGGAAAGCGCATCGATTTCGGCCAAGGGAAGTCGTAGACGGCCTCGCGCAGGAGACCCGGCAACACCTCGGCGGTCGGGCGCCCGGACTTGCGGATCACCGCCAACCAGAAGACGCCCTTGCCGGTATCCCGCTTCTCGCATTCCGCGAGCGAGCCGAGCCCGGCTGCCTTGAGGAAGCCCTCGATCGCCTTTTCCGGCGCATCGACCCGCGGCCCCCGCCGCTCTTCGGTCACGTCGGCCTGCGCCTCGGGCAGTCCTTCGACGACGAGCGTCAGGCGGCGCGGCGTCACGTAGCTCCGCGCGGCCTTGTAGCCGAGCCCCGCGGCTTCGAGCTTCGCGCCGACGATGCGCGCGAGGTCCTCGGCCGCGCGCGCCTGCATGCGCGCCGGGATCTCTTCCGAGAGGAGCTCGAAGAGAAGGTCGGGCACGCTACGCCTTCCCGCCCGGCGCCGGCGCGGAATCGCTGCCGGCGAGCCACGCCTCGCAGCACGCCTTCGCGAGCGCCCGCACCCGCGCGATGTAGGAAGCGCGCTCGGTCACCGAGATCACGCCACGCGCGTCGAGCAGATTGAACGTGTGGCTCGCCTTGATGCACTGGTCATAGGCGGGGAGCGCGAGGCGCCGCTCGAGGAGCGCCTGGCACTCGGCCTCGGCGTCGCGAAAATGCTCGAAGAGCTTCGCGGTATTCGCGAACTCGAAGTTGTAGGCCGAGAACTCCCGCTCGTTGCGCTTGAAGACGTCGCCGTAGGTGATTCGCCCCGGCCCTTCGACGCCGTTGAAGTCGAGGTCGTAGACGTTCTCGACGCCCTGCACGTACATCGCCAGGCGCTCGAGCCCGTAGGTGAGCTCGGTCGAGACGGGATCGCACTCGATGCCGCCCACCTGCTGGAAATAGGTGAACTGCGTCACCTCCATGCCGTCGAGCCAGACTTCCCAGCCGAGGCCCCAGGCGCCGAGGGTCGGGCTCTCCCAGTCGTCCTCGACGAATCTGATGTCGTGGAGGCGGCGGTCGATGCCGAGCGCATCGAGGCTTTCGAGGTAGAGCGCCTGACTGTTCGCGGGGGCCGGCTTCAGGATCACCTGGAACTGGTAGTAGTGCTGGAGCCGGTTCGGGTTCTCGCCGTAGCGGCCGTCGGTCGGCCGCCGCGACGGCTGGACATAGGCGGCGCGCCAGGGCTCCGGCCCGAGCGCGCGCAAGGTGGTCGCCGGATGGAAGGTCCCGGCCCCGACCTCGACGTCGTACGGCTGGAGCACGACGCAGCCCTGGTCCGCCCAAAAACGCTGCAACGTCAGGATGAGCGACTGGAAGGACGGCGCGGTGGGCATGGGTGCGGCGCACAATAGAGGCGGAGGAGGCGAAGTCAATCCGCCCGCTCGCCTCCTGCAAATGCAGGGAAAATGCAGGACCGGCCGCCGACGGAGCGCTCGTCAAAACCTCGTTCGCGGTACACAATGCGGGCTCGCGTCCATGCATGATATGGTCATCAAAATATCCGAAACGAATTGAATGATCAAGCGACAGGAGGCGGCATGAAGCTTTTCGATCTCGGCGGGCGCGTCGCGCTCGTCACCGGCGGCAACGGAGGGATCGGGCTCGGCATGGCGAAGGGGTTCGCCGCGGCGGGCGCGAAGGTGATGATCGCGGCCCGCCGGGCCGACAAGGCGGAAGCGGCGCTCGCCGAGCTGAAGGCGCTCGGTGCCGAGGCCGCTTTCGTCGCGGTCGATGTGACGGACGAGGCGTCGGTGCGCGCGATGGTGCGCGAAACCGAGGCGCGGCTGGGCGGGCTCGACATACTCGTGAACAATGCGGGCATGGCGATCCGCAAGCGCCCCGAGGATTACACCGCCGCCGAGTGGCACGCGGTGATCGAGACGAATCTGACGGGCGCCTTCTTCGCCGCCCAGGCGGCCTATCCGGCGCTGAAACGTTCGGGCCGCGGCAAGGTCATCAATATCGGATCGATGATGTCGATCTTCGGCGCGCCGTTCGCCCCGGCCTACGCCGCGAGCAAGGGCGCGATCGTGCAGCTGACGAAGGCGCTCGCGACCGCGTGGGCCGCGGACGGGATCCAGGTGAACGCCATCCTGCCGGGCTGGATCGATACCGA
>JADGGZ010000117.1 GCA_019689675.1 Rhodospirillales bacterium | reverse complement strand
GGGGCGGCGCGAACGGGGCGGGGCGGTGTCATGCGAATCGATTCCCGTGGCTCAGTGGAGCGGCAGCTCTTCGGGCACTGTGAGCGCGCTCGACTCCTTGATCGTCACGGGAGCGCCGTTGCTGAGCTTGAGCTGGCCGGAGGCCGCGACCCGGTCGCCCGGTGCGACGCCCTTGAGGACGACCACGCGCTCCATGAAGCGGTCGCCCGTCTCGACCGGCGTCCGTACCACCTTCAGGGCCGGGGTTCCGTCCTCCGATTTCTCCTCGCGGACGACGAAGACGGAGTTGCCGTAGAGCGTGTAGTCGACCGCCGTCTCGGGGATCGTCACGACGTCCTTCTGCGGCGGCAGGACGACGCGGACATTGGCGAACATGCCCGGCAGCAGGAGATGCTCCGGGTTCTCCATCGTCGCTTGGACCTTGATCGAGCGGGTCTCGACGCTCACCTGCGGCTCGATCGCCGTCACTTGCGCGGCGAAGACCTTGCCCGGAAAGGCGTCGTTCGTGATCTCGACCGCCTGCCCGACGGCGAGCTGCGGCCGCGCCTGCTCGGGAAGCGTGAAGTTGACGTAGAGCCGCGACAGGTCGGTCAAGGTCACGATCGGGGTCCCGGCGTTCAGGAACTGGCCGATGTCGACCTGCCGGATGCCGAGCACGCCGTCGAAGGGCGCGCGGATCAGCTTGTAGGCGATCTGCGCCTCGGTCTTCTGGATGTTGGCGTTGATCTCGTCGAGCTGGGCCTGTTGCTGGTCGACGGTGGCCTTCGCCGTGGCCTGCCGCTCGAGCAGCTCGCGCGAGCGCGCGAGGTTGAGCTCGGCGAGGCGAGCCTGCGCCTTGAGGGCGAGAAGATCCGCGCGCTCCGTCTTGTCGTTGAGCTGCACGAGGGGGGCGCCCGCCGAGACCGTCGCGCCCGCCTCGAAGCTGATCGTGGTGACGCGGCCGGCGACCTCGGGCGCGACCGTGACCTGCCGCACGGCCGCGAGCGTGCCGATCGCGGGGAGATAGCGCGGCACGTCCTCGAGCTTGGCGACGGCGACCGCGACCGGAGTCGGCGGGGGCTGGTTCTTCGCGAAGAAATCGGCGATCGCCTGGTCGCGGAAGCGGTCGAAGCCGTAGAGGCCGCCGAGCACGAGGAGCACGAGCAGGGACATGATCGCGACGCGCCAGAAGACGGCGCGGCGCGAGATCGGTCGCCGCGGTGCCCCGCTGCGAGCGTGCGCGGCAGCGTCGGAATGAGCTGTCACTTCGTTCTCCCCGATGAATGGCGTGGCGTTCGGCGTCGAGGGACGCTGCCGATGTAAGATGGACCGGCGTGCCGTGCGACCTCTGGCCGGCTGACGAAGCCGCCCCGAGCGGGGCGCCTCGCCGGACGCCGCCGCCGCCCGCGGCGAACGGTCGCGGAAACTGGAGCCTCGCGCGCCGCAGCGCAAGGGTTGAATTCATGCGTTTGCTGCAATGCACAATGCGCCCAACTATTCCCAAAAAGGAACTTCAATCTATATATTGGACATGTTGATGCTCAGGATGGCACCCTCTGTCGCAAGCCGGGAATGGGATGCCGAGCGCCCGGGGTGTTGCCGAAATGCACCTGTTGTTATCCTGTTTTTTCAGGCTGGCCGGCCCGCTTCGGGGGCGGGCCGGCGGCGGGGCCCTGCCGGTCGAGGCGTTGCCGCGGCGCTGGGCGGGCGGTACCTTCGCGCCCCTTCATGAGATACGTCAGCACCCGCGCCGCGACCCCCGGGACGATCGGCTTCGACGACGTCCTCCTCGCCGGGCTCGCGCCCGACGGCGGGCTCTACGTGCCCGAGCGCCTGCCTGCGCTCGCGCTCGAGGAGCTGGCGGGGCTCCCCTACGCCGAGCTCGCGACGCGCGTGATGCTGCCCTTCGTCGGCGACGCGCTCGAGGAGGCGGAATTCCGCCGTCTCGTCACCGACGCCTACGCCGGTTTCGGCCACGCCGCGGTGGCGCCCCTGAAGCAGCTCGACGAGAGGCTGTGGCTGCTCGAGCTCTTCCACGGGCCGACGCTCGCCTTCAAGGATTACGCGCTGCAGCTCGTCGGCCGGCTCTTCGATGCGGTGCTTGCGCGGCGCAGGCGGCGGGTCACGATCGTGGGCGCCACGTCGGGCGACACCGGATCCGCCGCGATGGAGGCCTGCCGCGATCGCGAGCTGGTCGACCTCGTGATCCTCTTCCCGAAAGGCCGCACCTCGGAGGTGCAGCGCCGCCAGATGACGACGATCCCGTCGCCGAACGTGCACGCGGTCGCGATCGAGGGCACCTTCGACGATTGCCAGGACCTCGTGAAGGCGATGTTCGCGGACGCGCGCTTCCGCGAGGAGCTGCAGCTCTCGGCGGTGAACTCGATCAACTGGGCCCGCGTCATGGCCCAGATCGTCTACTACGTTGCCGCCGCCGTCGCGCTCGGTGCGCCGCGTCGTTCCGTCTCCTTCACCGTCCCGACCGGGAACTTCGGCAATGTCTACGCCGGCCACGTCGCGCGCCGGATGGGGCTGCCGGTCGAGCGGCTTGCGATCGGCACCAACCGCAACGACATCCTGCAGCGCTTCATCTCCTCGGGCCGGATGACGATCGGCGCGGTCGAGCCGAGCCTCAGCCCCTCGATGGACATCCAGGTCTCGTCGAACTTCGAGCGCCTTCTCTTCGAGCTGAAGGGCCGCGACGGCGCTGCGGTCGCCGCCGCGATGTCGGCGTTCCGCCGTACCGGGACGCTGCCGACCACGGCGGCGGAATGGGAGGCGGCGCGGAGCCTCTTTTCGGCCCATCGGGTCGACGACGAGGCGACCCTCGCCGAGATCGCCGCGACCTGGCGCGCGACGGGCGAGCTCCTCGATCCGCACAGCGCCGTGGCGGTCGCCGCCGCGCGCGCCGAGAAGGGCAACCCGATGGTCGCTCTCGCCTGCGCCCATCCGGCGAAGTTTCCCGACGCGGTCGCGAAGGCGACCGGGGTGCGGCCGGCGCTGCCGCCGGCGCTCGCCGACCTCATGGAGCGGAAGGAGCGGGTGACGGTGCTGCCGAACGACCTCGAGGCCGTCCAGAGCTTCGTCCGCGATGTCGCGAGGGTGACGGCATGAGCGTCCGCCTCACGCGCCTCCCGAACGGGTTCCGAGTCGTCACCGACCGGATGACGGGGGTCGACACGGTGTCGCTCGGCGTCTGGGTGGACGTCGGCACGAGGCACGAGCCGGCGGAGATCAACGGCGTCGCGCATCTCCTCGAGCACATGGCGTTCAAGGGCACGACGACGCGCTCGGCGCAGGCGATCGCGGAGGAGATCGAGGCGGTCGGCGGACACCTCAACGCCTATACCGCGCGCGAGCAGACCGCCTACTACGCCAAGGTGCTGAAGGAGGATGTCGGGCTCGCGGTCGACATCCTTGCCGACATTCTCCAGCGTTCGCTCTTCGACCCCGAGGAGCTGGACCGCGAGCGCACCGTCGTGATCCAGGAGATCGGACAGGCGAACGACACGCCCGACGACGTCATCTTCGATCATTTTCAGGAGCGTGCCTTTCCCCAGCAGGCGATGGGCCGTCCCGTGCTCGGCCGTCCGGAGATCATCGCGAAGATCCCGCGCGACCGCGTCGCGGGCTACCTGCGCGAGAACTATGCCGCCGGCAAGATGGTCCTCGCCGCGGCGGGGGCCGTCGACCACGACGGGCTGGTCGCGCTCGCCGGCAAGCTCTTCTCGGACCTGCCGCTCGAGAGCTCGGCGCGCACCGAGCCCGCGCTGTACGTCGGGGGCGACTTCCGCGAGGAGCGCGAGCTCGAGCAGGTGCATCTCGTGCTCGGCTTTCCGGGCGTCACCTTCGCCGATCCCGACCACTGGAGCGCCGCCGTGCTGTCGACCGCGCTCGGCGGCGGCATGTCCTCGCGCCTCTTTCAGGAGATCCGGGAGCGGCGCGGCCTCGTCTACTCCATCTACACCTTCACCCAGTCCTTCCGGGACGGCGGCGTCTTCGGCGTCTATGCCGGGACCGGCGAGGATGAGGTCGAAGAGCTCATGCCGGTGATGTGCGAGGAGCTCGCGCGCGCCACCGACGGCCTCGGCGCCGGCGAGCTCGCGCGTGCCCGCGCCCAGCTGAAGGCCGGCATCCTCATGGCGCTCGAGAGCACCGCTTCGCGCTGCGAGCAGCTCGCCCAGCACCTTCTCGTGCACGGCGAGCTCTTCGATCCCGCGAAGATCGTTCAGCGCATCGAGGCCGTGGACGAGACGGCGGTCCGGCGCATCGCCCGGCGCATTCTCGAAGGCGAGCCCACCTTCGCCGCGCTCGGGCCGCTGCGCCGGATCGAGCCCTTCGACCGGATCCGTGCCCGGCTCCGCGCCTGAACCCCCTCCCTCCGGCGAGAACGGCGGCCTTCGCCTGCCGCGGCTCTTCGCGATCGGGCCGCCGTCGGTGCGGCTGCAAGGCGCCCGCGTCTTCCTTCGTCCGCCCGAGCGGGGCGACTGGCAGGAATGGGCCGAGCTGCGCGGCGCCTCGCGCGACTTCCTCGTTCCGTGGGAGCCGGCGTGGACCAGCGACGCGCTTTCCCGCGCCGCCTATCGCCGCCGGCTCGGCCGCTACGCGCTCGATTGGCGCACCGACCAGGGCTACAGCTTCTTCATCTTCCGGGTCGAGGACGGGGCGCTCGTAGGCGGGATCGGCCTCTCCAATCTCCGCCGCGGCGTCGCCGAGTGCGCGAGTCTCGGCTATTGGATCGGCGCTCGCTTCGCCCGGCGCGGCTACATGACGGAGGCGCTCGGCCTCACCCTCGATTTCGCCTTCCAGAACCTGAGGCTGCATCGCGTCGAGGCGGCGTGCCTGCCGACCAACGTCGCCAGCCGCGGCCTCCTCGGGAAGGTCGGGTTCCGCGAGGAGGGCTACGCGCGGAAATACCTTCTCATCGACGGCAAGTGGCAGGACCACGTGCTCTTCGCGATGCTCCGCGAAGAGTGGCGCCGGGGCTGAGCGCGCGCCGCGCCCGCCGTCGCCCCGGCTCGGGTCGCTGGGGCGGCGGCGGTTCGCCGAAAAGCGGTCTTAAGTCTTGACGCGCCTGCCCCTGGCGCGCGGCTTCTCCTTCTCCTCCTCTTCTTCCTCTTCCTCCGCTTCCTCGCCTTCGAGCATCGCGGGGTTGATCTCCTCCGCGGCGAGCGCGGTCAGCTCCTCGTCGAGGCGCTTGCCTTCCTCGAGCGCCCGCTCCATCGACTGCGTCACGTTCTTGTTCTCGAGAAGCCGGCCGAGGGCGGCGGCGGTTCCCCACGCCGCGATGCAGTAGTGCTCGATCTTCTGCATCGACGCGAGCAGGACGGCGTCGAGCATCCGGTCGTCGTCGATCGACTCGATGTGCTCGTTGACGTCCTCGATGAGCCCCTCCGCGGCGACGTTCTTCGGCCGTGACTTCGATGCGTCCAGCTCGTCCAGCGCGGCTTCGATGTCCTCCATCAGGGACGTGCCCTGGTCGCGGCGCTCCTCGAGGAGCTCGCGAAGACGCTCGGACGAGATGTTCTTGACGACTTTCGGGATCATCCGCGCGAGCTGCTTCTCGGCGCTGTAGATCTCCTTCAGCTCGGTAACGAGAATGTCTTCTGCCGACTTCGGCGCTGCCATGTGATCCTCTCCAGGCTCGGGAGTCTGATCAACAGGCGCGCCGCGCCGCGGTTCCGAGGCGCTCGCGTGCTACGGCGTGCGTCGCCGTCAGCCGGCCGGGACGCCCTTCGTCGTCGAGTACTCGAAGTGGAGCGCCTCGCCGGGGTGAACGAGCGGGTAGATCGCGTGCGCCGCCATCGCCGCCTCCGAGAAGCCGCACAGGATGAGCTTGAGCTTCCCGGGATAGGTCGCGATGTCGCCGACGGCGAAAATGCCGGGGACGCTCGTGGCGCAAGTCGCCGGGTCGATCTTGATGTGATGCTTGTTGTCGTCGAGCGAGAGGCCCCAATTCGCGATCGGCCCGAGATTCATGGCGAGCCCGAAGAAGGCGAGGAGGGCATCCGCCGGCACGGTCTTCTTTCCGCCCTGGAGGTCGGCAAGGGTCACCGAGGCGAGAGCGCCGTCGGTGCCTTCGAGGCTGAAGAGCTGGTAAGGAACGATGAGGTCGAGCCGCCCTTCTTCGGCGAGCTTCTGCAGCCGCGCGACCGACTCCGGGGCGCCGCGGAACTTCGGCCGGCGATGCACCACCATCACCCGTTCGGCGATGTCGACGAGGTTGAGGGCCCAGTCGAGCGCCGAGTCGCCGCCGCCGGCGATGAGGACGCGCTTGCCGCGAAAGTCCTCGCGCCGCTTCACGTAATAGAAGACGCTCTTGCCCTCGTATCGCTCGATTCCCTCGAGCGGCGGCCGGTTCGGCCCGAACGCCCCGACCCCGGCCGCGATGATGACCGCCCGCGCGTCGATCCTGACGCCGCCCGAGGTCTCGACGAGGATGCGTCCATCGGGCTGCGGGGTGAGCCGCTCGACCTGCTGCCCGAGCGTGTATTGAGGTTGGAAGGGCGCCGCCTGCTCCTCGAGCTTCTCGACCAGCGCCGCCGCCTCGATCGCGGGGTAGCCCGGAATGTCGTAGATCGGCTTTTCGGGATAAAGCGCGGCGCATTGGCCGCCGCGCACGTCGAGCGCATCGACGACGTGGCAGCGCATCTTCAGCATGCCGCATTCGAAGACGGCGAAGAGCCCCACGGGTCCGGCGCCGATAATCGCTACGTCGGTGCGGTGTGTCTCGCTCATGGGGCGAGCCTTATCACGCCTTCTTGACGGGGCGGAAGGCTCGCGTACAAGGGGTGCCGATGTCTCCCCCCGCGACCGTTCCGGAGGTCGTCGATCTCGCCGACGAGGAGGCGACGCTCGCCCTCGGCGCGCGACTCGCGCTCGATGCCGCCCCTGGTGACGTCTTCGCCCTCGGCGGGGCGCTGGGTTCCGGGAAGACGACCCTTGCGCGCGGCTTCATCCGGGCCTTGACGCGCCCCGACGAGGAGGTCCCGAGCCCCACTTTCACGCTGGTCCAGACCTACGAGACGCCGAAGGGCACGATCTGGCACTTCGACCTCTACCGCCTCGAGGACCCGGAGGAGGCGTGGGAGCTCGGGATCGAGGAGGCGTTCGCCTCGGGCATCAGCCTCATCGAATGGCCCGAGCGGCTCGGGTCCCTGCTGCCGGCGCGTCGGCGCGAAATCCTGCTCGAGATCGCCGGCGAGGGTCGGCGGGCGCGGATCCGATGAGCCGCGAGGCGCTGCTACGCGCATTCCTTCAGCGGGCGGGCTGGGGCGATGCCGAGCGCGGCAGGCTCGCAGGCGACGCCTCGTTCCGCCACTACGACCGGCTGCGACTCGGGAGCCGCTCCGCCGTCCTCATGGATGCGCCGCCGCCGCAGGAGGACGTGCGGCCGTTCCTCGCGGTCGACCGGATCCTGCGCGATCTGTCGCTGAGCGCACCGGGGGTGCTTGCCGAGGATGTCGCGAACGGCTTCCTGCTTCTCGAGGACTTCGGCGACGGTACCTATACGCGTCTCCTTGCCGAGGGCGAGGACGAGCGGGGCCTCTACGCCCGCGCGATCGACGTTCTGATCCATCTCCACCGCACGTTCCGAGGCGGCGCTCTGCCGCCTTACGACGAAACGCGGCTCCTGACTGAGGCGGCTCTCCTCGTCGATTGGTATCTGCCGGCGATCACCCGCCGGCCGGTCGACCCAGCGCTCCGCGAGGAGTACCTTGCAACGTGGCGCAGCGTCTTGCCGCTCGCCGGCGGCGCACCCGACACGCTCGTCCTGCGCGACTTCCACGTCGACAATCTCGTTCTTCTGCCCGGCCGCGCGGGCGTCGGCGCGGTCGGGCTCCTCGACTTCCAGGACGCGGTGATCGGCCCCGCGAGCTACGATCTCGTCTCGCTCCTCGAGGACGCACGCCGCGACGTCGCGCCGGCGCTCGCGGCCGAGATGCTGGACCGCTATTTCGCCGCCTTTCCCGCGTACGACCGCGAGGCCTTCATGACGAGCTACGCCGTGCTCGGCGCGCAACGCAACGCCAAGATCATCGGCATTTTCACCCGCCTCTGCCGGCGTGACGGCAAGCCCCACTACCTGCGGCACATCCCGCGCGTCTGGCGTCTCCTCGAGGGCGACCTTCGCCACAGGGCGCTCGCGCCCGTCGCCGCGTGGTTCGATCGGCATGTCCCGGAGCGGGGAGTGCCGTCTCCGTGAAGATCCCGCAAACCGCGATGGTTCTCGCGGCGGGGCTCGGGCTGCGCATGCGCCCGATCACCGACCACATTCCGAAGCCGCTCGTGCGCGTTGCCGAGCGGACGCTCCTCGATCGCGCGCTCGACCATCTCGAAGCCGCCGGCGTCGAGCGCGCCGTCGTCAACGCGCATTACCGCGCCGAGCAGATCGTCGAGCATTTGAAGGCGCGCACCCGTCCTCGGATCGAGATCTCGCTCGAGGAGGAGCTCCTCGAGACTGGCGGGGGGGTCGCCAAGGCGCTGCCGCTTCTCGGTGAGACCTTCTTCGTCGTCAACAGCGACATCATGTGGCTCGACGGGAAGGTGCCGGCGCTGGTGCGCCTAGCGCGTGCCTGGGACCCGGAGCGAATGGACGCGCTTCTTCTCATGCAGCGCACGGCCACGGCGGTCGGCTACGAGGGGCTCGGCGATTACGTCCTCGATCCGCTCGGGCTGCCGCGGCGGCGGCGCGAGCGCGAGGTGGCGCCCTTCCTCTTCGCCGGGGTCCAAATTCTCCACCGACGCCTCTTCGACGGCGCTCCCGCCGGCCGGTTCTCATTGAACCTTCTTTACGACAAGGCCGAGAAGGCGAAGCGCCTTCACGCCATCGTCCATGACGGGGAGTGGTATCATGTCGGCACGCCCGAGGCTCTCGGCCTCACGGAAAGACTCCTCGCCCTAGGCCGCATCGACTTTTGATCTGGACGATTCCGTCGCACGTTCCTTTCCTCGACGCGCTCGCGGCGGGGCTTCTCGAACGCACGGACGGCGATCCGGTCGCGCTCACCGAAATGACTGTGCTGCTGCCGACGCGGCGCGCCTGCCGCGCGCTGCGCGACGCGTTCCTTCGGCGGAGCGTGGCGAAGGCGCTGCTCCTGCCGCGGCTGAGGGCGGTCGGAGCGATCGGCGACGACGAGGAGGGGCTCGGCGACGAGCTTCTCGAGCTGCCGCCCGCCATGTCGGAGCTGCGGCGGCGGCTTCTCCTCACGCGACTGGTCATGGCGCGGCGACTTCTTCCGGCGCAGGCCGCGGCGCTCGCGCGCGAGCTCGCCCGTCTTCTCGACGAGGTCGAGAGCGTGGGCGGCGCTCTCGATCCCGCGCGCCTCGCCGCGCTCGCGCCCGACGCCTACGCCGAGCACTGGCAGGAGGTTTTGACCTTTCTGCGCATCCTCGTCGATCACTGGCCCGCAATTCTCGCCGCAGAAGGCGCGCTGGAGCCCGTCGCGCGGCGGAACGCGGCGCTGCGCGGGCTGGCGGAGCGCTGGCGCCGCGCCCCGCCGGCGAAGCCGGTAATCGCTGCCGGCTTCTCGGGCGCGCTCCCGGCGCTCGCCGAGCTCCTCGGCGTCGTCAAGTCGCTGCCCGCGGGCGAGATCGTGCTCGCCGGGCTCGATCCGGCGATCGGCGCGGCCGAAGCCGCCGACGAGACCCATCCGCAGCACGAGCTCGCGCTTCTGCTGGAAGCGCTCGACATCGCCCCGGAGGCAGTGGCGATCTGGCCGAGCCACGGCGTCGAGGCCGGTAACGAAGCACGCGCCGCGCTCGCCGCCGCGGCGATGCGGCCCGCGGGCGCCACCGACCTCTGGCGCGAGGTTCCGGTTCCCGCCGGAGCGCTCGACCGGCTCTGGCGGTTGGACTGCGCCGGGCCGCAGGAGGAGGCGCTCGCGATCGCGCTCCTGCTCCGCGAGCAGCTCGAGTTTCCGGGCAAGACCGCCGCGCTGGTGACCCCCGACCGCGATCTCGCGCGGCGGGTCGCGGGCGAGCTCCGGCGCTGGGGCATCGAGATCGACGATTCCGCGGGCGTGCCGCTCGCGCGCACGCCGCCCGGCAGCTTCCTCCGCCTGCTCCTCGAGGCGGCGCGCGAGCTCGCCCCCGTGCCGCTCCTCGCGCTCCTGAAGCATCCGCTCGCCGGCGGCGGCATGGCGGTCGGCGCCTTCCGCGCCCTCGTGCGCCGATTGGAGCTGAAGGCGCTGCGCGGGCCGCGCCCAGCGCCCGGGTTTCGGGGCCTGCGCGCCGCTGTCGGCGACCGCACCGAGCTTCTTCACGTCGTGGATCGCCTCGAGCGGATCCTGGGGGCGCTCGCCGCCGAGCTCGCGCGCGAGGAGACCACGATCGGCGCGCTTCTCCGCGCGACGGTCGATGCCGCGGAAGCCCTCGCGGCGACCGATTCCGAGACGGGCGCCGCGCGTCTCTGGGCAGAAGAGGCCGGCGAGGCGGCGGCCCGCTTCATCGCCGATCTCGCGGAGGCCGCGCGCGATTTCCCCGTCCTTCGCGGCGAGGACTGGCCGGCTCTCTTCGAGGCGCTTCTCGCCGGTCCCGTGGTGCGGCCGCGATTCGGCCGCCATCCGCGGCTCGTGCTCCTCGGGCTGATGGAGGCGCGGCTTCTCCAGTTCGATCTCGTGGTCCTCGGCGGGCTCAACGAGGGGACATGGCCCGGCGAGCCGGGTCCGGACCCCTGGATGTCGCGGCCGATGCGCCGCGCCCTCGGCCTGCCGAGCCCCGAGCGGCGCATCGGCGTCGAGGCGCACGACTTCGTGCAGGCGTTGGGCGCCCCGAAAGTCGTGATGACCCGCGCCACCCGCGTCGACGGCACGCCGACCGTGCCGTCGCGCTGGCTGCAGCGGCTCGATGCCGTGCTGGAGGCGCGCGGCATCAATCCCGACCGGCTTCAGCCGAAGGAGAACGTGCTCGGCTGGGCGGCGCTTCTCGACCGGCCATCGGCCTACGCTCCGGTAGAGCGGCCGCGGCCTCGCCCGCCGGTGGCCCTCCGCCCCAAGCGCCTTTCGGTCACGCGGATCGAGACCTGGCTCAAGGATCCCTACTCGATCTTCGCGCGGGAGATTCTGCGCCTGAGGCCGCTCGAGCCCCTCGACGCCGATCCCGGCGCCGCCGGGCGCGGGCAGTTCGTGCACGAGGCGCTCGACGCCTTCATCGCCGCTCACCCGGAAGCCCTGCCGCCGGATGCCGTCGCGCGCCTCGAAGCCTGCGGTCGCGCGGCGCTCGGCGAGCTCCTCGACCGTCCCGGCGTCTGGGCGTTCTGGTGGCCGCGCTTCGAGCGCGTCGCGCGCTGGTTTGTCGCGGCCGAGACGGCGCGGCGCCGTGCGATCTCAGGATCGTTCACCGAGATCGCGGGAACGCTCGAGCTCGACGGCTTCACGCTTACCGGCAAGGCCGATCGCATCGATCGGCTCCCGGACGGCAGCGTCGCGATCGTGGATTACAAGACCGGCAGGCCGCCGAGCCGGGACGACGTCGCGAGCGGCCGCTCGCCGCAGCTCGCGCTCGAGGCGGCGATCGCTGCGGCGGGCGGATTCGCCGCTCTCGGGCCCGCCCCCGTCGCCGCGCTCGAATACTGGCGCGTGTCCGGTCTCCGCACGCCCGGGGAGATCTCGGTGCCCGCCTCCGGCGTCGAGGAGGTCGCGTCCCTCGTCGAGGACGCGCTTTCGGGCCTGCGGGCGCTCGTGGCCCGCTTCGCCGACGAGGCGACGCCTTACGTGCCGCTCGCGCGGCTGAGACCCGGGCCCGTCTGGGGCGACTATCTCCATCTCGCCCGCGTCAAGGAATGGATGCCGGCGGTGGAGACGCGCGAATGAGCGTCGTCGAGGAGGCGACGCGCGCGCAGCGGCGCGCCGCGAGCCCGGAGGTCTCGGCCTGGGTTGCCGCCTCGGCGGGCTCCGGCAAGACCAAGGTCCTCACCGACCGC
>JADGGZ010000116.1 GCA_019689675.1 Rhodospirillales bacterium | reverse complement strand
ATGCGGAAGGCGTCGCATGAACTTCTCGTTTTCCCCGGAACAGGAGCAGCTGCGCGAGACGGTGCGCCGCTTCGCCGAGGCGGAGCTGAAGCCGCTCGTTTCCGCTGCCGACGACGATGAAATTTTCCCGCGGGAGCTGTTTCGCCGCTGGGCGGAGCTCGGGCTTCTGGGCGTGCGCTATCCGGAGGAGGACGGCGGCGCCGGCTTCGACAAGGTTTCCGACTGCATCGTTCGCGAGGAGCTGAGCCGGATCAATCAGGCCTTCGCGTCGTCCTGGTCGGCGCACACGCATCTCGGCATCTGGCCGATCTGGAAGGCGGGTACGGCGGAGCAGCGCGAGCGCTTCTTCCGGCCGGCGCTCCGCGGCGAGAAGATCGCCGCTTTCGGGCTGAGCGAGCCGGACGGCGGTTCCGACATCCGTGCGCTCAAAACGCGCGCCGAGAAGGTCTCCGGCGGCTGGCGGCTCACCGGCAGCAAGATGTACATCACGAACGCGCCGATCGCGGATTTCATCCTCGTGGCGGCGCGCACCCGGCCCGAGCTGACGCCCGATGCGGTCAGCCTTTTCATCGTCCAGCAGCCGAACCCGGGCTTCAGCATCCATCGCATGAAGAAGGAGGGAATCCGCGGGTCGGACACGGGGCTCATCCACATCGACGAGGCGTTCGTCCCCGACGATTGCCTCCTCGGCGGCCGCGAGGGGACGTATCCCGTCATCCTCGAGTCGCTCTCCGAGAACCGCGTCGGCGTCGCCGCGAACTGCCTCGGCATGGCGCGCGGCGCGTACGAGGCGGCGCTCGCCTATGCGCGCGAGCGGAAAGTGCGCGGGCGACCGATCGGCGACTACCAGGCGATCGCGCATCGCCTCGCCGACATGGCGGCCGAGATCGAGGCCGTTCGGTGGCTCGTCTATTACGGCGCCTGGCGGGTCGACCAGGGCGATATCGACGCCGCGACCGCCGCCAAGGTGAAGCTGATGGCGAGCGAGGCCGCGGTCCGCATCAGCGAATCGGCGATCCGCGTGCACGGAGGCGCAGGGATCATGCGCGAGTTCCCAGTCGGGCGCATCCACCGCGACGCGCTCGTCTACGTGATCGGCGAGGGCACGGTGGAGATCCAGCGCAACATCATCGCGCGCTCCCTCGGGTTCAAGCCGTGACCTACCGGGCCATCACCTACGAGGTGCGCGACGGCACCGGCCTCCTGACGCTCAACAGGCCGGCGCAGCGGAACGCCCTCGACCTCGACATGCGCGAGGAGATCAGCGACGTCGTCGCGCGGGTCCGCCGCGAGGGCGGGATTCACGCCCTGGTGATGACAGGGGCCGGCGGCGCCTTCTGCGCCGGCGGCGACCTCAAGGCGCTGACGGAGTCCGAGCGTCCCGTTCCGGTCAACCGCGAGCGGATCCGGCGGCTCCACACATGGTTTGCCGAGCTCGTCAACCTCGAGCTCCCGGTGATCGCCGCCGTCGACGGGCCGGCCTTCGGCGCGGGGTTCAACCTCGCCCTCGCAGCGGACTTCATCCTCTGCTCTCCCGCGGCGCGTTTCTGCGCCGTCTTCGTGCGCATCGGCCTCGTCCCCGATCTCGGTGGCTTCTTCCTCCTGCCGCGTATCGTCGGGCTGCAGCGCGCCAAGGAAATCATCCTCACAGGGCGCGTAGTCGAACCGCCCGAAGCCGTCGCCCTCGGGATCGTGCACAGCGTTCATCCGGCAGCGGAACTTCTCGACCGGGCGCTCGAATTCGCGGGACGGTTCCGCCATGCGTCCGCCCCCGCGCTCGGCATGGCGAAGAACATCCTCAACCAGTCGTTCCATCTCGACCAGCATGCGCTCGCCGAGATGGAGGCTTACGCGCAGGCGGTGGCACTGGCGACGGAAGGGCATCGCAAGGCGGTCGCCGACTTCCTCGAGAAGAAGCCGCTCGCCTTCGATTGGAACCGGCTCTCCGGTTCGGGAGAGCGGTCGTGAGCCGCTCGCCGATCATCAGCGGGGTCGGGCACACCGCCGTCGGCAAGCTCGAAGGGTCGACCGCGATGGGTCTTCACGCCGAAGCCGCACGCGCCGCGCTCGGCGATGCGGGGATCGAGCCGAAGGACGTAGACGCGGTCCTCTGCGCCTATTCTCTGGCCGCACCGCATCTCATGCTGAGCTCGGTCTTCTGCGAATACTTCGGCATCAGGCCGGCGTATTCGGCGGCGATCCAGGCCGGCGGCGCCAGCGCTTGCATCATGGTGATGCAGGCGGCAGCGCTCGTGAAGGCGGGCTACGCGCGACACGTGCTCGTGGTCTGCGGCGACAACCGGCTCTCGGGGATGAGCCGCGACGGCGCAGTCGCCGCGCTCGCCGAAGTGGGGCACCCGCAATTCGAGCGTCCGTACGGAATCAGCGTGCCGGCGGCGTACGCGCTGGTGGCGCAGCGCTACATGCACGAGTTCGGCGTCACTCCCGAGCAGCTCGCCGAAGTCGCTGTCGTTCATCGGCGTCACGCGCAGCGCCATCCCGATGCGCAGATGCGCAAGCCCATCACCGTCGCGGACGTGATGGCCTCCAAGCCGATTGCGACACCGCTGCGCCTTCTCGACTGCTGTCTCATCTCCGACGGCGGCGCTGCGGTGATCGTGAGCGCCCCCGAAGCGCGGAGCGATGTGAGGAAGCGACCGATCGAGATATTGGGAGCCGGCCAGAAGAACACGCACGAGCACATCCTCGCGGCGCCCTCGCTCGTCGATTTCGGCTGCCGCGACGCCGCTTCCCAGGCGCTCGGCCGTGCTGGCGTGAGCCTCGGCGACATCGACGTCGCGGAGATATACGACTCCTTCACGATCACGCTCGTCGTCGAGCTCGAATCGATCGGCTTCTTCGGGAAGGGCGAGGCTGGCCCGGCGATCGCGGCCGGCGCCCTCGACCTCGATGGACGGCTTCCGTGCAACACGCATGGGGGATTGCTGTCGTTCGGGCACTCCGGCGCGGCGGGCGGCCTGTTCCATGTCGTCGAAGCGGTGCGCCAGCTCCGCGGAGAGGCGGAGGCGCGCCAGGTGTCCGGCGCGGAGCTCGCCTTCGTTCACGGCGACGGCGGAATCCTTTCCGCGCACTGCTCGCTCGTTCTGGGGCGCGCCTGACATGAGCCGTCCGCTGCCACCCATCGATGCCGACACGAGGCCGTTCTGGACCGCCGCCGCGGCAGGCGAGCTTCTCCATCAGCAATGCCGATCCTGCGGCCATACGCAATTCCCGCCGCGGCGGATCTGCGTTGCCTGCGGCGGCGACGACGTCGAGTGGCGTCGCGCCAGCGGAGAGGGGCGCATTCACTCCTTCACGGTCGTCCACCGCGCACCGACGGACGCGTTCCGCTCGAAGGTTCCCTACGCGATCGCGCTCGTCGATATGGCCGAAGGATTCCGGATGATGATGAACGTCGAAACCGACGACCTGTCGGCGCTCGCGATCGGAGCCCCGATCAAGGTCGTCTTCGAGCCGATCGGAGAGGGCGTCGCGCTTCCGCAAGCGAGACTGGCGCGATGACGACTCCTGTCCTGACCTTCTCGTCATTCACGCCGGGCACCCTCATGGGCCGCTCCGAGACGCTTCTCGACGCGGCCGCGTTCCAGCGGTGGTTCGAGCTTTTTCCCGAGGACGAGCAGGGACCAGTGATGCCGGCCGGCATGGTCGCGGTGGTCACGATGCGCGCCTACAGCGAAGTCCTGACGCCGCGGCCGCCCGGAAATGTCCATGGCGCGCAGCGGTTCGAGATCGAGCGCCTGCCGCTTCTCGGCGACCGCCTCGTCACCGAGTTCCGCTGCGTCGACAAGAAGCTGCGCGGCGAGAGGAAATGGGTGACCTTCGAGTCGACGACGACCGGTTCTGCCGGCGAGCGCTTCTTCGCCGGCCGTATGGCGATCCTCTGGGCGGCATAGACGCGCGATGACAGCCGAGCTCGCACGATGCACGAAGCGGGTCGACCGCCAAGCCATTCGGCTTTACGCGGCGATCACCGACGACTTCAACCCGATTCACGTCGATCCCGAGTTCGCAGCCAAGACGCCGATGGGCGGCATCATCGCCCACGGCATGCTGTCGCTGAACCTGATCTGGCAGTCTCTTCGCGCGACCTTCGGCGACAAGGCGGCCAAGGGCGCGTCCCTCGACATCCGGTTCACGCGGCCCGTGCGCGAGGACGACGTCGTGACCGCCGGCGGGGAGCTCGTCGAGACGGGACCTGCGGAAGGCGCGCGGAAATATCGAGTGTGGGTTCGGAATCAGCGCGGAGAGGCGGTGATCGAGGGCGATCTCCGAATCCGCGCGAACCAATGATGGCCGGAGATCCGGCAGGAGGGAGACGATGGAAAGACGGTTGAAGCTCGTTTTGGCCGGCCTCGTCGGCGCGGCGCTTCTCGGTGCGTCCGGCGATGCCGCATCGGCGAAGGAAGCGCGCGTCGGCGTCCTCATGCCGCTCACCGGCCGCTATGCGGAGTCCGGGAACGGCGTGATGCGCGGCGCGGAAATGATCGTGAAGGAGATCAACGCGAAGGGCGGCATCAAGAGTCTCGGCGGCGCCAAGATCGAACTCGTCGTCGCCGACAACGGCTCGGACCCGACCAAGACGTCTCTCGAGGCGCGCCGGCTCATGAACGACGAGAAGGTGGCCTTCATCCTCGGCCCCTATTCGACTCCCGAGGCGCAGGCGTTCATGCCCGTCGCCGACCGCTACGAGGTGGGGGGCCTGGGTCTCCAGACCACGCTCGTTCCGCAGACCCCGTACTTCCAGACGCTCTCGATCGCGGCCGCGGATTTCGGCAAGGGTTACGGCGACCTCGTCAAGTGGCTGCGCCAGAAGGGCGCGAAGATCGAGAAGGTCGCCCTCACCTACGCCAACAACGACTATGGCCAGGTCGTCCAGAAGTCGGCCGTCGAATCGCTGCAGGCGCAGGGAATCAAGGTGCTCGAGGCGATCCCGGTCGAGCCCGGGGTGAAGGACATGACCCCCGTCGTCCTGCGCGTCAAAAGCCTCGCGCCCGACGCCGTGATCTCGGTCGTCTACTTCCAGGACGGCGTTCTTCTGCACCGGGCCCGCTTCAATCTCGGCTACGACGACCCGATCTGGATCGGCGGGTCAGCCGGCTTCAGCGACGAGAAGCTCTGGAACGTGCTGACCCCCGAGGTGGCTTCCAAGACGCTCACCGACGTCTTCGGCTTCGCCTTCTTCAGCGACGATGCGAACCTCCCCGGAATGAAGGAGGCGGTGAGGAGAGGGCAGGCCGCCTATCCCGACAAGCCGATCGAGCAAAGCTTCATGTTCGGCGCGCAGGCGGCGACCCTCGTGGCGGCGGCCCTCGAGAAGGCGGGGAGCACCGATCCCAAGAAGGTGAACGCGGCGTTCCGGGCGCTGAAGTTCCCGGCCGGCGCGCCCGAGGTGATGCTGCCGATGATGGTGTCGGGCATCAGCTTCAACGACAAGGGGCTGGTCGAGGGCACGAGCCCGCTCTTCGTCCAGTGGAAGGACGGCAAGAAGCACATCGTCTATCCGGAGGCGGTGGCGTCCGCCAAGGCGATCATCAAGGGCGTCAACTAGAGGCGACGGAGAGGTCGGCCGGCAGATGCCCCAGTCGAACCTCGCCGGCGGCAGCAGCGTGCCGCTTCTTCGCGCGGAGAACATCGACGTGCAGTTCGGCGGTCTCAAAGCCGTCGACGACGTGTCGCTCGATGTCGCCGCCGGCGAGATCGTCGGCCTCATCGGCCCGAACGGGGCGGGGAAGACGACCCTGTTCCAGGCGATCTCGGGCTTCGTGAAGCCGAACCGGGGCACGGTCTGGTTCGACGGCGCCCGCATCGACGGGCTCGGCCCGGTCGAGATCTGTCGCGCCGGACTCGCTCGCACCTTCCAGATCGTCGAGGTGTTTCCGACCCTCACCGTCGCCGAGACGCTGACCGCCGCGGCGCTGTTCCGGGTCAAGATGGCGGAGGCGAAGAAGGTGGCGGCCGAGGTCGCGCATCTCGTCGGGCTCGGCGCCAAGCAGCACGTGCTTTGCCGCCATCTGACGCTGCCGGATCAGAAGGCGCTCGAAGTGGGCAAGGCGATCGCGACGCGCCCCAGAATGATCCTCCTCGACGAGGTCATGGCGGGCTTGCGTCCGAGCGAGGTGACCACCGTGATGGCCCTCATCCGGAGTCTTCGCGACAAGGGCATCACCTTCCTCCTCGTCGAGCATCTCATGGAAGTCGTCATGACGATCAGCGACCGCGTCGTGGTGCTCGGGTCGGGTCGGAAGATCGCGGAGGGCCGGCCGGAGGAAGTCGCCGCGAACCAGCAGGTGATCGACATCTATCTCGGCGAGGATCTGACGCGTGCTTGAAGTCGCCGACATCGTCGCCGGCTACGGACGCGTGCTCGCGGTCCAGGGCGTCTCGCTGAGCGTGGCGGAGCGGGAATTCGTCGCGCTCGTCGGCGCCAACGGCGCCGGCAAGAGCACCTTGATGAAGGTCCTTTCGGGGCTGCTCGCGCCGAAGAGCGGCTCGATCAGGCTCGGCGGCCGCGAGCTCGCGGGAAGCGGGGCCGAGGAGGCGGTCGCCGCCGGGATCGTTCTGGTGCCCGAGGGGCGGATGGTCTTTCCCCGGATGACCGTCCTCGAGAACCTCCTGCTCGGGGCGACCAATCCGAGGGCGCGCAAGGATCGCGAGCGCAGCCTCGAGCGGGTCTTCGCGCTTTTCCCGCGACTGGCCGAGCGGCGCGGCCAATTGGCGCGGACGCTGTCCGGAGGAGAGCAGCAGATGCTCGCCATCGGGCGCGGCCTCATGGCGCTGCCGCGCATCCTGATCCTCGACGAGCCGTCGCTGGGATTGAGCCCGCTGCTCGTCCAGGAGACCTACAAGGCGCTGCAAAGGCTGAACGCCGACGGGCTGACCATCCTCCTCGCCGAGCAGAACGTGCGCCTCTCGCTCGCCGTCTCGACGCGGGGCTATGTCATGGAGCACGGCAGGATCGTTCTCGCCGGCGCCTCGGCGAAGCTCGCCGACGATCCCGCGACGCGCAAAGCGTATCTGGGTCTCTAGCGATGCCGATAGACGTTCTCCTGCAGGCGACGACGCAAGGGCTGCTGATGGGGTCGATCTACGCCCTCGTCGCCCTTTCGCTCACGCTGATCTTCGCGGTCGGCGGGCTCCTCAACTTCGCGCATGGCGATTTCATGGTCTTGGCCATGTACGCGGCCTTCGCGGTTCTGGCTGCGGTCGGCGTCGATCCGTATCTTCTCGCGGTACCGCTCTTCGGCCTCTTTTTCCTCGTCGGCACCGGGCTCTTCCGCGGACTCGTCCGGCCCGTTCTCTCCGAGGGGCTTCTCGTCGGCGCGCAGCTCACGCTCGGCATGGTCTTCGTGCTCCAGAACGCGATGCTGCTGATCTTCGGCGGCGACCATCTCAGCGTCCCGACCGTGCTCAGCAACCGCAATGTCGCTTTCGGCACGGTGATTCTGCCGCTTCCGCTCCTCGTCGCTTCGGCAGTGGCCGCGATACTCTCCATTTTCCTTTACGTCCTGCTGATGCGCACCGATTTCGGCAGGCAGGTGCGCGCCGTCACGCAGAACCGCGACGCCGCGGCGCTGATGGGAATTCCGATCGTCAGGGTTCAGGCGAAGGCTTTCGGGCTCGGAATCGGCCTCTTGGGCCTTACGGGCGCGTTCCTCGTCGCACAGTTCACGCTGACTCCGTCGATGGGCCTCGACCTCACGCTTCTCGCGCTCATCGTCATGGTGTTCGGCGGGATCGGCAACTTTCTCGGCTGTCTCGGCGGCGGCCTCATCATCGGCGTCATCGAGGGGCTCGGGACCCTGTTCTTCGGCGGCACCGTAGGCGCGATGGCGCCCTATGTGGCGCTCGTGCTCGTGCTGCTGCTCCGGCCGCACGGGTTGTTCGGAGAGCATTGATGGAAGCGGCGAACCCTCCGGCACGCGACATCCGGCGGCACCTTCCGGGCCTGCTGCTCCTTCTCGCTGCGGTCGTCGCGCCCTGGTTCATGTCGGGCAACTGGATCAACATTCTGATCCTGTCGCTGCTCTTCGTCTTCCTGTGCGTCGCCTGGAACATCGTCGGCGGCCTCACCGGCGAGTTCTGCATCGGCCACAGCCTGTTCCTGGCGGCGGGCGCCTACACGTCGACGCTGCTCTACATTCACCTCGGCGTCTCTCCCTGGATCGGCATGTTCGCGGGCGGCGCGATCGCTGCCGCCATCGGGATGTTCATCGCGTGGCTGAGCTTCCGCTACGCGCTGCCCCATCTCTCTTTCGCGCTGGTGACGATCGCGCTCGCCATGCTCGGCTATCTCGCGATCTCCTCCATCGACTTTCTCGGCGCGAGCCGAGGGCTCACGCTGCCGGTGCGAGGCTCCGCCTGGTACTACCACTTCCGCAGCGACTTGGCGTTCTACTACATCATCCTCGCGCACGCCGTCGCAGCGGTCCTCCTGACGATGTGGCTCTACCGGTCGAAGGCGGGCCTCTATTTCCGCACGATCCGCGACAACGAGCGCGCCGCCCTCGCCATCGGGGTTCCCTCGCTTCGCTACAAGATGCTCGCGATGGCGATCAGCGCCTTCATGACAGCGCTCGCAGGCGTCTTCTACGCGCAGTTCCTGCTCTACGTCGAACCCAAGACCTTCGCGGGTCTCACCATCGTCATCGAGATCATCCTCTTCACTGTGGTCGGCGGCACCGGAACCGTATGGGGGCCGGTTCTCGGTCCGCTTCTTCTCGTTCCGTTGGGCGAGGTGCTGCGCGCCGAGCTCGGCGGGACGGCGCCCGGGCTCCACCTCTTCGTCTACGGGTTGCTGCTCATCGCGGTGATCCGCTTCATGCCCGGCGGGCTCATGGCCGCGCTTTCCAAGCTCGGCGCGCTCCGCGTACGGCCGTCGTCGGCGAAGGAGGCCTGATGTCGCTGCAGAAGGCCCGGGAACGGCTCTCGCGTCTCGTCGATGCGCAATCCGTCGCGATCGTGGGCGCTTCCGACAACCCGCTGAAGATCGGAGGACGGCCGATCGCCTACATGAAGCGGCTCGGCTACCGGGGCGCTCTCTATCCGGTGAATCCGCGACAGGCCGAGATACAGGGGCTGCGCGCCTATCCGTCGCTGAGCGCGATCGGCAAACCCGTCGACATGGCGATCGTGGCGACCGGCGCGGATCTGGTCGAGCAGGTCGTGCGCGAGGGGGTAGCGGCCGGAGTCGGGGGGTTCGTCATTCTCACGTCCGGATTCGCGGAGCTCGGCGAGGCCGGTGCGGAAAGGCAACGCCGTCTCGTCGAGATAGCGCGCGAGAGCGGCGTCGCGATCCTCGGCCCGAACTGCCTGGGCCTCGTCAACTGCGAGAGTCGGCTCGTCGCGTCGTTCACGACGGCGATGGAGGAGAACGAGTTCGTCTCCGGCTCCTTCTCGTTCGTGTCGCAGAGCGGTGCGCTTGCGGCCTACTGGCTCGATGCCGCGCTCCGGTCCGGCATCGGCGTCGCCAAATGGATCACGACCGGCAACGAGTGCGACATCGACGTCGCCGCGGCGCTCGACTACCTCGCCGATGATCCGCAGACGCGCGTCATCGGGATGTACGTCGAGGACATCAAGGATAGCCGGGCTTTCCGGCGCGCCGCGCTCGCCGCTGCCCGGAAGCGCAAGCCGGTGCTGGCGATCAAGGCGGGACGGTCGGCGGCGGGGGCGGCCGCGGCTGCGTCTCACACCGGCGCCATCGCCGGAGAGGACCGCGTCTATCAGGCCTTCTTCGACCAGTTCGGGCTTTGCCGCGTCGGCTCGCTCACCGAGATGCTCGACGTCGCGCGTCTTTTCCTGGCGGACGCGGTTCCCGACGGGCCGCGTCTCGGAATCGTGTCCGTGTCCGGCGGCGCGGGCGTTCTGCTCGCGGACGAGGCCGAGGAGTGCGGCCTCGAGGTCCCGCAATTCGGCGCCGCGACGCGAGAGGCCCTCGCGCAATCGCTGCCCGAATTCTCGAAGCCGGCCAACCCTGTCGATGTCACCGGCAACATCGTCCAGAACGCGCCGATGTTCCGGAAGACTCTGGACGCCATCGCGGCCGCTCCCGAGATCGACGGGCTCGTGCTCTTCATCGGCCTTATGCACTCGATCGCCGACACGCTGGCTGCCGCACTCGAGGACCTGCGGCGGCGTGCCGGCGGGAAGCCGACGACCGTCGTCTGGATCGGCGGGCGGCCCGAGGTGATCGACCGTCTCCGCGCGCGCGGCATTCCGGTCTTCGGCGACATTCCGGAGGCCGTCCGCGCCCTCGCGCGGGCGATCAGGCTTCGGCGTTTCTGGCAGCAACCTGAACCGAAGGCGGCCGAGAGCGCCGAACCGCCGCCGCCCGCTTTGCGGACGGAGACGCTGATCGAGCGAAGGAGCAAGGAACGGCTTCGAACGCTCGGCGGGATCGAGACGCCCCGTTCGGTCTTCGTCCCGGCAGCAACGTCGAGCACGGAAAATCTCGCGAAGGCGCCGCTCCCCGCGGTTGCGAAGCTTCAGAGCCCGAAGCTTCTGCACAAGACGGACGCCGGCGGGGTGGTCCTGAACCTCGGTTCGCAGGCGGAAGTCGCTTCTGCCGTCGAGAACCTCTTCCGGCTCGGCCGCGAGCGCAACCTTCCGGTCGAGGGCGTTCTCGTCGAGGAGATGGCGTCGTTCGAGCACGAGCTCGTCCTCGGGCTCCGGCGGGACCGCGTCTTCGGTCCCCTTCTCGTCGTAGGGCGCGGTGGCGTCGAGGTCGAGCTCGCTCCCGACGTCGCGATGGCGTTTCTGCCGATCGATGCGGCCGGGATCGCTGCGCGCCTGCGCTCGCTGCGCTCGGCCCCTCTCCTCGCAGGGTACCGCGGCAGGGCCGGAATCGACGTCGATGCGCTCGCGCGGTCGATCGCCGCTCTGGCGGACTCGTTCCTCCGCCATGCCGATATCGAGGAGATCGAGATCAACCCGCTGGTCGTCGCCCGCGATGGACGGGTCCTGGCGCTCGACGCTCTGATGACGGTGCGGTCGGCATGAGCATCGTCGTGGAAGGCGGCAGCCGCGTCATGCGGATCGCGCTCGACCGGCCCGGCAAGGTCAACGCGCTTACCGCCGAGATGATGTTCGCCTTGGCCGACGCGATACGCGAAGCCGGCAGCAGAAAGGAGACAGAGCTCGTCGTTCTCGAGGGGCGAGGCCAGAAGGGATTCTGCGGCGGGGCGGATATCGCCGAGTTCGCCTCGGGGAAAGAGGCGCTCCGTCGGCAGGGAGAGGCGCTCGTCGCGCTGACCGCGGCGATGAGCGAGGCGCCGATACCGACTCTGTCGCTCCTCCACGGCAGGACGCTCGGAGCGGGCGCGATGATCGCGGCGCTGAGCGATCTGGCCATCGCCTCGAGCGATCTCGTCATCGGCTGCCCCGAGATCCGTTTCGGCATGTATCCGGCGATGGTCCATGCTGCGCTTATCGAGAAGATATCGCCGGCGCAGGCGTGGACGCTCTGCGCCTCGGGAAAGCTGCTGAGCGCGGCCGAGGCGGAGGCGTGGAACCTCGTCACCGAAATTCTGCCGGCGGCGCAGTTCCCGGTGCTCGCGAACGCCCGGGTCGAGTTCTATGCCGAGCGCGCCTCTGCGTTGCTGCTCGGCCGGCGTACCGCGGCATCGATGAGAGGCGCTGCCGCCGAGCGGGCGGCGCGTTCGCTCCCGGCCATGCTCGAGAATTTCGCGCTCCCGGGGGTGACCGACGCGGTTCGGGGGCATCTCGGTTCAGGAAGGCACGGAAATGGTTGATCTCAATGCGCGGCGTCCGCGTCCTCGGAACTCCGTCGACGAGTTGGAGTTTCGGGAGCTTTGCCGCCGCTTCTCGGATCGAGAGGTCGGCCCGCGCTGGCAGGAAGCCGATCGCGACAAGGCGTTTCCGCGCGACTTCTACGTTGCGGCGGCCAAAGCCGGGCTCGTCGGCATCACGGCGGGCGAAGACGTGGGCGGGGCTGGGC
>JADGGZ010000115.1 GCA_019689675.1 Rhodospirillales bacterium | reverse complement strand
AAGGACCTTCGTGATCGCCGCCGTCAGCGACGTCTTCCCGTGGTCCACGTGCCCGATCGTCCCTATGTTGCAGTGC
This sequence comes from Rhodospirillales bacterium, assembly GCA_019689675.1. Lineage (GTDB taxonomy): Bacteria > Pseudomonadota > Alphaproteobacteria > ATCC43930 > CGMCC-115725 > JADGGZ01. Next base: position 11,964 of record JADGGZ010000115.1, on the reverse strand, counting down.
GGCTTCGTCCGCTCGAATTTCGCCTTCGCCATTCTCGGCTTCTCCGTTCCTAGAGGATCAGGCCATGCGGGCGCGGACCTCGTCCGCAACCGCCTGTGGGACCTGTTCGTAGTGATCGAAATGCATGGTGTACTGCGCGCGGCCCTGGCTCATCGAACGCAGGGTGTTGACGTAGCCGAACATGTTCGCGAGCGGCACCATCGCGGTGACGACGCGCGCGTTCCCCCGGCTGTCCATACCCGTGACCTGGCCGCGACGACTGTTCAGGTCGCCGATGACGTCGCCCATGTACTCCTCGGGCGTCACCACCTCGACCCGCATCATCGGCTCGAGGAGCTTCGGCGCGGCCTTCATGATGCCCTCCTTGAAGGCGGCGCGCGCCGCGATCTCGAAGGCGAGCACGGACGAGTCGACGTCGTGATACGCGCCGTCGTAGAGCGTCGCCTTGAAGTCGATCACCGGGAAGCCGGCGAGCGGTCCGGACTCCATCGACGCACGAATGCCCTTCTCGACGCCGGGGATATACTCCTTCGGGACGTTGCCGCCCACGACCTCGTTCGCGAACTGGAAGCCGGAACCCGGAGGCAGCGGCTCGAAGCGGATCTTGACGCGCGCGAACTGGCCGGAGCCGCCCGTCTGCTTCTTGTGCGTGTAGTCGACATCGGCGACGCGGCTGATCGTCTCGCGGTAGGCGACCTGCGGCGCTCCGATATTCGCGTCGACCTTGAACTCGCGCTTCATGCGATCGACGATGATCTCGAGGTGGAGCTCGCCCATCCCCTTGATCACGGTCTGGCCGCTCTCGTTATCGACGCTCACGCGGAACGAGGGATCCTCGGTCGCGAGCCGCGCGAGCGCGACGCCCATCTTCTCCTGGTCGCCCTTCGTCTTGGGCTCGACCGCGATCTCGATCACCGGCTCCGGGAACTCCATGCGCTCCAGGACGACCGGGTTGTTCGGGTCGCACAGAGTGTCGCCGGTGGTCGTGTTCTTGAGCCCGGCGAGCGCGACGATGTCGCCGGCGCGCGCCTCCTTGATGTCCTCGCGGTGATTGGCGTGCATCTGCAGCATGCGCCCGATGCGCTCCTTGCTGTCCTTCACCGAATTGAGGACGGTGGAGCCCGCGGTCATCACGCCCGAGTAGAGGCGCACGAAGGTGAGCGAGCCGACGAAGGGGTCGGTCATGATCTTGAACGCGAGCCCCGCGAGCGGCTCGTCGTCCGAGCACTTCCGCACGACCTCGATGTCCGTGCCCATCTTGACGCCCTTGATCGCCTCCACGTCGGCGGGCGACGGAAGATAGTCGACCACGGCGTCGAGCAGCAGCTGCACGCCCTTGTTCTTGAACGCCGAGCCGCAGAGCACGGGCACGAACTTGAATGCGACGGTGCCCTTGCGAATGCACTTGATGAGCGTCGCCTCGTCCGGCTCCTCGCCGCCGAGATACGCCTCGAGAGCAGCGTCGTCCATCTCGACCGCCGTCTCGACCAGCTTGGAGCGGTACTCCGCCGCCTTCTCGGCGTATTCGGCCGGGATGTCCACGACGTCGAACTTCGCGCCGAGCGTCTCCTCGTGCCAGATCACCGCCTTCATCCGCACCAGGTCGACGACGCCCTTGAAGTCGCTCTCGATCCCGATCGGCAGCTGGACGACGAGCGGCTGGGCGCCGAGGCGGTCCACGATCATCTGGACGCAGCGATAGAAGTCGGCGCCCGTCCGGTCCATCTTGTTCGCGAAGCAGATCCGCGGAACGCCGTACTTGTCGGCCTGCCGCCACACCGTCTCGGACTGCGGCTCGACGCCGGCGACGCCGTCGAACACGGTCACCGCGCCGTCGAGCACGCGCAGCGAGCGCTCGACCTCGATGGTGAAGTCGACGTGGCCCGGCGTGTCGATGATGTTGATGCGATGGTCGCGCCAGAAGCAGGTCGTCGCGGCCGAGGTGATGGTGATTCCGCGCTCCTGCTCCTGCTCCATCCAGTCCATCGTCGCGGTGCCCTCGTGCACCTCGCCGATCTTGTAGGACTTGCCGGTGTAGTAGAGTATGCGCTCGGTCGTCGTCGTCTTTCCGGCATCGATGTGGGCCATGATGCCGATGTTGCGATAGCGGTCGAGCGGTGTCGTACGGGCCATAGTGGCAGCCTTACCAGCGATAGTGCGAAAACGCCTTGTTGGCGTCCGCCATGCGATGCGTGTCCTCGCGCTTCTTCACCGCAGCGCCGCGGTTCTGCGCAGCATCCGAGATCTCGCCCGCGAGGCGCTCCTCCATCGTGTTCTCGCCGCGCGCGCGGGCGGCGGCGATGATCCAGCGCAGCGCCAATGCCTGGCTGCGGTCGGCGCGCACTTCGACGGGAACCTGGTAGGTGGCGCCGCCGACGCGGCGCGAGCGGACTTCGACGGCCGGCTTCACGTTGGCGAGGGCGTCGTGGAAGACCTTCACCGGCTCCTGGCCGCTACGCTTCTGGATGCGCTCGAGCGCGCCGTAGACGATCGTCTCGGCGACCGACTTCTTGCCCTCGTACATGAGCACGTTCATGAACTTCGACAGCACGACGTCCCCGAACTTCGGGTCGGGGAGAACCTCGCGCTTTTCGGCGGCCCTACGGCGGGACATCCCTTCTCTCCTTACTTCGGACGCTTGGCGCCGTACTTCGATCGGCGCTGGCGGCGGTCCTTGACGCCCTGGGTGTCGAGGACGCCGCGAATGATGTGGTAGCGGACGCCGGGCAGGTCCTTGACGCGACCGCCACGGATCAGCACGACCGAGTGCTCCTGCAGATTGTGCCCCTCGCCGGGGATGTAGGACGTGACCTCGAACCCGTTGGTGAGGCGGACGCGCGCGACCTTGCGCAGTGCCGAGTTCGGCTTCTTCGGCGTCGTCGTGTAGACGCGCGTGCACACGCCGCGCTTCTGCGGGCAGGCCTCCATGGCCGGCACCTTGTTGCGCGACTTCTGCGGCACCCGCGGCGAGCGGATCAGCTGGTTGATCGTCGGCATCCGGTCTAACGCACCTCGTCAAACGCCATGCCGCGCTCCCTCGGCGGGCCAATCCCGCCGGCGCGGCGTTGAATGAGCGGCAACTGCCTTTGTTTGCGCGCCGTCTCGCACGGCGCTGAGCCGAATGGATTTCGGGTCGCCCCGGGCTGCGTCTAGGGTGGCTCCCTACCGCCAGCCTCCCCTTGCGGAGAGGCGCGGAACATAACTACCGCCCCCCGTGCCGTCAAGCGCATCCGGAACGAATTTGCGCCGACGCCGACGAGGCTCGTCGGCGGCTCACGGCAGAGGCGAGTTCAGAGCGCGGCGGCATCTCCGGGGCCGAGAACGGGCGCGAGCGGACTTTGGCGAAAGAAGAAAGGCCGGAGGATCCCCTCCGGCCTTCGTCTTCGCTGACGGGGGCGGCGGCCTTACGCCGTCTTCTTCTCGCGCTCGGGCGCGGCCTCGTTCGCAGCCGCCGTGACCGCCTGGAGTTGGCGGTCGCGTTCGGCGGCGATCTCGCGCCAACGCGCCATGACGCTGCCGGTGCCGGCCGGGATGAGCCGGCCGACGATGACGTTCTCCTTGAGCCCGGCGAGGTTGTCGACGCGCCCCGAGACCGCCGCCTCGGTGAGCACGCGCGTCGTCTCCTGGAACGAGGCCGCGGAGATGAACGAGTTCGTCTGCAGGCTCGCCTTGGTGATGCCCTGGAGCACCGGCCGGGCCGTGGCGGGGCGACCGCCATCCGCCTCGGTCTTGGCGTTCTCGGCCTCGAACTCGCTGCGGTCGACCTGCTCGCCGACGAGGAAGGTCGTATCCCCCGGCTCGACGATCTCGACCTTCTGCAGCATCTGCCGGACGATCACCTCGATGTGCTTGTCGTTGATCTTGACGCCCTGCAGCCGATAGACCTCCTGGATCTCGTTGATGAGATAGGAGGCGAGCGCCTCGACCCCGAGCACGTTCAGGATGTCGTGCGGCACCGGGTTGCCGTCCATCAGAAGGTCGCCCTTCTGCACGTAGTCGCCTTCCTGGACGGAGATGTGCTTGCCCTTCGGGATCAGGTACTCGACCTCGGCGCCGGTCTCCTCGTTCTTCACGACGATGCGGCGCTTGGTCTTGTAGTCCTTGCCGAACTCGACGCGGCCGTCGATCTCGCTGATGATCGCGAAATCCTTCGGCTTGCGCGCCTCGAAGAGCTCCGCGACGCGCGGCAGACCGCCGGTGATGTCGCGCGTCTTCGAGCTCTCGCGCGGGATGCGCGCGATCACGTCGCCCGCCTTCACCTCGGCCCCGTTCTCGACCGAGAGGATCGAGTCGACCGAGAGGAAGTAGCGCGCCTCCGAGCCGCTCGCGAGGGTCAGCGCCTCGCCGTTCTTGTCGCGAAGCACGATCCGGGGACGCAGGTCGCCGCCGCGCGGCTGCTGCTTCCAGTCGACCACGACCTTGGACGAGATTCCGGTGGCCTCGTCGACCACCTCGCGCATCGACACGCCCTCGACGAGATCGACGTAATGGGCGAAGCCGTCGCGCTCGGTGATGATCGGAATCGTGTACGGATCCCACTCGGCGATCCGGTCGCCCTTCGACACCTTCTTGCCGTCGTCGAGGAGGAGCTTGGCACCATACGGGATCCGGTGCCGGGCCCGCTCGCGTCCTTCCGCGTCCTCGAGCACGACCTCGAGATTGCGGCCCATGACTATCGCGACGCCTTCCGAGTTCTTGACGACGTTGCGGTTCTTGACCCGAACCGTCGCGTCGAGCGGCGCCTCGATCGAGGACTGCTCGGCGCCGCGCTGCACCGCGCCGCCGATATGGAAGGTGCGCATGGTAAGCTGCGTTCCGGGCTCGCCGATCGACTGCGCGGCCATGACGCCAACCGCTTCGCCGATGTTGACGAGCGTGCCGCGCGCGAGGTCGCGCCCGTAGCACTTGGCGCAGACGCCGACCTTCGCCTCGCAGGTCAGCACCGAGCGGATGGCGACGGCGTCGAGGCCGGCCTGCTCGATACGGTCGACCGCCTCCTCCTCGATCAGCTCGCCGCCCTTGACGATCACGGTCCCGTCGAGCGGCGAAATCACGTCGACGGCGGCCGTGCGGCCGAGGATACGGTCGGAGAGCGGCGCGATGATCTCGCCGCCGTCGACCACCGGGCGCATCGTCAGGCCGCGCGTCGTCCCGCAATCCTCCTCGACGATGATCGCGTCCTGCGCCACGTCGACGAGGCGCCGGGTGAGATAGCCCGAGTTCGCGGTCTTGAGCGCCGTGTCGGCGAGGCCCTTCCGGGCGCCGTGCGTCGAGTTGAAGTACTCGAGCACCGTGAGCCCTTCCTTGAAGTTCGAGATGATGGGTGTCTCGATGATCTCGCCCGAGGGCTTGGCCATGAGGCCGCGCATGCCCGCGAGCTGCTTGATTTGCGCCGCCGAGCCGCGGGCGCCGGAGTCGGCCATCATCCAGACGGAGTTGATCGGCTGCCCGGGCTTCGCCTCCCGGATCACCTTCATCATCTCCTCGGCGACCTTCTCGGTGCAGGACGACCAGACGTCGACGACCTTGTTGTACTTCTCGCCCTGCGTGATCAGGCCGTCGAGGTACTGCTGCTCGTACTCCTTCACCTTCTCCTGCGCCTCGTGGACGAGCTTCTCCTTCTTGGCGGGGATGATGAGGTCGTCCTTGCCGAACGAGATGCCGGCCTTGCACGCCTGACTGAAGCCGATCGCCATGAGGCGGTCGCAGAAGATCACGGTCTCCTTCTGGCCGCAGTGGCGGTAGACCTGGTCGATGACGTTCGAGATCTCCTTCTTCGTGAGAAGGCGGTTCACCATCTCGAAGCCGACGTTCGGATGGCGCGGCAGGATCTCGGAGAGCAGCATGCGCCCCGGCGTCGTGACGACGCGCTTCATCACCGGATTGCCGTCCTTGTCGACGGTCGAGACCCGGGCCGTGATCTTGGCGTGGAGGGAAACCGCGCCGGCAGCGAGCGCCTGCTCGATCTCGCCGAGATCGGCGAACGCCATGCCCTCGCCCTTCTCGCCCGGCCGCTCGAGGGTGATGTAGTAGAGTCCCAGCACGATGTCCTGCGACGGCACGATGATCGGCTTGCCGTTCGCGGGCGAAAGGATGTTGTTCGTCGACATCATGAGGACGCGCGCCTCGAGCTGCGCCTCGAGCGACAGCGGCACGTGAACCGCCATCTGGTCCCCGTCGAAGTCGGCGTTGAAGGCGGTGCAGACCAGCGGATGCAGCTGGATCGCCTTCCCTTCGATGAGAATCGGCTCGAACGCCTGGATGCCGAGACGATGGAGCGTCGGCGCGCGGTTCAGCAGGACCGGATGCTCGCGGATCACCTCCTCGAGAATGTCCCAGACCTCCGGCCGCTCCTTCTCGACCATGCGCTTGGCGGCCTTGATCGTGGACGCCATCCCGTAAAGCTCGAGCTTCGAGTAGATGAAGGGCTTGAAGAGCTCGAGCGCCATCTTCTTCGGCAGGCCGCACTGGTGCAGCTTCAGCTCGGGGCCGACGACGATGACCGAACGGCCCGAATAGTCGACGCGCTTGCCGAGGAGGTTCTGGCGGAACCGGCCCTGCTTGCCCTTCAGCATGTCGGAAAGGGACTTCAAGGGCCGCTTGTTGGCGCCGGTGATGACCCGCCCGCGACGGCCGTTGTCGAACAGCGCGTCGACCGCCTCCTGAAGCATGCGCTTTTCGTTGCGCACGATGATGTCGGGCGCGCGCAGCTCGATGAGGCGCTTCAGCCGGTTGTTCCGGTTGATGACGCGGCGGTAGAGGTCATTGAGGTCCGAGGTCGCGAACCGGCCGCCGTCGAGCGGGACCAGCGGGCGCAGCTCGGGCGGAATCACCGGGATGACGTCGAGGATCATCCACTCCGGACGCGAGTTCGACGCGATGAAGGCCTCGACGAGCTTGAGGCGCTTCACGAGCTTCTTGCGCTTGGCCTCCGAGGTCGTCTCGCGCAGCTCGGTGCGAAGCTTCTCGAGCTCCTCCTCGAGATTGATCGCCGAGAGCATCGTCTTCAGCGCCTCGGCCCCGATCTCGGCGCGGAAGCTGTCCTCGCCGAGCTCTTCCTGGTGCTGCAGGTACTCGTCCTCGGTGAGGAGCTGGTGGAGCTTCAGCGGCGAGAGGCCCGGCTCGACCACGACGTAGTTCTCGAAGTAGAGGATCTTCTCGAGATCCTTGAGCGTCATGTCGAGGAGGAGGCCGATCCGGCTCGGCAGCGACTTCAGGAACCAGATATGCGCCACCGGCGAGGCGAGCTCGATATGGCCCATGCGGTCGCGGCGCACCTTCGACAGCGTGACCTCGACGCCGCACTTCTCGCAGATGATGCCGCGATACTTCATGCGCTTGTACTTGCCGCACAAGCACTCGTAGTCCTTGATCGGCCCGAAGATGCGGGCGCAGAAGAGGCCGTCCCGCTCCGGCTTGAAGGTACGGTAGTTGATCGTCTCGGGCTTCTTGATCTCGCCGTAGGACCAGGAGCGGATGCGCTCCGGGCTCGCGATCGAGATCTTGATCTGATCGAAGCTCTGCGGGCCGACCTGCTGGCCGAAGATATTCATAAGGTCGTTCATTCGGGATCCCTTCTGCCTCTCCCGCCCGCCGCACCCTGGCGGACGGGAGAGACGTTCGTGGAAATCAGTAGCTACGCTGCTCGAGCTCGACGTTGAGGCCGAGCGACCGGAGTTCCTTCACGAGGACGTTGAACGACTCCGGAATGCCCGCCTCGAAGTTGTCGTCGCCGCGGACGATCGCCTCGTAGACCTTGGTGCGGCCGGAGACGTCGTCGGACTTGACCGTAAGCATCTCCTGGAGCGTGTACGCTGCGCCGTAGGCCTCGAGCGCCCAGACCTCCATCTCGCCGAAGCGCTGGCCGCCGAACTGCGCCTTGCCGCCCAGCGGCTGCTGGGTGACGAGGCTGTACGGGCCGATCGACCGCGCGTGGATCTTGTCGTCCACGAGGTGATGCAGCTTCAGCATGTAGATGTAGCCGACCGTGACCTTGCGGTCGAACGGCTCGCCCGTCCGGCCGTCGATGAGCGTCACTTGGCCCGACGGGTCGAGTCCCGCCTGCTTCAGCATGGCGACGATGTCGTCCTCGCGCGCGCCGTCGAAGACGGGGCTGGCGACCGGCACGCCGTTGCGGATGTTGCCGGCCAGCTCGAGGAGCTGCTCGTCGGTGAGCGCCGCGATGTCGGCCTGGTCTTCCTTGTCCGTGTAGATCGTGTTGAGGAACTTGCGCAGGTCCTGGGGCTTCGCGGCCTGACGCCCGATCTTGTCGACGATCTCGCCGATCTGCCGTCCGAGGCCGGCCGAGGCCCAGCCGAGATGGGTCTCGAGAATCTGACCGACGTTCATCCGGCTCGGCACGCCCAGCGGATTGAGCACGATGTCGACCGGCGTGCCGTCCTCGAGGTACGGCATGTCCTCGACAGGCACGATGCGGCTGATGACGCCCTTGTTGCCGTGCCGCCCCGCCATCTTGTCGCCGGGCTGCAGCTTGCGCTTCACCGCCACGAAGACCTTCACCATCTTCATGACGCCGGGCGGCAGCTCGTCGCCGCGCTGCAGCTTCTCGACCTTGGACTCGAAGCGCTTGTTCAAGGCGTCGTTCGCCTCGTCCATCTGCTTCTTCAAGGCCTCGATCTCGGCCATCTTCTCGTCGTTGCGGATCGCGATCTGCTTCCACTGCCCCTGGGTGTAGCCGGCGAGCAGCTCTTCGGTCACCTTCGAGCCGGACTTCATGCCCTTGGGCCCGGAGACGGCGGTCTCGCCGAGAAGCAGCTCTTTGAGGCGCGCATAGAAGCTGCGCTCGAGAATCGCGCGCTCGTCGTCACGGTCCTTGGCGAGACGCTCGATCTCGGCCCGCTCGATCGCCAGCGCGCGCTCGTCCTTGTCGACGCCGCGGCGCGAGAAGACCCGCACCTCGACGACCGTGCCGGAGACGCCCGGCGGCAGGCGCAGCGAGGTATCGCGCACGTCCGACGCCTTTTCGCCGAAGATCGCGCGCAGCAGCTTCTCTTCCGGCGTCATCGGCGACTCGCCCTTCGGCGTCACCTTGCCGACGAGAATGTCGCCCGCCTTCACCTCGGCGCCGATGTAGACGATGCCGGCCTCGTCGAGATTCTTGAGCGCCTCCTCGCCGACGTTCGGAATGTCCCGGGTGATTTCCTCCTGGCCGAGCTTGGTGTCTCGGGCCATCACCTCGAACTCCTCGATGTGGATCGAGGTGAAGACGTCCTCGGAGACGATCCGCTCGGAGATGAGGATCGAATCCTCGAAGTTGTACCCGTTCCAGGGCATGAAGGCGCAGAGGACGTTGCGCCCGAGCGCGAGCTCGCCGAGCTTCGTCGACGGCCCGTCGGCGATGATGTCGCCCGCCTTGACGACGTCGCCCTTCTTCACGAGCGGACGCTGGGTGATGCACGTGCTCTGGTTCGAGCGCTGGAACTTCAGCAGGTTGTAGATGTCGACCCCGGGCGAGCCGGCCGTGTTGTTCTCGGTGGCCCGCACCACGATGCGGGTGGCGTCGACCTGGTCGACGACGCCGGCGCGCCTGGCGACGATCGTGACGCCGGAGTCGCGCGCCACGGTCTCTTCCATGCCGGTGCCGACGAGCGGCGCCTCGGCACGCAGGAGCGGCACCGCCTGGCGCTGCATGTTGGAGCCCATCAGCGCGCGGTTGGCGTCGTCGTTCTCGAGGAACGGAATCAGCGCCGCGGCGACGGACACGAGCTGCTTGGGCGACACGTCGACGAGCTCGACGTCGGTCGGGCGCGCCATGACGAAGTCGCCCGCCTTGCGGCAGGAAATGAGATCGTCGACGAGGTACCCCTTGGCGTCGACGGCCACGTTCGCCTGCGCGATCGTGTACTTCCCCTCTTCCATCGCCGAGAGATAGATGACCTCGTCCGTCACCTTGCCGTCCTTGACGCGCCGGTACGGGCTTTCGATGAAGCCGTACTGGTTGACGCGCGCGTAGGTCGCCAGGCTGTTGATGAGGCCGATGTTCGGCCCTTCGGGGGTCTCGATCGGGCAGATGCGGCCGTAGTGCGTCGGATGCACGTCGCGGACCTCGAACCCGGCGCGCTCGCGCGTAAGGCCGCCCGGACCCAGCGCCGAAAGGCGCCGCTTGTGCGTGATCTCGGACAGCGGGTTCGTCTGGTCCATGAACTGCGAGAGCTGCGAGGAGCCGAAGAACTCGCGCACCGCGGCCGCCGCCGGCTTGGCGTTGATGAGGTCGTGCGGCATCACCGTGTCGATCTCGACCGAGCTCATGCGCTCGCGGATCGCGCGCTCCATGCGCAGGAGCCCGACACGGTACTGGTTCTCCATCAGCTCGCCGACCGAGCGGACACGGCGGTTGCCGAGATGGTCGATGTCGTCGATCTCGCCTTGCCCGTCCTTGAGGTTCACGAGCACCTTGAGGATCGCGAGGATATCCTCCTTGCGCAGCGTGCGGACCGAGTCGTCGGTGTTGAGCCCGAGGCGCGAGTTCATCTTCACCCGGCCGACGGCCGACAGGTCGTAGCGCTCAGGATCGAAGAAGAGGCCGCGGAACAGCGCCTCCGCAGTCTCGAGCGTCGGCGGCTCGCCCGGCCGCATGACGCGGTAGATGTCGATGAGCGCGTCCTCGCGCGTGAGATTCTTGTCGATCGCGAGCGTGTTGCGCATGTAGGGGCCGACCGTGACATGGTCGATCGCCAGCACCGGCAGTTCCTTCACCCCGGCGTCGGCGAGGGTCTTCAGCACGGTCGAAGTGATCTCGTCGCCGGCCTCGACATAGACCTCGCCCGTCTTCTCGTTGATGATGTCGGCGGCGAGATAGCGCCCGATGAGATCCTCCTCGGAGACGAGGATCTCCTTGAGCCCCTCCTCGGCAAGCTTGCGCGCGGCGCGCGGCGTCATCTTGGTGCCCGCCTCGGCCTTCACCTGGCCGGACTTGGCGTCGATGAGATCGCTCGCGAGCTTGATGCCCTTGTAGTGCGCCGGGTCGAAGCCGGTCTGCCAGCCCTTCTTGCCGCGCTTGTAGACGATGGTGCCGTAGAAGTTCTGGAGGATCTCCTCCTTCGACATGCCCTGCGCCTCGAACGGGTGCAGGTCCTGGCCCTGCGCCGCGCGCTCGGCGCGCAGCTTCTCGGTCGCCTCGGAATCGAGCGCGAGCAGCAGCGTCGTCGCCGGCAGCTTCCGGCGCCGGTCGATGCGGACGTAGACGTGGTCCTTGGCGTCGAACTCGAAGTCGAGCCAGGAGCCGCGGTAGGGAATGACGCGCGCCGCGAAGAGGTACTTGCCGGAAGAGTGCGTCTTGCCCTTGTCGTGGTCGAAGAAGACGCCCGGCGAGCGGTGCATCTGGCTGACGATGACGCGCTCGGTGCCGTTGATGATGAAGGTGCCGTTCTTCGTCATCAAGGGCATGTCGCCCATGTAGACGTCCTGCTCCTTGATGTCGCGGATCGAGCGGGAGCCGGTGTCCTCGTCGATGTCCCAGACCACGAGGCGCAGCGTGACCTTCAGCGGGGCGGCGAAGGTGATCCCGCGCTGCTGGCACTCGTCGACGTCGTATTTCGGCTCCTCGAGCTCGTACTTCACGAACTCGAGCTGGGCGCGCTCCGAGAAGTCCTTGATCGGGAAGACCGACCGGAAGACCTCCTGCAGGCCGACATTGGCCCGCTGCTCGGGCGGAACCCCCATCTGCAGGAAGTGATCGTAGGAGCTCTTCTGCACCTCGATGAGATTGGGCATGGGCGCGACTTCGGGGATCCGCCCGAAGCTCTTGCGGATGCGCTTGCGACCCGTGAACGACTTCGCCATCGATGCTCCTCGCAACTAAAACTTCCTGGATGCCAGGCTCCCGAAACGCCAAGAGCCGGCCGGCGCGGATCCCGCGCCCCGGCTCGCGGACCGGCCCGGGCGCCCCCCCCCCGGCGGCGCCCAGGGCGCCGAAGGCGAGCGCGCCCATGGCGCCCCCCGCCG